>NZ_VTXJ01000007.1:0-312171 GCF_013114525.1 Vibrio sp. T3Y01 | reverse complement strand
ATCATTTTGATTCCGAAGAATCTGTTTTATCTAACGATAAAACGTTTTGATATTCATCAACGAGTGCCCACACAGATTGATAGGTTTAAATTGTTAAAGAGCTTAACTTCTTAAGCGTTCCTTTTAACAAGGAGCCTCTCGAAGTGGACGGCCATTCTAGCGAATTGGGATTCAGTGTCAAACACTTTTTCCTGCTAATTTTTTGAAGCATCTTAAATGCTTATTTGCCGTTTCGCTGCTTAGTTCAAACCGCTTGGTTATCCCTGACAACGGAGGCGCATTATAGAGATAATAATCTTGCGCACAAGGCCAAAAACGAAAAAAAGCCGCCACTAGCGACTGTTCGAATAGTATTTATACAAAGCGTTCGAAATAGGTACGATTTAGACTAAATTTAGCGAATCGTACCTATTGTTTCTGCCCCAATTACTGGTGAGCAATAATTCTGTCGTTATTAACTAATAGCTGTACTTTTTTATCTGGGTTGATTTTTCCAGCAAGTATCGCTTTCGCCAATGGGTTCTCTACACTCTGTTGAATCGCTCTTTTCAACGGTCGTGCCCCATATACAGGGTCGAAACCAACTTGAGAAATTAGCTTCAGCGCTTTTTCTGACACCTCAAGTTCATAACCATTATCTTCCATACGCTTTTTCAGGTGCTCAAGCTGAATAGAAGCAATAGATTGAATGTGCTCTTGCCCTAATGGATGGAACACCACGCTTTCATCAACACGGTTCAAAAACTCAGGACGGAAATGTTTACCTACCACTTCCATCACCTCATTCTTTATTCCTTGGTAATCGAGCGTATTGAAGTTTTCTTGAATTCTCGAAGAGCCCAAGTTCGATGTCATGATCACGACCGTATTTCTGAAGTCGACTGTGCGGCCTTGTCCATCAGTCAAGCGTCCATCATCAAGAACCTGAAGTAAAATATTGAAAACATCTGGGTGTGCTTTCTCGATTTCATCTAACAAGATTACTGAATATGGTTTGCGGCGCACTGCTTCAGTTAAATAACCACCCTCTTCGTAACCGACATAGCCCGGAGGCGCGCCAACTAAACGAGCAACAGAGTGTTTCTCCATAAACTCAGACATGTCGATACGTACCATTGCATCGTCACTATCAAACATGAAGTTAGCAAGCGTTTTACAGAGCTCCGTTTTACCTACCCCTGTAGGGCCAAGGAATAGAAAAGAACCAATTGGCTTATTCGGATCAGATAAACCAGCACGGCTACGACGAATCGCATTCGAAACCACTTCTACTGCTTCGCCTTGGCCGATAACGCGCTTATGCAGAACACCCTCCATCTTTAGAAGCTTCTCTTTTTCTGCTTCTAACATCTTGGAAACCGGAATCCCCGTTTGCTTAGATAAGACATCTGCAATTTCTGCGTCAGTAACCTTATTGCGCAGTAAGGTCATCTCTTGCATTTCAGCTTGGGTAGCAAGGTCTAGTTGCTTCTCCAACTCTGGGATACGACCATATTGCAGTTCAGACATTCGATTTAGATCGCCAGCACGTCTTGCAAAGTCCATATCCATGCGAGCTTGTTCTAGCTCTGATTTGATATGTTGCGTGCCAGACAGTGCTGCTTTCTCAGCGTTCCACACTTCTTCAAGTTCAGCAAAGTCACGCTCTTTATCAGAAAGCTCCGCTTGTAAGGTGCGAAGACGCTTTTCACTTGCTTCATCGTTTTCATTAGTTAGCGCTTGCTGCTCGATCTTAAGCTGAATGATCTTACGCTCGAGTTTATCCAGAGATTCAGGTTTTGAATCGATCTGCATACGGATACTCGATGCGGCTTCATCAATCAGATCAATTGCTTTATCTGGCAGTTGACGATCAGAAACGTATCGATGAGATAGTGTTGCTGCAGCCACGATCGCTGGGTCGGTAATTTCTACATGATGGTGAAGTTCATAACGCTCTTTCAAACCACGAAGAATCGCCACCGTGTCTTCAACCGTTGGTTCATCGACAAGCACTTTTTGGAAGCGGCGCTCTAACGCTGGGTCTTTCTCTATATATTGGCGGTATTCATCAAGAGTCGTTGCGCCAACACAGTGAAGTTCACCACGAGCCAATGCTGGTTTCAGCATGTTACCCGCATCCATAGAGCCTTCACCTTTACCCGCACCGACCATGGTATGAATTTCATCGATGAAGAGAATGATATTGCCTTCTTCTTTAGACAATTCATTGAGAACAGACTTCAAACGCTCTTCAAACTCACCACGGTATTTAGCACCAGCCACCAAAGCGCCCATGTCTAATGACAGTACTCGTCGGCCTCTTAAACCTTCCGGCACTTCATTGTTAATAATGCGCTGAGCCAAACCTTCAACGATAGCTGTCTTACCTACACCAGGTTCACCGATAATGACAGGGTTGTTCTTAGTACGACGCTGAAGTACTTGGATGGTACGACGGATTTCGTCATCTCGACCGATAACAGGATCGAGCTTGCCTTGCTCCGCTCTTTCAGTCAGATCGATGGTGAACTTCTCTAACGCTTGGCGTCGGTCTTCGGCATTTGGGTCATCAACTTTTTGACCGCCACGAACCTGCTCGATAGCTTGAGATAATTTTTGCTCAGTAAGACCTAGCTCTTTAAGCAGGTTACCTAAAGGACCTTTATCTTCAATTGCGGCAAGTAGGAAGACTTCCGAAGAAATGTATGTGTCTTGGCGCTTTTGTGCGACCTTGTCACATAGATTGAACAGAGTACCCATTGTATTCGAAAGCTGAACATCACCACCGATACCACTTACTTTCGGTACACGGTCTAATATTTCGCTTAACTTTGAACGCAACTGAACCACATCAATATTCAACATGGTAAGCAATGGACGAATCGCACTACCATCTTGATTTAATAGCGACACCATTAGGTGTACAGGCTCTATATATTGGTGATCACGACCTAATGCGAGCGACTGAGCATCAGATATCGCAATTTGAAATTTACTAGTGAATCGATCGAGACGCATGCCAACCTTCCTACTCTTAGATATGTTTATCTTATGGTTAGAAGATGGATACGGTAACGCGGATTTTCAAGGGATAGGAATGAAGAATAGAGTTTATATAAAAATATAATTGCGCTGGATAAAAGCGGACACTTACTAAACGTTACTCTAGCCAAATAAAGGTAGCCTGACGGCCAGTAACGCCATCTCGACGATAAGAATAGAAAGCATCAGAATCGGCAAAAGTACAAAGGTTCGAATCCGTTACTTGCGAAACTCCAACTTTAGCAAGTCGCTGTGTTGCAAGTTGAGACATGTTCGCTAACCATTTGCCCGGTTCAGTTTTCGCTTTGAATACAAGCTTCGCTTGAGGATCAAAACTAACGAAAGCTTCTAACACATCATCACCAACCTCAAAGGCCTGTTTGCCAATAGCAGGGCCAAGCCAAGCGATAATCTGGTTATCGGAGCCGAGATTAGAAAACTTTGCGACTGCATTTTCAAGAATACCACCAGCAAGACCACGCCATCCGGCATGAACCGCAGCAACTTGAGTACCTTTGGTATCCGTGAGGATCACTGGCAAACAATCTGCAGTCATCGCTGAACACACAACCCCAGTCGCTGGAGTAAATGCGCCATCCGCGTCGAGAACATTGGTTGTTGGCTCTAAAACCGTAACCACATCTGTAGAATGTGTTTGGTTTAGCCATACCGGTGCAGTTGGCATGTTAGCGTGTTGCGTAAGCCATATGCGGTTACGTTCAACCAATGAAGCATCATCCCCAACATGCATACCAAGGTTTAGCCCATGATATGCATCAGCAGAAAAACCACCAACACGCGTCGAAGCAAAAGCCTTCACGTTACTTGGTGCGTTCCAGTTGGGGATGATCATCGACATAATTAAATGTCTTCTTCTAGGTTATCGCGAGCATCAACACGCAATGCTTCAGCCATTACAACCATGTCATTTGGCACAGGTGCGTGGAACTCAACTTCTTCGCCCGTGATTGGGTGAACAAATTTAAGCATAACCGCGTGTAGTGCTTGGCGATCAAAAGCACGAATCATCTTCGTTAGTTCTTCTGATGCGCCTTTTGGAATACGAGCACGACCGCCGTATGCAATATCACCTAACAGTGGATGCTGAAGGTAAGACATGTGTACACGGATTTGGTGAGTACGACCCGTTTCTAGGCGTAGACGAATACGTGTATGTTCACGGAAGTGCTCAGCAACACGGTAGTGAGTTACCGCTGGCTTACCCGTTTCATTCACAGCCATCAAAGTACGCTTGGTTGCGTGGCGGCTAATGCCTTTTTCTACCATGCCACCAGCGGTCATTTTGCCGATTGCAATCGCTTCATATTCACGAGTAATACGACGCTTAGCCAATGCACGAACAAGGCGAGTCTGTGCTGGTACTGTTTTAGCAACAACCATAAGACCTGTTGTGTCTTTATCGAGACGGTGAACAATACCTGCACGAGGTACTTCAGCGATTTGTGGGTAGTGGTGCAGCAACGCGTTTAGCACGGTTCCATCCGGCGTACCTGCTCCTGGGTGAACAACAAAATCACGTGGCTTGTTGATCACCAGTAGATGTTCATCTTCAAAGACAATGTCTAGAGGAATGTCTTGTGCTTCCCAGCGCTCTTCATCTTCAAGTTCAGCTTGTAAGATGATCTCTTCTCCGCCCATAACCTTAACGCGTGGCTTGGTAATAACTTCGCCATCCACTTGGACTTTGCCGTCAAGAAGCCACTCTTTAATACGAGAGCGAGAAAAATCGGTAAATAGTTCAGCGACAGCTTGGTCTAAACGTTGACCTAACTGGCTGCTTTTTACTGTGTCTGTTAATGTGATCTGCTGAGCCATATCGAACTTTTTTAAAAACCGTGAGACTAATACCCATTAGTATGGATAAAATAGAATAATTGCATCATTGTATCTGTTACTGGTTAGAAAGTAACGGAAGCTTACGAAATATTTAATTCAAGGAATCGACGCCTGACATGAAACACCTTACTTTAGCGGGTCTATTAGCCGTATCACTCTTGGCTGGTTGTTCAAGTACCGAAGAGATAGTGCCAGATGTACCGCCATCGGTTCTCTACTCTGAGGCGCAAGAATCGCTGCAAAGTGGTAGCTGGCTTTCTGCCATTGAAAAGCTAGAAGCCCTAGACTCTCGTTACCCTTTCGGCGCCTATTCTGAACAAGTACAGCTAGACCTGATTTACGCTTACTACAAAAATGATGACCTAGCGCTTGGCCTAGCGACCATTTCACGTTTCTTGCGTTTAAACCCAACTCACGAAAAACAAGACTGGGTTCTTTACATGCGCGGCCTAACGCACATGGCACAAGACAGAAACTTTATGCACGATATTTTTAATATCGACCGTAGCGACCGAGATCCTGAGCCAGTAAAACTCGCTTTTGCTGATTTCAAACGACTACTAGAGCGCTTCCCAGCAAGCCCTTACGCAGAAGATGCACAAAAACGCATGTTCGCACTTAAAAACCGTTTGGCGGATTACGACCTAGCAACGGCAGATTTCTATCTACGTCGTGAAGCTTGGATCGCTGCAATCAATAGAACGCAAGAACTGCAAAAGACTTACCCAGATACTATCGCTGCGCGTAAGTCTCTAAAAATTCAGCTAGAGGCTTACAAACAGCTTGGCCTTGAGGACGCGATCCAAAGAACAGAAGCCTTGATTGAGCTGAACCCACTACCTTAGCCAACCATTCTGTTCCTGACTAAAAAAGCGCGCTAATTTACTAGCGCGCTTTTTTAAACCCATACCACGAACTTGATGAATCGAACAATACACGGTATCTTCAATAAATAACTTTTAACAAAACATCAACATGGAGTGTGGATGTGAGTAGGTTGTTATTATTTATTGGGATCGTGCTATTTAGCCAATTTTCCCACGCGTTAGAACTCTCGCCATTAAGCAATAAGCCTTACATGGGGGATCTCGATGTACTCAAAACCAAAGGAACGGTGAGAGTGCTTGTCTCTGCTGACCTCGGCTTTTACTACATAGAAGATGGCAAGCCCAAAGGCATCGTTGCCGAGATGCTTTACCATTTTGAAAAAAGCCTTCGTAAGAAACACCCTTACCTGAACGTTCAAATTATTCCTGTGCAGCGAGATGACCTGCTCCCTTCTTTACAGTCAGGCTATGGCGATGTTGCTGTTGCAAACCTGACCGTCACCGATAAGCGATTAAAGGTGATCGACTTTTCAGACCCTATGATTAAAGACGGTAAAGAGCTCATTATCACAGGCAAGAATTCAGAAGCGATCACCGAGATCAAGCAACTCAGTGGTAAGGAAGTATGGATTCGGGCAAGTTCTAGTTACTTCGAAAGCGTGCAAAGGGTCAATAAAGAACTCAACGAGCTAGGTTTACCGCCGCTGCATGTCCACTTCATCGAAGAGTCACTGCAAGACTACGAACTGATCGAGCTCGTTAACCAAGGCTATATACAAGGTACGATTCTAGACAGCCACAAAGCGAAACTCTGGATCGATGTGATGGAAAACATTCAAGTCCATCACGACTTACCTTTACGCGAAAATGGTCAAATAGCCTGGGCATTAAGAAAAGACAGCCCTCAACTAAAGAAAGAGATAAACAAATACGTTAAGACAGCTCGAACAGGTACCCTGCTTGGAAACGTTATCTATAAGAAATACATAGATAATACTCGTTGGTTAGGTCGGGCACTCAACCCGAACAAAGTTGACCGCGTTGCTAAACTGGCTGATGTATTTGAAAAGTATTCGAATAAGTATGAATTCGATCCTTTGATGATGTCTGCGCAAGGCTTCCAAGAGTCGGGCCTTGATCAAAGCAGAGTCTCCCACCGAGGTGCCATTGGAGTGATGCAGGTTCTACCTAGCACCGCGAGAGACAAAAACGTCAACATCAAGAATATCCATATCGTCGATAACAACATCCATGCTGGCGTAAAGTACATGCGTTTTATTAAGGACAGATACTTTGACGACCCAGCCATTACGCCAGACAACCAGATTTACTTTACCTTGGCGTCCTATAATGCAGGCCCCGCTAAGATCAGAAAGATGAGGAATCTTGCGAAGAAGAAAGGCTACAACCCGAATATCTGGTTTAAAAACGTAGAGATCATTACTCGTAAATACGTCAGTAAAGAACCCGTCACCTATGTCGCCAACATCAACCGCTATTTCGTTATCTATAAACAGTTAGAAGCCATCAATACAATTCGAGAGAACGGCACAGCGAGATTACTGCAAACCAACGATTAATTGGTCATAACCTGAAAAACGACGGGGAAGACTAAAAACACAAAAGCCGCATAAGTAAAGTTATGCGGCTTTTGTTTATCGAATTCTGAAGAAGCTAACCTGATGCTTCGTATCGTGTGCTCTATGTCACAAAGTACAATTGGATAAATATCCATCAAGCACTTTCTATAAGCTGTAAGACGCCCCTAAAAACTGATTTAATTTTTAGCGAAGCCTTGCCTCCAAGTTATCGTTTTTCATAAGGATAACAAGCATTTTTCGCCAAAAAGATATCAAGACTTGCGTAAGATCACATTTGATTTTAATGCTCATTCCACCCCATCAAAATAAGATCTAGATCACATTCTAAATTCCCAAAAGTCGTAATCTGAAGTTAACCCATGAGGGGTACAACAGAGGAAAACTTCTATGAAAATGAACATCACTGGTAAAAACATCGACATTACCTCTGCAATCCGTGATCACATAGAAAGCAAATTTAAAAAGCTGGATAAATGGCAAGTAGACATCATTGGTTGCCAAGCGAGCTTTAGTGAAGAACCAAACAAGAAGAAGAAATTTGAAGCGGTACTAACCGTACCAAAAGGGCAACTTGTAGCTTCATCAATCCATGACGACCTCTACGTTGCTATCAACGAAGTAGAACAAAAACTAGAGCGTCAACTCAACAAGCTACGCCATAAACCAGAAGCGCGCCGCGCTGAAAAGCCTGAAATCGAAGAGCTAGAAGCTGAAGTAGAATAAGGAAAGATAACAGATTAAAAAATAGCGCCTCAGGGCGCTATTTTTTTGCTTGACGCTCGTAGCTCGCTTGCTTATTGTGTTTAAACATTCATAAAACAATCACTTTTTATGCAAACTCAATCTTTGTTTATTTTTGACTTCTTTTTTCTTCCGTAAATCGGAGGCTAAGTCGTTTTAGAAAAACAAGTCAAAAACGAACAAGAAGCCTCCCACACTAGGGAGGCTTTTTTATAAGGACACATTTATGACTGACCGCTCAATTTCACTGGATGATATCCGCCTTCGTCTTAATGATTTAGATGACGAACTACTGAAGCTACTTTCAGAACGTCGCAAACTAAGCATCGAAGTTGCTAAAAGCAAGGTAGAAACATCAAAGCCAGTTCGTGACGCAGTAAGAGAACAACAACTGTTGGTTAAACTGATTAACAACGGTAAAGACAAATACGAACTAGATGCTCAGTACATTACCAAGCTGTTCCACACCATCATTGAAGATTCAGTCCTACTGCAACAGTCATACCTACAAAACCTTGCGAATCCGCAAAGCCGTAAACCATTGGCTCGCGTTGCATTCTTAGGCTCTAAAGGATCCTACTCCCATCTTGCGAGCCGTGAGTATTTCAGCCGTAAGAATATGGAATTGATTGAGTTAAACTGCAATCACTTCAAAGAAGTAGCGTCGACGGTAGAATCGGGACATGCGGATTACGGTGTATTGCCAATTGAAAACACCAGTTCAGGTTCGATCAACGAAGTGTACGACCTACTTCAGCACACCACGCTTTATATCGTTGGTGAGCTATCTCAACCGATTGAACACTGCCTAGTCGCGAAAAGTGATATCCGTTTAGAAGACATCAAAACACTTTACTCGCATCCACAACCACACCAGCAGTGCAGTGAGTTCTTGAGCCGCCTGAAAGATGTAACTCTTGAATCATGTGCTAGCACAGCTGACGCAATGAAAAAGGTCAAAGAACTGGATGGTGATGATGTTGCTGCGATTGGTAATGCATCGAGCGGCAAGCTTTACGGACTTCAGCCTATCCAAGGCAACATTGCGAACCAGACAGAAAACCACACACGTTTCATCGTAGTTGCTCGTAAACCTGTTGAAGTCTCGACTCAGATCCCTGCGAAGACGACACTGATTATGTCAACTTCACAAGAGGCAGGTTCATTGGTAGAGACGCTACTGATTCTGCAGCGCTTAGGTATCAACATGACTAAGCTAGAGTCTCGTCCGATTATGGGTAACCCTTGGGAAGAGATGTTCTATGTGGACTTAGAAGCACACCTAGATTCGGATAATATGCAGCAAGCGATCACAGAGTTGACGGCCATTACTCGCCACTTAAAAGTCCTTGGTTGCTACCCAAGTGAAAACATCAAAGCGACTCAAGTTAAGTTGTCATAAGCTAGAATAAGCAACCGCTTTTTACTAATAGAAGTATTTGGCCTATAGTAGGCCAAATACTTAAGCCCCCCATCTTTACAATACTCTTAGAGCCCCTAAGCCCTCCCTATCTACTACTGCTTTATACCTTCCTAATAGAAAACTCATTAGTAGCCTTTTTATCAATAAAGACAAAACCTTACCGCCTTCACAGGAAAGCACCGTACAACGTGTAATTAATAGCGAGCTCACCGCAAGTGACATAAACTTACGCGCTCAAATTTATAAACCATGTTGTGAATAGCCATGAAGCTAAGTACGAAAATATTACTTCTAATTGCTCCCGTAATACTGATCAGTACTGCGGCTTCCAGCTATATCATTTACTCGACTCAAAAAAACAGTTTCATCAAACGCGAAGATAATGCTCTGCAATTGAGTATGGAAAAGCTCGCCGGACACTTTCGTCAATCGCGATCTTTTTTGAACAGCTATTCTTATGCGCTGACTAAAAGTGACATGATTAAACGCTTCTTCTTGGCCGAAGAGAACCCTAGCCAAGAGCTCGCACTCATCGATGATCTACACGAGACGATAAAGTTATTACAAGATGGCGACGATAGCTTTACTGGCCTTGCTCTTCTCGACGGCGATGGTACCGTGAGCTACTACGCCGAAAATAGCCGTGACCCCTTTGCAGAGATGGACCCGAAGGTCTTAGAGTTTGTTGATCGTCAGTATCAAGAAAAACACGTAACCTCACGTACTGACTACATCCAAAACTCGCAGGGCGAAGGGATGCTTGTTCACTATGAAGTACTTGATAAAAAGAGCGTTTCGGCCCCGATAAGCGAACAGATCAATGATGTATTTTTTCTAGTCGTTTCGGTCTCTCTCGATAAGTTTAATTCACTGCGAAAACAGATAGAGTTTGACTACCAAACCAGTCTTTTCTTTACCGATGAACCGATAACTCTTGGGCATGGTTTAACTCAGTCTGTGAAGCTGGGACCTGAACTTTACGCAACCCTCGACCCGGCTCAATTTTTGTTGGACAACAAGCTAAAATCAATCTGGAATGAGCTCAGCTTGTCGTTTGCTCTGTCTGCCTTTGTCAGTGTGGGCTTATTGCTCATGCTTTTATCCCGCTGTGTGATTAATCCAATCACGCGCTTGGATAAGCAGCTGCAACAGGTCGAAAAAAAGCAAAGAAAGAACATTGAGCGCTTAGGTACTAATGATGAATTAGGCCGCTTGTCACAACGTTTTTATGACATGTACCAAGAGCTCGATAATACCTACCAACAGACCAAAGTGTTGGCAGAAAATGACCAGCTAACGCAAATCCCCAATCGACTTCAATTTCAGTCGTTTGTGCAACAATCTCTGCCAGCCCCTGACTCGAAAACCAATACCTGGGTACTCTATCTCGATTTAGACAACTTTAAGTTTGTGAACGACAAATACGGACACCAGATTGGGGATTCAATACTGGTTTCTTTTGCAGAGCGCATCACTGCTTTATGTGACTTTTTTCAACAAAGCGACAGCGCTAACTGCATGCCTGCACGCTTGTCGGGCGATGAATTCGTTGTCTACATCAATGCCCCCACGAACGCCGATAATATTGCGCATCAGTTTTCAGAAAAATTACTGACCCCGCTACAAAAAGGCTTTATCACCGACTCAGGAAGCTTTCCGATTACCGTGAGCATTGGGATCGCGACCTACCCAAGTGATGGGCATACCATAGAGAAACTACTCTCAAACGCTGATACTGCGATGTATCAGGCAAAACATGCTGGCAAGAATCAGTTCGCGGATTACTCGTTAGATTTGGATAAAACTATTCAGCGTCAAGCCAATATTGAGCGTGCCCTCAGAGATAAAAACTTCGATGAAGAGTTTAAACTCGTTTATATGCCTTACATGGATGCCGCAGGGAACCACGTGATTGGGGTTGAGGTTCTATTGCGTTGGGAGTCCGAACAACTTGGTACGGTTGCACCCAATGAATTTATTCCTATTGCCGAGCAAACAGGGCTATTTGAGCTTGTCGACCGCTGGGTTATCGAGAATGCCTTCGCTTCTTTCCATCAGCTTCAGGGTCAATTTGATCACTCGATTCAGCTGTCCATCAACCTATCTTCCGCAGGGATAGAGACTACGCACCTAGCGGATTTCATTGAACAACACGCAAAGATTAATGGCATTCCACCAAGCTTAATTGATTTTGAGATCACCGAGACCTTCTATTCAAATTCACACGGTTTCCCGCTACTCAACGAACTCGCTCGAATGGGCTACCGATTAGCTATCGATGATTTTGGTTCGGGCTACACATCCATCACTCAATTGGTTGAGTACCCAACGCAAAAAATTAAATTAGACAAAGGTTTTTTAGAAGCCTTGATCGAAACAGATAATCAGAACATAGTTAAACCCGTGATCGGACTGTGTCACGCGCAAGGTAAAACCGTGACTGCTGAAGGTATCGAAACCAAAGAGATGCACCAATGGCTACAAGACGCGCATTGCGACATGCTGCAAGGCTTCTACTTTGGCAAGCCAATGCCTCTCAATGAACTAAGCGACTGGTATCACGAACACCAACAGCGATTTAAGCACCAGCAGAACGATTAACACGCACCAACTGAATCAACCGACTAGAAGAATCGAACACATGAAATCTGTCATCATCGCCTCGCTAAATCCCGCTAAGATCAATGCTGTCAAAAGTGCTTTTGTCTCTGCGTTTCCCAACACCGAGTTTGAGTTCACGGGGGCAAGTGTGCCAAGTGGTGTTGCCGATCAGCCGATGAGTAATGATGAAACCTATCAAGGTGCGGTGAACCGTGTACACAATGCGACACAACAGCAACCTAATGCGGATTTCTATGTTGGGTTAGAAGCGGGAATCGAAGGCGGGGTTACCTTTGCTTGGATGGTGATTGAATCAAATGGCCAACGTGGAGAATCTCGCTCGGCAAGCCTGATGTTGCCACCAGCCGTTCTTGAGAAGCTAGAACACGCTAACGAACTCGGGGATGTGATGGATGAAGTATTTGGTACTGACAATATCAAACAAAAAGGTGGAGCGATTGGTTTACTGACACATAACCAGCTTTCACGTAGCTCGGTCTATCACCAAGCGTTAATCTTAGCGCTGATCCCATTTGTGAACCCTGAGCATTTCTCGGCTTAACCAATGAATGCTTCTCAAGCTTTCTAGCAGCTCGATTGCAAGCTCTAGAAACTAAAAAACGCTAACCCTCAGTTAGCGTTTTTTTTCAATTCGCATTCTCGCTATTCAGTGATAGCTTAAGCCATCATTACTTGAGCAGCAGATCGGCAATAATCGCTTTCTCTTGTTCTGATTTTGCCTTGAGCTCATTCGAGCCTCTGGTGATGGTTGCCACACCGACTCCCAGCATTTGGCTTACTTGTCTTTGAGACATTTCACCTTTCATTAGCTCACAAAAAATATTAATTCGAGCAACCAGAGCATCTCGCTCATCGGGCGTCATCATCATGGTCAACAACAGTTCATGCTGATCTTTCTCAACCGCTGTCTTAACTAAATCCATGAGTTGTTGCCAGTTATCATATTCAGGTTGTGATGCCATATCTCTACACTTACTTTTAAATTCAGACTTTAAAGAGTCGCTTATCGATTGAAAGCGTCTACCACTTTATACCGAAATACTGGATGTGATCCAATGTAAAAAGGCAGTAAGCGGAAATGGTTCGCACTCACTGCCTTCAATTGTCACTCAGTTTCAGGCCTTATCGACCACTAGTATTTAGCTTTCACCTCATGGGGAGCCAAAAACTCGCCCTGCTCACCCAAGATGTCTCGATAGTAAGTCTCAAACATTAAGATGTTCTGAACGTAACCGCGTGTCTCTTTGAATGGAATCATCTCAATAAAAGCGAAGGCATCAAGCTTTTCGTCACTGCGAGAACGCCACTGTTTAACACGGCTTGGACCTGCATTGTAGGCAGCAAAAGCAAAGATACGGTTGTTGTCATATTGAGAGAGCAAACCATCTAAGTAGTGGCTGCCAATTTCGATATTCTTGCCGACATCGTAAAGATCATCGCTACCCTTGTACTTAATCTTGTGTTTGTTCGCGGTGTATTGCGCTGTCTTTGGCATAATTTGCATGACACCACGTGCACCAACTGGAGAACGAGCTTCTGAATCCATCGCGCTCTCTTGTCTTGCTAGAGACATCAAGGTGATTGGATCAATATCATGCTTCTCCGCGTAGAAGTTAAACCACCACTTATGAGCAACCGGAAAACGCAGCGCAATGTTATCCCACATTTTCGCTGAAATACTCGCAATCACAGTGAAGTGATTCCAACGCTGTGTCGCAGCGTAAGCGGCAAGCATCTCTTTTTGCTCTTTATCTGCATTGGTCAGTAGCCAGCGCCATTCACTTTTAGCGGCGGCAATTTTATCGCGAGTAATCAGTTCATCGATACGAATCAGCGAAGTACTAAAAGGCTTCACTGTTTCAGCATTATACTTGAGCGTTGATGTAGGGTACTGAATAGGCTTACCTAACTGCTTAGCCGCCGCAACACTGTAGAAATTACGCTTGCCTAAAATATCAGACAGACGTTGGTTGCCCTTTTCGGTATCTCCAGTTGCTATTTCAGCCCTGCCTAACCAGTATTGCCAACGCAATGAAGCTTGGTGCTTGTCGTCTAAGAGGGCAATCCACTCTTTCAATCCAGCCCAATCGGCATGCTGAATAGCCAAACGGGCACGACGTTCCAATAAGACTTGTTTCGACGAACTCGCCAACATCTCGTCTCGCCACTCCATCAACTCTTCAGAATCGGTATTGATTAAACGGAAAGTCAGGTAATCAGCGAGCTCTTGAGATTTCTCTTTAGAAAACTTCTGGGCCTTGATGACATCATCAAATATTTCCTGGGCACTGCTAGCCGATTTTCTTGCGAGCTTCTTAAAAGCAAACTCCGTTTGAGCTTGATAAAACTCATTGGCTGGATACTTCTTCGCGAATGTGAGCACGTTTTCAGGCTTGTTGTATAACGCCTTCATCTGCTTAGCTTGAGCAATTGACTCATCATGATCCAATTGCTTGATCAGATAGCTCATCAGCTTACCGTTACGCCCATCAAACGCTAACAGCATACGCTCTAAAATCAGCTCATCAGTTCTTAAGCCAGCTTGATCCCAACTCTTAAATAGCGGGTCGCAAGCGTCATCAACACCATCGCCGCTCAACCAAAGCTGCTTCGCCCCTTTAAAAGCCAGTTCTTGATTACCTTGCTCATAATTCGCTCGGTAATAAATGCATTGGTACTTTTCGCCCACTGGCTCTTTAGTTTGAAACTCAAGGATGGTTTGCCACTGTTTTCTAGAAGCCAGCATATCTAAATATGGTGCTCGCATACGATTAGAAAATGGCAAGGCTTTGTTCTCTTCAATAAACGCATCCACTTCAGCCGGAGTACGATCACCAAGACCGATAAGAAAAGCACGATAATCGGTGTAAGGCGTGAGAGGGTATGTTTGAATTTTGCTGCGCAGTTCTGAGTAAGCTTTTAGATCACGGTTGTCTAAAACCTCTTGCGCTCTATCATAAACATCACGCTGCATTTCTAGCTCTGAGGCATTGCTAGCCATAGCCACTGGAGCTAGTGAAAATGAAGACAAGATTGCCGATGCAGCCACAGCAACCTTCGTATTACCAATTCGGAAAAACATTCGCTCTTTCCTTAGTGCGTGTATGAATACGTGAAATCTATTTACGCCCGACATCACATAAAATGTAAAGGAATTGAGTGTAAATATTATTAATATTTAACACTTCATCTAAGAAGCATATTAAATATAGTTTTAATAACCAATGTGACAATAGTAAGTAAGGATTCGTTCAAGAATGGCTTTTCTTTCCAAGGAGTAACATCTTTAGGGATATTGGTATAAAATAGCTAACAATTTTGAACAATAATTAGGATCGATCGGCAATGGCTGAATACGTATATACCATGTCTCGGGTGAGCAAAACTGTTCCACCTAAGCGTCAAATTCTTAAAGACATTTCTCTTAGCTTTTTTCCTGGCGCTAAAATCGGTGTTTTGGGTCTAAATGGTTCAGGTAAATCTACCCTACTACGTATCATGGCTGGTATTGATACTGATATCGATGGCGAAGCTCGTGCACAACAAGGCCTGAACGTAGGTTACCTACCTCAAGAGCCGATACTTGACGAATCAAAAACGGTTCGCGAAATCGTAGAAGAAGCGGTTTCTGATGTTGCTGACGCACTGAAACGTATCGACGCAGTTTACGCGGCTTACGCTGAACCAGATGCAGATTTCGATGCACTAGCAAAAGAGCAAGGCGAACTAGAAGCGCTTATCCAAGCAAAAGACGGTCACAACCTAGAAGCTGCTCTAGAGCGCGCTGCAGACGCACTTCGTCTTCCTGAGTGGGACGCTAAGATTGAACACCTTTCTGGTGGTGAGCGTCGTCGTGTTGCTATCTGTCGTCTACTTCTAGAGAAGCCAGACATGCTGCTTCTTGACGAACCAACGAACCACCTGGATGCAGAATCAGTTGCATGGCTTGAGCACTTCCTAGTGGACTACAGCGGTACTGTTGTGGCGATTACCCACGACCGTTACTTCCTAGATAACGCTGCTGGTTGGATTCTAGAGCTTGACCGTGGTGAAGGTATCCCATGGCAAGGTAACTACACGTCTTGGCTAGAGCAAAAAGATGAGCGTCTGAAGCAAGAGAAAGCTGGTGAAAGCGCACGTCAAAAGACCATCGAGAAAGAACTTGAGTGGGTTCGTCAAAACCCTAAAGGTCGTCAAGCTAAGTCTAAAGCTCGTATGGCTCGTTTTGAAGAACTGACGACTGGCCAATACCAGAAGCGTAACGAAACCAACGAACTGTTCATCCCGCCAGGTGAGCGCCTAGGTGACAAAGTTCTTGAAGTTAAGAACCTAACTAAGTCATACGGTGACCGCGTTCTTATCGATGACCTATCGTTCAGCATGCCTAAGGGTGCAATCGTGGGTATCGTAGGTGCCAACGGTGCGGGTAAATCAACACTATTCAAGATGCTAAGCGGCGCAGAGCAACCAGACTCAGGTACGGTTGAACTGGGTGAAACAGTTAAGCTTGCTTCTGTTGATCAGTTCCGTGACAGCATGGACGACACTAAGACAGTATTCCAAGAGATCTCTGAAGGCGCTGATATCATCAAGATCAACAACTTCGAAATCCCAGCACGTGCATACTGCTCTCGTTTCAACTTCAAAGGCAACGACCAACAGAAGATCATCGGTGAGCTTTCTGGTGGTGAACGTAACCGTGTTCACTTAGCTAAGCTACTAAAAGCGGGCGGTAACGTACTGCTACTCGATGAGCCGACCAACGACCTAGACGTTGAAACGCTACGTGCTCTTGAAGAAGCACTGCTTGAGTTCCCTGGCTGTGCAATGGTTATCTCGCACGACCGTTGGTTCCTAGACCGTATTGCGACCCATATCTTAGACTACCGTGATGAAGGTCAAGTTAACTTCTACGAAGGTAACTATACTGAGTACACAGAGTGGCTGAAGAAGACTCTGGGCGCACAAGCGGCAGAACCACACCGCATCAAGTACAAACGTATTGCTAAGTAAATAAGCTTGTATTTTGAACAAAGGCCGCGATAATAGCGGCCTTTGATATATCTGGCTTACGTATTACGTATCGATATAGAGAGAATACTTATGATTGAAAGACGTCAATTTTCACGAGTTGTTTATCAAGTTCCGACTGAAATCTCACAAGAACACATAAATGCATCAGGCTCAGTGCAAGACTTGTCTCTCCATGGTTTACTCATTCAGTGCGATGAATTACAACGATTCAGCCAAGATACCCCTGTTCACGTTAGCTTTAAGCTGGCCAACAGCGATATCAATATTCAATTAGAAGCAACGATAGTCTCTACCATCAATACCTCAATGCGTTTACGCATAGAGCATTTAGATATTGATAGTATCAGCCACCTTAAGCGCCTTGTTGAGCTTAACGTTGGTGACGATGAACTGCTTTATAGAGAGATTGAACACCTTACCGACTTAGGTAAGGAATAGTGTCTCCATTACCCTTTTTCTATTAGAAGCATTTAGTTAATACAGAACCATGTCTAAAAAAGTTTCCATTACTATTCCCTCAAGTCAGGGGGAACAGACGTTTTACTTCGGTCGAAAAGCCGTACTCTTATGCATGACGTCCCTGCTCTCAGTACCAATATTGATTGGTGGCGCTACCTACATGCACCTTGAGAGTAAAAACAAGCTGGCTACACAAGCCGGTGATGCACAACAGTTAATTGAAACTCTGATTGTTGAAAAAGAACAGACCGAGTTTTTATATGCGGAACAGGTTGAAACCAACCATAACCTATCTCAAGCATTGACTGAGAAAGAAGGCACGATTCAGTTACTGGGTAAGCGTGTATTCGATGTGGAGTCCGTTCTTGGCCTGGCTGATGAAGAATTACACACCGATGAGGTTTCATTAGAAGACCGTATTGATGCTGCGGCAGTCGATTCCGCGGTAAGAGCTACCATGTTCCGCTTAATTCCTAATGATAGCCCGATGGCATATCAACGTATCTCGTCTTCTTACGGTCGCCGTACAAACCCAATTACAGGCAAACGTCACAACCATACTGGTATCGACCTTACTTGTAAGCGCGGCGAAGATATCTTAGCGCCAGCGGACGGTGTGATTGAAACGGTTCGTCCAAGCAAGAAAGGCTTCGGTAACTTTATCACTATGCGCCACTCTTTCGGCTTCATGAGCTCTTACGCGCATCTGCAAAAATTCAAAGTTCGCAGCGGTCAGTTTGTCAGTAAAGGTGATGTGATTGCGAGCTGTGGGAACTCAGGTAACTCAACTGGGCCACATCTACATTATGAAGTACGCTTCCTTGGTCGCTCATTGAATCCTCAATACTTGATGGATTGGACACCAGAAAACTTCAATTACGTGTTTGAGAAAGAGAAAAAGGTGAAATGGGGCCCACTCGTTCAGCTGATTGATAACGTGGTTCGCTTGCAGATCAACCTAACTAACGTACCTTACATCAGTTCAACTATCGACACGGTATCCAGCGATGATAACCGAGTATCGAACGAGAATAACAAAGAGCCTATCGTGACTAACTAGGTTTGTTCGTTTGGCCCATGATGATCAAAATGCATTTCGCCTACTATAGGCCAGATGCAATATCGGCATTTAACACAAACAAAAAGAGCGACCAAATGGTCGCTCTTTTTTATTTTTCAAACCACACTATTAACCGCGATGAATCGAGTCATGTGCTTGTTTTAACAGGCTTTGACTCTCTTGCAAGAATTGCTGTGAGTAGTCACCAAACCAATCACTCACCTGGTTAAAGCTCTCAACGAACTTGGCTTTGTCTTTTCCGTCTAAGATCTCGAGTGCTTCACCAAAACAACGGTGGAAGCGTCGAATCATCTCAATGTTTTCATCTGAAGATAGGATGATGTCACCGTACAAGTTCGGGTCTTGAGCAAATAGACGACCAACCATCGCAATCTCTAGACGGTAGATTGGAGAGCTAAGCTTCAGAAGTTGGTCGATATTCGGGTTCTCTTTGCTTAGGTGTAGACCGTAAGCAAAAGAGGTAAAGTGGCGAAGCGCTTGAATCAGAGTCATGCCGTGGTCATGCTCAGCAGCATCCATCTGACATAGGCTCGCACCCCAGATACTAAATTGCTCCAGTAGCCATTGGTAGCTTTCAGAACCGCGCCCATCACTGTAAACAATCACCTGTTTCGCTAGGCTTGGTACATCAGGACCAAACATAGGGTGAAGACCAACAACAGGGCCTTGGTGCATGTTCATCATTGCTTGCAGCGGCTTTGATTTAATCGATGTTAAATCACAAAGAATACAATCACTTGGCAGGTTACCAAGTTTCGCAATCACACCTTCCGTTAAGTGAATTGGAACGGTTACAACCACAAGACCAACGTTATCTAGGATTTCATCGGCTTTATCCCAATCTTGACTACCAAGGACTTTCACTTCGTAGCCAGAAAGCTTAAACATACGGCCAAATAAGCCACCCAGCTGACCATTACCACCAACGATAACCACTGAACGTAATTCTGGGTTAAGACACTTAAAACCAGAGTCTTTTTCGCTGGCATAAGATTCACGCATAGTTCGACGCAAAATATCTTCGATGAGCTGTGGTGGAACCCCTATTTTTTCTGCTTCTTGACGACGAGACGCCAACATTGCCGCTTCACGCTCCGGCACATAAATAGGTAATCCATGTTCACTTTTCACTTCACCAACTTTCTCAACAAGAGCAAGTCGCTGAGCCAGTAAATCCAGCATCTGTTTATCGACAGCATCAATTTGGTCGCGTAATTCGTTCAGTTCAACGGCCATTTTATTCCTTACTAATCTATAAGCCCGTACCAACGCCGATTTCGTTAGCAACAGATCTTAAAATGCCCCATTAGATGAGGCACTAAACTTTTAAACTCTGACTAACCTTTCAAACGGTTCTCTAAGAACGGGACTAGTTCCGTATGTGCATGTTTCAATAGTGCCTCAGTTGTGTCCCAATTGATACACGCGTCGGTAATTGAAACGCCGTATTTCATCTCATTGAGAGGTATATCAGAAGATTGATTTCCTTCGTTGATATGGCTTTCAATCATAAGGCCGATGATCGACTTGTTACCTTCACGGATTTGGTGAATCGCATCTTCGGCAACCAGAGGCTGGCGACGGAAATCTTTGCGAGAGTTAGCATGGCTACAGTCAATCATCAGTGCTGCTTCTAAACCTGATTTACCAAGCTCTTGCTCACATTCGTGTACGGATACTGAATCGTAGTTTGTTTGCTTACCGCCACGTAAAATAACATGACCGTTTGGGTTACCTTGAGTAGTTAATAGTGCAACTTGACCTTCACGGCTGATACCCATGAAACGGTGACTAGAAGAAGCTGCCTGCATCGCATTGATTGCTGTGCCTAGGTTGCCATCTGTACCGTTTTTGAAACCAATAGGCATTGAAAGACCACTTGCCATTTCACGGTGCGTTTGTGATTCCGTTGTACGTGCGCCGATCGCCGCCCAGCTGAATGTATCTGCTAGGTATTGCGGGCTGATTGGGTCTAGTGCTTCTGTTGCCAGTGGAATTTCCATCTCAGCAAGTTCAACCAATAGTTCACGACCTACATGCAAACCATGCTCAATATCGAAAGTACCATCTAGATGAGGGTCGTTGATTAAACCTTTCCAGCCCACCGTAGTACGAGGCTTTTCAAAGTAAACACGCATAACAATATACAGTTGATCACTAAGTTGCGCAGATAAAGCTTTTAGGCGTTTCGCGTACTCTTTTGCCGCTTCAACATCATGGATAGAACACGGGCCACATACAACCAGCATGCGGTGATCTTTCTTATGGATGATGTTTGCGATAGTTTGACGAGACTCTTGAATGAAACGACGAGCATTATCACTCAAAGGCAGTTTTGCTTTTAACTCCTCAGGAGTAATCAGTACCTGTTCGTCGATAATATTGACATTGCTTAATTCACTTTTCTGCATAACTCAACCTGTATATTTATTTTTACACCCAACATTTCCATTTGGGTTAACAATCTTTAAAAACACAATAACAGCTACAAAAACGATTGCAAGCGTAAACAATAAAAAACATTTAGTGTAAATATTAATTTACACGTGAGTTTTGAGTCGTTTTAATTAGATTACTAGCTTAAACCACAGTCAATACAAACAAAAAAGGCGATATTTCTCATATCGCCTTCTTTAAATTTGTAGAGTGTTTATTTATCACTCATCGTTTAGCATTCGCTTAATCTGCTCTGAAGCCTCTTTCCATCGGGTATCAGAGTGAAGAGTCGGCAAATCAAAGCTGTGTTTTTTAAGCAATGAGTTGGCTAAAGGCACCTCTTGAATCGCTAAGTGATCAAGAGCCTCAATTTGTGCATCTCGTTTATTACACATCAACACCATGTCACAGCCCGCACTCAAGGCTGCTTTTGCTCTGTCGGCTGGTCCGCCCATGATCGCAGCGCCTTCCATCGTTAAATCATCAGAGAAGATCAGACCTTTAAAGCCCAGTTTTTGTCTCAATACTTTCTGTAACCAATATTGAGAGCCACTTGCTGGTTGGTCATCATAATGAGAGAAAACCACGTGTGCAGGCATCATCGCATCTAATAATCCCGCTTCAATTTGCGCCTTAAAGGTCGCCATATCGGTTTCAAAGATATCGTCTCGAGGGTCGTAAGGCGTTTCTAGATGCGAATCGGCTATCACACCACCATGACCAGGGAAGTGCTTTCCAGTTGTCGCCATACCAACCGACTTCATGCCTTTGATGAATGCACTACTGTGACGAACGATGGTATCGATATCTTCACCAAATGCTCGGTTGCCAATCGCTTTGCATTGATGACCTTTATCTAATACTGGTGCAAAACTTAGATCGATATCGTGAGCAATCAGCTCCGCTGCCATCAACCAACCAGCTTGTTCAGCTAATTGTTCACCATTCTTTTGAGTCGCGAACTCTTGAGCAGCAGGGATAATAGAAAAGCCATCGCGGAAACGCTGTACTCGTCCTCCTTCTTGGTCAACACCAATTAAAATAGGACGCTTAGCCGCTTTGCGAATCTCTTTATTTAAAGCCGATAGCTGCTTGCTATCGTGGTAGTTTCTAGCAAATAAAATGAGACCACCAACGGTTGGGTGCTCTAAAATTTCTTTGTCTTCCGCAGTCAGTTCGTAGCCTGCAACATCAACCCACAACGGTCCCATAATATGTCCTTCTATTGCTTAAATTCCGCTACCGCAGATTTACTTTGTTCGATTAATTGGTCGGCTTGCTCTTCTTGCTGAGTTAACGCAATGAACAACAAGTCAGTAATATAAAGTTGGCTATCACGTGCTGTGATAGAGGAACTACGAATATGATTCTCGTCAGCCGCCGAAATGAGTTTGATGTCAGCATATTTGTCCAAAGCCGAGGGAGATAACTGGCTAATCACAATCACTTTGGCCTTCTTCGATCTCGCTAGCTGAGCCACCTTTACGACTTCTCTGGTTTTTCCTGAATAGGAAATCGCTACCAACACATCATTTTCAGTAAGCGATGCCGCGTTGGCAATCTGAATATGAGCATCTGGCTCAGCATGAACCGCATGACCGATTTTCATCAGCTTATAAGCGAAATCTTTCGCAACTAGAGATGATGCTCCGACACCTGAAATTTGGATTCTATTAGCAAGGTGCAGTAAGTCAGCGGCATTACTCAGCTGTTCGCCCTCATTTAATAACACGGTACGTTCAAGCGATTGTGTTTTGCTTGCAAGAAGTTTTTCCATCACGGTATCTGGCGAATCTTTTCTAGTGATGGTGCCGTGTATCCCTCGCTGGGAAACGGGCTGATAACTCATATCACTCTGATAGAGTTTCACCTTCATTTCAGAAAAGCCTTTATAACCGATCTTCTGACTAAACTTGACGATCGTTGACTGGCTCACACCTACCGCTTTCGCTAATTCAGGGGAAGAGAGCTGCTTGACCTGCTGCGGGTGATCCAATACATATCGTGCCACCAGCGAATCCGATGGAGAGAGCTTTGGTAATAACGCTTTTACTTTAGCAATGCCTTTCACTCTAATCCTCTCCTCTTTCAACTGTCATCATCATAACGAGTTTTGCCTTTCCATTGGAATAATTATTCCTTTCCACCTTCTCATTTGGAATAGCTCACACCACCTTATGGGAGCATCATCAAAGAAAACCTCTGGTCACTATTCCACCAAGGAATAGGTTTTGAAACTCATTATTCAAACTGTCATTCTGAAAAAATAATAATAAACACCTTCTTATCTATTCATGCTATGGAGCTGCTATGAATTCACTATTTACTTCGCTGGATTGGGCGGTATTTGCGATTTACTTCGTTGTTATCGCCTTCACAGGTTGGCATTTCAGCCGAACCAAAATCACGAGTACCAAGGACTATTTTTTAGGCGGTAACTCAATGCCAATGTGGGTGGTGGCTATCTCAGTACTCGCAACCTCACAGTCAGCAGCGACGTTTTTAGGTGGACCAGAATCGAGCTACCGTGGCGACCTCACTTACCTAGCGACTAATATTGGCGGTATTCTGGGCGCTATTTTTGTCGCTCTAATTCTGATTCCTCGCTTCTATCAAAACAAAGTTTCAACAGTATATGAGCTACTGAAAGTGCGTTTTGGCGAGAAAACTAAGCAGCGTGCTGGTGTGATGTATTTGGTTGGTCGTGTGTTTGCTTCTGGTGCTCGTCTATATATGGCGGCTATCGCAGTATCTATGATTCTATTTACCAATATTGACCCAAGCAGCGTTATCACTTCCGTGGTGATTTTGGTCACCGTTGGCCTCGCTTACACCTACATGGGCGGTATCCGCTCGGTTATCTGGAGTGACCTGATCCAACTTGTGGTGTACGTCGGTGCAGCTATTGCAGTCATTATCTACTTACTAGGTCAGATCCCGGCAGATTTCAGCCAAATAGCACAAGTGCTTGCCAACCCTGGTGAAGGTCAATCTTCGAAGCTGACCTTGCTCGATTTCACTCTTGATTTAACACCTGCTGGTACTTTCAGCTTCTGGGCATGTATTACTGGTTTTGTACTGCTGAACATTGGTGCGTTTGGTCTTGATCAAGACATGACCCAGCGAGTTCTAACCTGCAAAGATGCCAAGCAAGGTTCTAAGGCGATGATCAACTCAATCATCTTCTCTATCCCTGTTGTGTTGGTTTTCATGTCGATTGGCCTGCTTCTGTATGTTTTCTATCAACGACCTGACCTGATGGGCGTCGAAGGTAAAGATGTCGTGCAGAGCTTTAATGGTGAGAACGTGACGATTTTCATGTACTACGTGCTCAATGAAATGCCAGCAGGCCTTCGAGGCTTAGTGACCGTTGGTGTGGTTGCCGCTGCGCTTTCAACCCTAAACTCAGGCTTGAATTCAATGTCTTCTGTTGCGATTCAAGATATCTACAAACCATGGTTAGAAGCTCGTAAAGGCGAACAAGATGACTTCCATTATGTAAAAGCGGGTCGCTTCGGTATGGCCGCTGCTGCGCTGGCCTTAGGTAGCATGGGTATCTTGTGTTACTACTGGCAGCAATACACCGACATGCCATTATTGTCGTTCGCTTTGAGTGTAATGGTGTTTGCTTACACTGGGTTATTGGGGGTCTACTTCACAGCGATTTTCACCGAACGTGGCAATGAAACATCAGTAGCTTTAGCGCTTGTCGCCGGCTTCTTAACTACGTTACTGATGCAAGCTTATGTTTGGGATAGCGTAATGGGTATGATTAATACTGATTGGGTGGGTGTTCGATTGGCCTTCCCGTATCAACTGTGTGTAGGTACCTTTGTGTCATTGATCGTCTGTCTATCAGGCAAGAAGCAGCCTCAAGAAGCAAACAAACTACAAACAGTTAGCCAATGATTACTCATACTCTAGCCGTCGATGGTGGCGGCACAAAAACCGCAATGAGACTCAAGCGAATTTCGCCGACACCGAGCGTAATTAAAGAGCGTACTTTGGCCGCAACGTCATTGACCTTATACGGTGAAACAGCTATCACTCAACTGACTCATTACATTGAAGAAATGCTGAGTGTGAATCAGATAAGTCCGAAACAGTGTTATATTGTGGTCGGTGTTGCTGGCGCAGGTAATGCTCAACTAAAAGCGAAATTACAACTGGCACTGTCCCATTTCCCAAACCTGTATGTGACGAGCGATGCTGAAGCCTCGGTCGTTGGTGCAAATAGAGGGGAAGGCGTAAACTGTATTGCCATTGGCACTGGTTCTGTTGCGATTCAATTAGACAACCAATACGTGACCCATCAATTTGGCGGTTGGGGTTTCCCCATTGGCGATCAGGGTGGTGGCGCTTGGCTTGGTTTTAAAGCGGTTCAGCAAACACTTGTCGAGTTTGACGCTCAACGTTGCTCGTTAACGAGTCAACTAGTCATGAAGAAAACAGGCAATGTCCGCAGTGCGATTCTAAAATGGACTCGCTCAGCCAACGCAACCGATTATGCTCAACTTGCAAAAGAGCTTGTCGAGTTAGAACCGTGTTGTCCGACGGCAAAAAACATCGTTGAGCAAGGTATTCAAGAAATTGATCTGCTTGCACGAACATGCTCAGACAACAACTCACTACCGATCATGTTCTTAGGCAGCTTAGGCGCTTTCTATCGTGACAAACTGCCACAAGCGCTACAAGATCGCAGCTTAGAGGTTCAAGGTAATGCTTTAGATGGCGCAGAAATCATCGCACATCAAAAGCTTCGCCCGCTTAATTAAGGAAATGACCATGAAGTCAGAGTTATACATTGGCGTGATGTCAGGCACCAGCATGGACGGCGTTGATACGGCACTGGTGTCGATAGAAGACAACCGGATCACACTGCTTGCTCATGATGAGTTTCCAATGCCAAAGGAACTCAAAACACGCTTGCTTAATGTATGTATCGGTCAGCAAACTGACTTGATTGCCATTGGTGAGCTCGACCACCAGCTTGGCCACCTATTTGCTGATGCCGTTCTACAGCTTCTCGCCAAGTCAGAGACTCCAGCATCAACTGTCACCGCAATTGGCAATCATGGTCAAACGGTATTCCACCAACCAACAGGCGACTCTCCCTTTACCATGCAGTTAGGCGATGCCAACATTATTGCTGCTAAAACCGAGATTCAAACCGTCGCAGATTTCAGACGTAAAGACATGGCGCTTGGTGGACAAGGTGCACCACTGGTCCCCGCTTTTCACCATACTATTTTTCAACCGCAAGAAAGCTCAGTTGTTGTGCTGAACATTGGTGGCATATCGAATATTTCAGTACTGCGCCCGAATCAACCAACACTTGGTTATGATACTGGCCCAGGCAATATGTTAATGGACGCTTGGGTAGATAAACACACGGGTGAAAAATTTGACCGCGACGCTCAGTTCGCACTTCAAGGTCAAGTTAATCAAGCCTTATTAAAACAACTGCTGGAAGCGTCTTATTTATCTCAAACACCGCCGAAAAGTACCGGTAGAGAGCTATTCAATCTGCCTTGGTTAGAGCAACAATTAACAGAATTTAATGACATCTCAGCACAAGATGTCCAACGCACACTTTGCGAATACACGGCTTTGACGATAGCCAATGAAGTCGAGGCTTACCGCTTAGGTAACGCTCCAGCATTGTATGTATGTGGTGGTGGGGTTAGAAACCCATTATTGATGAAGAGGCTTTCTGAGCTTCTACCAAGCTGGGAGGTTGCCTCAACCACCAGCAAAGGTGTAGACGCTGACTATATGGAAGCGATGGCTTTTGCTTGGCTTGCTCAACGTCATGTCCATCAACTACCGAGTAATTTACCAGAAGTGACTGGTGCAAGTAGATCTGCCTCTCTAGGCGTTCTATACAGTGCTAACTAAACCATTTTAGAACCATCATTTAAGGATCATTATGAGTAACGACGCTCTCATATCAGCGCTCTCGCACCTCGTTTCGGAGGGGAGAAACCCTGACACTATGGATATTGATCTACTCACTTCTCTTGAAGTGGTCGAAAAGATTAACCAACAAGACAAACAAGTCCCACTGGCGATCGAAGCTGAACTGCCGCAAATAGCTAAGGCCGTTGATAAAATCGCTCACGCCTTTCAAAACGGAGGGCGACTGATTTACATGGGTGCTGGCACCAGTGGTCGATTGGGCGTTTTAGATGCCTCAGAGTGCCCGCCCACATTTGGCGTTTCAGACAAAATGGTTATCGGCCTTATCGCCGGCGGACCAGAAGCCATTTTGAAAGCCAAAGAAGGGGCTGAAGATTCGCTAACGTTAGGTATTGATGATCTGAAAGCGATTCAATTTTCAGAAAAGGATGTTGTGGTTGGCATTGCGGCAAGCGGGCGTACGCCTTACGTGATTGGCGCACTCAACTACGCCAATCAAATCGGTGCGGTGACGGTTGCTCTGTCTTGTAATCCAGATTCGCCAATTGCTGATATTGCTCAGATCGCGATAAGCCCAGTGGTTGGCCCAGAGGCACTAACGGGGTCAACAAGGCTGAAATCCGGTACAGCGCAAAAACTGGTTCTTAATATGCTGACCACAGCGAGCATGATTCGTATTGGTAAGAGCTACCAGAACCTGATGGTCGACGTAAAAGCGACTAACGAAAAGCTAGTAGCCCGGGCCGCTCGTATCGTTATTCAAGCAACCGAATGTGATAAAGCGTTGGCAGTGTCGACACTTAAAACTACCGATTATGACGTTAAGCTAGCGATTTTAATGATTCTGACCGGGCTTGATTTGCAGGCGGCGAAGGCTCAGCTTGACCAGCAGAACGGCTTTTTAAGAAAAGCGGTCGAGAATAATCAGTAAATGTCGGATTAATCTTCAATACTGACGAAAGCGTGATACAAAAAACCAGTACACATAAGGTACTGGTTTTTTTCAATTTAAGCTTAATGATTCCGTTTAAGAGGTGTGAGTAATCACGAGCGAAGTTAGTGGTCGTTTGAAAACTCATCCCAGCCACGTTGCCACTCCATACGGAAACGCTGGGCATCTTCGGTACCAGAACAAACACCTTCATACACCTGACCAGATAGACCAATCTGGTATGCGTGGTTAGGGTTACAATATTCAGTCACACCAATTTGGTAACCTTCGTTGTAACTTGCTTGGTCAACCGCGCCCAATTTTGCCATCTCTGAATAGGAACGTTGAGTGTTGCCTTTAATACCATCGCGGTAGCCAATCTCTTGCCAGTTGCCTTCTGCCGCTAAATCTTGAACATTGGCGCTGCATCCTGCAAGGCTAAATGCTACGGCGAATAGTGCTATTATCTTTTTCATTTCAATCCTTTATATTTCCCTAGCCACTTCTAAATGAAGCTTTGCCTCTGTTGGTGATTCTCCGCTGAACGGGAGCTGATGTCCACTCATCTCTGTTATCTGCCGTTGATCTTTATTACGCGCCGTTTAATGCTCACTATCGACCACTTAACAGAAGCACGATACTTCTCAACACTTCTACCCCACCACTCAACAAAGGTCACAAACCACTAAACCGGTTATAACACCACTTAATTAGCTATTCGACCACTCACTCCAGTAGCGGAAGTTTCTTTCCATACACTCCTCTAATATACACCCTGACTTAATTAATACATTCAGGGATAACAAATTATGATGTGGTTTCTTACCTGTGTCGCAGCACTCATTGGTGGCTACTTTATTTACGGTACCTTTATCGAGAAGATTTTTGGTATCAATGAAAAGCGTCAAACACCTGCTCACACTAAGCAAGACGGCGTGGACTACGTTCCAATGTCGACTCCAAAGGTTTACCTAGTTCAACTGCTAAACATTGCAGGTGTAGGTCCAATCTTCGGCCCTATCATGGGTGCCCTATACGGCCCAGCAGCAATGCTATGGATCGTACTAGGTTGTATCTTCGCAGGTGCAGTACACGACTACTTCTCAGGTATGTTATCTATCCGTAATGGCGGTGCTTCGGTTCCAACCATCACTGGACGTTACCTAGGCAATGGCGCAAAACACTTTATGAATATCTTTGCCATTGTTCTACTGCTTCTAGTTGGTGTGGTATTCGTTTCTGCTCCAGCAGGCATGATCACTAACCTAGTGAACGACCAAACTGATTTCGCGATGTCTGCAACAACTATGGTTGTTGTTATCTTTGCTTACTACATCATCGCAACGATTGTCCCTGTCGATAAAATCATTGGTCGCTTCTACCCACTGTTCGGTGCTCTGCTTATCTTCATGTCAGTTGGCCTTATCACTGCGATTGGCTTCTCTGATGAACACCAAATCATGGGTGGTTTTGAAATCAGCGACATGTTCACCAACATGAACCCGAACGACCTACCACTATGGCCTGCTCTATTCATCACTATCGCTTGTGGTGCAATCTCTGGCTTCCACGCAACTCAGTCACCTCTGATGGCGCGTTGTATGGAAAACGAGAAGAACGGTCGCTTCGTATTCTACGGTGCAATGATTGGTGAAGGCATCATCGCTCTTATCTGGTGTGCACTTGCACTATCGTTCTTCGGTTCAGTTGAGTCTCTATCTGAAGCGGTAGCAAACGGCGGTCCAGGTAACGTTGTATACAGCGCTTCATTTGGCCTACTAGGTGTATTCGGCGGTATCCTTGCTTTCCTAGGCGTGGTTATCCTACCAATCACATCTGGTGACACTGCATTCCGCTCAAGCCGTCTTATCCTTGCTGAATACTTCAACATGGAACAGAAGACACTGCGTAACCGCCTACTGATGGCTCTACCACTGTTCGTTATCGGTGGCATCCTGACTCAAGTAGACTTCGGTATCATTTGGCGCTACTTCGGTTTCGCTAACCAATCAACAGCAGTAATGATGTTGTGGACAGCTTCAGCTTACCTACTACGTCACAACAAACTGCACTGGGTAACGACGGTTCCAGCTATCTTCATGACGTCTGTGTGTATCACATTCATCCTGAACAACAGCCAACTTGGTTTCGGCCTACCAATGCAAATCTCAACTATCGTTGGTGTGATTAGTGCGCTGGGTGTTGCGGCTTACGTAATCAAGATTTCTAAAGGCAAAGGCGAAACAGACCTTGCTGATGAAGAAAAAGAAGCAAAAGGTGAAACTAAAACAGCCTAGTTCTTTAAACTCTTTGTAAAAGACCAGTCTTCATAGAAAGACAAGAACAGCCAAACACAACTTCGCTTGTTCCGGCAATCACTCAGTGATTCATGGATATTAAGACTAAAGCCCATCCCCTGTGATGGGCTTTATTGTCTGTACTGGTTAGCAACAAGACAGTGTGAGCGCTAATCGCTCGATATAAGCCTAACAAACACAAGCAAAACTACCCTTACCACACAATGAGCTTTACACTTAACAAGCGTCTCAATAGGTGAAAATATGGAACTCATTCTCTCTCTGCTTCAACAAACCTGTGTCTACTTAGTGATCGCTTACATGCTAAGTAAAACCCCACTGATTCTCCCTTTGTTGAGCATCTCTTCACGCTTGAGCCACAAGATCAGCTGTTACGTTCTGTTCTCTCTGTTCTGTATTATGGGCACCTATTTCGGCCTACAGATCAATGATGCGATCGCCAACACACGTGCGATGGGCGCAGTCATGGGCGGTTTGTTTGGTGGTCCTGTAGTTGGCTTTGCGGTGGGCTTTACTGGCGGGATACATCGCTATTCATTAGGTGGTTTTACGGACTTAGCTTGTGCTATCTCAACGACAGCAGAGGGCCTGATTGGTGGCTTGCTGCATGTGTACTTAGTCAGAAAAAACAAAGCCAGCCAATTGTTTAATCCGATGGTAGTGTTTTCTGTGACGTTATTTGCAGAGATCATTCAGATGTTGATTCTGCTTGCGGTCGCCAAACCGTTTGAACAATCTTATGCGCTGGTTTCCGACATTGCAGCACCGATGATCATTGCCAACTCCGTGGGTGCAGCACTGTTCATGAGTATCATCCAAGACCGTAAAACCATCTTTGAGAAATACTCAGCGACCTTCTCGCGCCGCGCATTGACCATTGCTGAGCGTTCGGTGGGTATTCTTCATGGTGGTTTCACGTCTGATAACGCGCAGAAAATCGTGCGTATTATCTACGAAGAGACCAACGTAGGCGCTGTGGCAATCACTGACCGAGAAAAAATTCTCGCTTTCGTTGGCATTGGCGATGAGCACCATATCCCTAACACTCCTATTTCATCGCAAAGCACACTGACTTCGATGGAACAGAACGACATCATCTACCTGGATGGTAAAGAGAACCCATACCAATGCTCTCTCTCACAGGATTGTAAGCTGGGGTCAGCGTTGATTATCCCACTGCGTGCTGGTAACGAAGTCGTCGGCACCATTAAACTGTATGAGCCCAAACTGAAGCTGTTTTCAACCATCAACATGTCGATGGCTGAAGGTATTGCTCAGCTGTTATCGAGTCAAATCCTGTTCAGCAACTATCAGCAACAGCAAACCCTGCTCACTCAAGCTGAAATCAAACTGCTGCACGCACAGGTCAACCCGCACTTCTTGTTTAATGCACTCAATACCATCAGTGCCGTAACACGTCGTGATCCAGATAAAGCACGTGAGCTCATTCAGCATCTGTCTCACTTCTTCAGAAGCAACCTCAAACAGAATATTAATACCGTTAAGCTTAAAGACGAGCTCGCGCACGTTAATGCGTACCTGACGATCGAAAAGGCGCGCTTTACTGACCGCTTAGAAATTGAATGGGATATAGACCCACAATTGTTTGAATCACAATTGCCAAGCTTTACCCTGCAACCTCTGGTTGAAAATGCCATTAAACATGGGATTTCAAATATGCTGGAAGGCGGCAAAGTGAAGATCTATAGCGAAGCTTTCCAAGGTGGATTTAGACTGATCGTCGAAGACAATGCTGGTAACTACCAGAAGCCATCTCAAGATCATGTAGGATTAGGGATGGAAATTGTTGATAAACGACTCACTAATTTCTTTGGACAAGATTCAGCACTAAAAATAGAATCTCAACCACAGCAATTTACTCGAATGAGCTTTATCATACCTATACTAAAATAATGGTGTTTCGTAGGTAATCGCTTCTCATTAGCGACATTTAGAAGCAGGCATAAAAAAGATAAGCGGAATAAGCAGGGACAGAACAAAAATGAAGATTGCAGGATGTTAAAAGCACTCGTTATCGATGATGAGCTTTTTGCTCGCGAAGAGCTGATTGAGTTACTGACTGAAACGGGAGAAGTGGAAGTCATCGGTCAAGCAAGCAACGCGATCGAAGGACTTAAGCAGATCAACCTTCTTAAACCCGACGTGGTGTATCTGGATATTCAGATGCCTCAAGTTACAGGTATTGAGCTGTTGAGTATGCTTGACCCAGAGACAATGCCTTACGTGGTGTTTGTGACCGCTTACGATCAATATGCGATTCAAGCCTTTGAAGACAACGCCTTTGATTACCTGCTTAAGCCTGTTGAGCCCTGCCGACTCAATAAAAGTGTTTCTCGACTGAATAAAGTCGTCAAGCAGAACCAAAAAGCACCAGAGCAAGATGTCGCTTCAATTGCTCCTTCACGCTTAGAACAGATTCCGTGTATTGGTCACAACCGTATTGTGATCATGGCGAGCCAAAGTGTCGAGTGCGCCTATTCTGATATCAGCGGCGTGCATGTTCGCTGTTCATCGCAAACGGCCACTTCACAGCTGACGCTAAAGATCTTGGAAGAGAAGACCGATTTGATCCGCTGTCACCGACAATACTTGATCAACATAAAATCGATCCAAGAGATCAAATTGCTAGAGAATGGATTAGCGGAGATCGTCACGCTTACTGGCTTTGAAGTGCCTGTGAGTCGTCGCTATCTCAAGACACTAAAAGAACAACTCGGTATCCAATAGCTTATCAAAGCGCACGATCAAAAAAGCCAACGTATCAACGTTGGCTTTTTACTGCTTGCGAATCGACGGTATGACGAATCGTTAATGTCACAAATCGATAGAGATTAATCGACTTGTTTAATCTGTAGCTCTTTTGGTACTTCGAAGAACATATTCTCTTCACGACCTTGAATCTCTTCAACGTCAGTAGCACCAAGCTCGCGAATTCGATCTAAGATTTGATTTACTAGCTCTTCAGGAGCAGATGCACCAGCCGTTACACCGATTTTCTTCTTGCCTTCAACCCATTCTGTTTGAATGTCTTCAGGGCAATCCGTTAGGTAACCAGGTGTGCCTAGTTTTTCAGCCAGCTCTTTCAAGCGTGTTGAGTTCGATGAGTTCTTAGAACCAACCACAATCACAACGTCAACGTCGTTTGCCATCTCACGAACAGCGTCTTGACGGTTTTGAGTCGCGTAACAGATGTCGTCTTTACGAGGGCCTTGAATCTCAGGGAATACACGACGTAGCTCTTCGATTACATCAGCGGTTTCATCAACAGAGAGCGTCGTTTGGCTCACGTAGTGCAGGTTAGTTGGATCGTTCACCACTAGGTTTTGCACGTCCTCTGGTCTCTCAACCAAGTACATGCCACCCGTTTGGCTCGCGTATTGACCCATAGTACCTTCAACTTCAGGGTGACCTGCGTGACCAATCAGTACCACTTCCATATGTTTACGGCTCGCACGAGCAACCTCCATATGTACTTTAGTTACCAAAGGACACGTTGCATCGAATACCGTTAGCTCGCGCTCTTTCGCTTCTTTACGAACCGCTTGAGACACGCCGTGAGCAGAGAAGATCACGATGTTATCGTCTGGCACTTCGCTAAGTTCTTCGACAAAAATAGCACCGCGTTGTTTTAGCCCCTCAACAACAAAGCGGTTGTGTACCACTTCATGACGAACGTAGATCGGTGGCTGATACATTTCGAGTGCGCGCTCGACAATGCTGATCGCACGATCAACACCGGCACAAAAGCCACGAGGGTTAGCTAACATTATTTTCATTTCATTGCTCATCATTTACCGCGGTACTAAGGTTGTTTCTATAGAGTTCGCCGTCGGCGAGGCTCGCATTCTACAGTGAAGCGCCTAGACAGTGAAGCTCTGGGTGACATCACAGCTGTAAGGTGATGTTAGTCGACAGCTAAGATATTGACGTCAAACGTAACATCTTGGCCTGCAAGTGGGTGATTAAAATCAACCGTCACTGAATCGCCAGCGATCTCAGTGATAATACCTGGGATTTCCATGCCGTCTGGACCAGAAAATGCCATGATAGTGCCCACTTCAACCTCAGAGTCGCCAACAAATTTAGCACGGTCCATGTGATGGATATGATCTGGATTCGGCATACCAAATGCATCTTCCGCTTTCAGGTCGATAGACTTTTCAGTACCGGCTTCAAGCCCAAGTAAGCACGCTTCAAAGTTCTCGCTTAGGCTACCATCGCCCATCACGAACTTCGCCGGTTTGCCCATATTTTCGGTGCTATCGGCAACTGAACCATCCTTCATTTTAATCGTAAAATGTAGGGTTACTGCTGAATCATTTTTAATTGCTGCCACGTTACTTTCCTTAGACTTCTTTATTATTTGAGGATGCATTTTGCTTTGCTCCCTTGTTGACTGAAGCATAAAAAAAAGCGCCACCGGAATCAACCGACAGCGCTTAGGGCTATTCTATTCTGTGAGTCATAGACTGACTTTAGAGCATCTATTTAAAAGCTATTTGCTTTCGTCTTTCTTGCGGAAACCATCTAGGATGATCATCGCGGCACCAATACAAATACCCATATCGGCTAAGTTGAATGCTGGCCAGTGGTAAGTGCCCCAGTAGAAATCTAAGTAATCGACAACAAAGCCGTGTACAACACGGTCAAATACATTACCGACTGCACCACCTATGATGATGGCATAAGCGATGTTGTTCCACTTTTCTGTCGCTGGTAGCTTGCTCATCCAGTATGTCAGCATGCCCGTTACAGCAAAGGCAATACCTGTAAATAACCAACGCTGCCAACCACTTTGATCACTCAAGAAGCTGAATGCAGCACCGTAGTTATGAACGTACAAAAAGTTAAAGAACGGCAACACCTCAATACGGTTTGCCCAGCCATAACCCATGTTGTCCATGACAAAGAGTTTGATGCCGATGTCTGCAAGAAAAACCAGCAGAGCTAACCATAACCAACGTACACCAGATTGTTTTAACGAAACTTCACTCATTTCTATTCCTAGTATTTACGAAGCGATTCCTCATTCACACACTCGGTTTGAGTCGCCATGAAGAATCAGCTTGGTTAAACACATTTCCTATAACTAAAAATAACCCCAGTTGATACTGGGGCTATGATTTTTACAAAAAGTTCAGTCTTTCTCTGAGTCGTTATGCGAACTTACGCACTTCGCCTTCACCATCAACGTTTGATACACAACGGCCACAGATCTTCTCGTGTCCTTCAATAGTGCCTACGTCTGGTGTGTGGTGCCAACAACGGTCACACTTCTCAGCTTCTGTTGCTGCAACTTCAACGAATAGACCTTCAACGTCTGTCGCTTGAGCCGCATCAGACTTCTCGCTCAGTGGCTTAACAACCGCTGCAGAAGTGATAAGTACGAAACGTAGCTCATCTTCTAGCTTGTTGATCTTAGCCGCTAGTGCGTCATCAGCGTATAGAGTGACTTCAGCTTGTAGTGCACCACCGATTGTTTTCTCTTTACGAGCGTCTTCAAGAAGCTTGTTCACAGCGCCACGAACCGTTTGGATTTCAGCCCAGAATTCGTTGCTTAGCTCTTCGCCTTCAGCAAGACCGAACAGACCTTCGAACCATTCGCCAGTAAATACGAACTTGTCACGTTGACCAGGCATCTCGTTCCAGATTTCATCTGCAGTGAACGACATGATAGGTGCCATCCAACGAACTAGAGCTTCTACGATGTAGTAAAGCGCAGTCTGACAGCTACGTTGAGCATGGCTGCCCTGTTTTGCTGTGTACTGACGGTCTTTGATTACGTCTAGGTAGAAAGAACCCATTTCGATAGAACAGAACTGCATTAGACGCTGAGTTACACCGTGAGTGTTGTACTCGCCGTATGCTTTCACGATCTCTTCTTGTGCAGCTTGTGCACGGCCAACAGCCCAGCGATCAAGTGCAACCATCTCTTCAGCAGGCACTAGGTCAGTTTCAGGGTTGAAACCGCTTAGGTTCGCTAGGAAGAAACGCGCTGTGTTACGAATACGACGGTAAGCATCAGCAGAACGCTTCAGGATTTCATCAGAAACCGCTACTTCACCCGTGTAGTCTGTAGAAGCAACCCATAGACGTAGGATATCTGCGCCTAGTTTGTTGGTTACATCTTTAGGAGCAACAACGTTACCGATAGATTTAGACATCTTACGGCCGTTACCATCTACTACGAAGCCGTGTGTTAGCACTTGCTTGTATGGTGCTTCGTCTTTCATCGCGATAGATGAAATTAGAGAAGACTGGAACCAACCACGGTGTTGGTCAGAACCTTCAAGGTAAAGATCTGCACTGTTACCGTTGTACTCTTCACGAGAATCAACAACAGAGAAGTGTGTAACGCCTGAATCGAACCATACGTCTAGCGTATCTAGCACTTTTTCGTACTTGTCTGCGTCTTCAGCGCCCATTAGGTCAGCTGCGTCTACATCCCACCAAGCTTGAATGCCTTTCTCTTCAACTAGCTTCGCTACTTTTTCGATTAGCTCAGAGCTATCTGGGTGAAGTTCTGACGTTTCTTTATGAACGAAGAGAGCAATTGGCACACCCCAAGTACGTTGACGAGAGATACACCACTCAGGACGACCTTCGATCATACCTTCGATACGGCTTTGACCCCACTCAGGCATCCACTCAACATTCTTCGTTGACTCTAGTGCTTTTGCACGTAGGCCAGCTTGATCCATAGAGATGAACCACTGTGGTGTTGCACGGAAGATGATTGGAGTTTTGTGTCTCCAACAGTGTGGGTAGCTGTGCTCGTAAGCGTGGTGATGCAGAAGTGCACCTTTCTCTTTTAGAACGTCTAAAACAGAGTCGTTCGCTTTGAATACATGCTGACCAGCAAATAGCTCAGTATCAGGCAGGTAAACGCCGTTAGAGCCTACTGGGTTAGCGATTTCTAGGTTGTACTTCTTACCAACCACGAAATCCTCTTGACCGTGACCAGGAGCAGTGTGAACCACACCAGTACCTGAATCCGTCGTAACGTGATCACCTAGGATCGCAGGAACAGTGAAGTCGTAGAACGGGTGGTTGAACTGAGAAAGCTCAAGATCAGCACCAGTTGCAAAGCCTAGGTTATGGAAATGCTCGATGCCTGCACGATCCATTACGTCTTTTGCTAGTTCAGAAGCAACAACGATACGTTGAGCTGGCTGGTCGCCATTCGCTTCAACTTGGATAAGCACGTATTCAAGATCATCACGTAGACATACCGCTCGGTTAGCAGGCAGAGTCCATGGTGTTGTTGTCCAGATAACGATAGAGATTTCGCCTTGACCAGCGTGGCCGTCAGCTAGAGAGAATTTCTCTAGAAGCGCCGCTTCGTCAGCTGCAGTAAATTTCACATCGATAGATGGAGATACTTTATCTTTGTATTCAACTTCAGCTTCAGCCAGAGCAGAACCACAGTCAGTACACCAGTGAACAGGTTTGAAACCTTTCAGTAGGTGACCTTTGTCTGCGATTTTGCCTAGAGAACGAATGATGTTCGCTTCTGTGCCGAAATCCATAGTGCGGTAAGGTTTGTCCCACTCGCCCATGATACCAAGACGTTTGAAGCTCTCTTTTTGACCTTCAACCTGGCCCGCAGCGTACTTACGACACTCTTCGCGGAATTCAGCAGCCGAAATCTTCTGACCTGGCTTACCTTTCTTCTTCTCAACCATTAGTTCGATTGGAAGACCGTGACAGTCCCAACCAGGGATGTACGGTGCATCAAAACCAGAAAGGGTCTTAGATTTAATAATAATGTCTTTAAGAATCTTATTCAGCGCGTGGCCAATGTGAATGTCGCCGTTCGCGTATGGAGGGCCATCATGCAGTACGAAAGATTTTTTACCTTTCTTTGCCTTACGGATTTCGCCGTAAAGATCTTCTTTGTACCAACGCTTAAGCATTTCTGGCTCACGATTTGCCAGATTGCCGCGCATTGGGAACCCTGTTTCTGGTAAGTTCAGGGTATCTTTATAATCACTCATCGATTCTTAATTCCGTTATATTGGGCGAAGTTAGACATTATGTTAATCGGTGGAATCATCCGATTAATTCTTTAGCTGAAGCAGCCACACCCTTGCGGCTTCAGCATCCAATTCTATTTGATTCTTTAATGCGTCGAACGATTCAAATTTTATCTCGTCGCGCAGTTTGTGCAAAAGTCGTACTTCTAACTGTTTACCATACAAATTGGCTTTAAAGTCAAAAAAGTGCACTTCTAATTGCTGCCTTACACCATTCACCGTTGGTCGTTGTCCAATATTAGCAACGCCACCGACAGGAACCCCATCGATATCCAATGCTTCGACAACGTACACTCCCGACACAGGAGATACACAACGCTTTAATGGAATGTTAGCGGTAGGGAAACCTATGGTTCTCCCCAGTTTTCGACCATGGGACACACGACCACTAATGCTGTAATCACGTCCTAACATGGTAGCACTTGCAGCCAAGTCATCGACCGCTAATGCATTTCGTATCTCAGTACTGCTGACACGTAATTGATTTAAGCAATAACTTTGTGTGCTTACCACCTCAAAGCCATACTTTTCACCCGCTTCTTTAAGCATAGCGAAATTGCCAGTGCGGCCTTTGCCAAAACAAAAGTCATCACCAACCACCAAAAACTTCACGCCAAGCTTATCAACCAAAAGATCTTTAATGAATGCTTCCGCCGATAAACTTGCAAAGTACTGATTAAAATTGACACACAATAAACGACTGATCTCTAGCTTTCTCAGTTGAACGTACTTATCGCGTAAGCGAGTCAAACGTGCTGGCGCTCTATCTCGGGCAAACAGCTCCATAGGCTGCGGTTCAAACGTCATAACAACAGAAGGTAAACCTAATGCTGCCGCTTGTTCAGAAACCTGGCTAAGAACCTCTTGATGTCCTAGATGAACACCATCGAAGTTACCTATGGTCAAGACACAGCCGTGATGCTGCGCTTTAATATTGTGTATACCTCGGATCAGTTCCATTATGATCAGCTAAAACCTGTTATTTGCATCATTCATTGTGTGAAACCGACGGATTATATACTAATCAGTATTAATCTGTCGCTGCTTTTAAATGTTTTACTCGGATACCTAAAACCAGTACCGAAACAATATAAACAAAGCCACCAAGTCCAATCAAGCCTGTTAGCATCAGCGCTCTCTGACTAAAGCTCCATTCAAGCCATTGTTGCATATTATCTAACTGCCACAGAATTGCCGCGACCATCACGCCGCCTGAGACAACAAGCTTCGCGCAGAACAGTAAAGTGGTCTTTGTCAGCTTATAGACACCAGCAAGATGTAAACCGCGATATAACAAGGCCATATTCACAAAGGCTGACAGAGCGGTTGCAATTGCCAAACCTATATAGCCATAGAAATAAGCAAAGATAGCGTTGAATACCATGTTCGTGACCATTGCGATAATGCCGTACTTCACTGGGGTTTTCGTATCTTGACGAGAGTAATAACCCGGAGCTAACACTTTAATCAACATGAAGTTAAGCAAGCCAGATGCGTACGCCACTAAAGACATCGATGCTTGTTGCACGTCGTGTGGAGAGAACTCACCACGCATGAATAGCACCATCAGCATTGGTTTCGCTAAAACAATAAGCCCCAGCATGGCAGGAATGCCAAGCAGTAGCACCATACGCACGCCCCAGTCCATGGTATGTGCAAACCCTTCTCCTTGAGCATCAACGTGCTTACGAGACAAAGCAGGAAGAATCACAGTCGCAATCGCAATACCAAATAGACCCAGTGGGAATTCAAGCAATCGATCTGAGTAGTACAACCAACTAATAGAGCCTGTCGCTAGGAAGCTGGCAATGAAGGTATCAAACAGTAGGTTGATTTGGCTAACTGACACACCAAACAGAGCTGGAATCATTAATGTGCGAATCTTAACGACGCCCGGATCTCTCCAGCCCCACTTCGGCTTAACCAACACACCTGCTTTAATAAGGAAAGGCATCTGGAAAAGGAACTGAACTAAGCCACCAAGAAACACACCGATCGCCAAGCCGATTTCTGGCTGTTCTAAGTTCGGAGAGATAAACCACGCTGCACCGATGATCATGACATTCAAAAACACAGGGGTAAAAGAGGAGACCGCAAACTTACCCAGTGTATTGAGAATGGCACCAGATAACGCGACAAAAGTGATGAACCATAAATAAGGGAAGGTAATCTTGAGCATAAAGCTCGCGAGTTCGAACTTAGGCGCCGCTGGGCCATCATTTAGCCAGTCGATAAACCAACCCGCACCAAACAGCGCGGTAATTGCTCCAGAGCCCAGCACACCGATAACGGTAACAATAGACACTAATACCCCGAGCGTACCTGACACCTTAGCGATTAAATCTCGGGTTTTCTCTTTATCACCAGCCGCGTGATATTCCGTTAATACTGGAACAAACGCTTGAGAAAAGGCACCTTCTGCAAACAGTCGACGTAAGAAATTCGGGATTTTATTAGCGAAGAAAAATACGTCGGCACTCGCTCCTGCTCCCATCAAATTTGCTACTACTACATCACGTACTAGCCCCAATACACGGGAAACAAAAGTCATTGCACTGACAATCAGGCCTGACTTTAATAGTCGTTTACTCACAGAAACCTCTGACACTGGTTGATTACTTTCAAGGGAGGATAAATACTATCCTGTCCTAAGAAGCATATTTATTAGCATTGGTCTAAAAATGCTGTTAGAATCCCCGCCATCTTAACCGCGATGACCTTTCCATACCAAAGTTTGTTTGGCTACGATTGGTTTTTGCACAAATCATTTGACAATTAAGCGCTAATGAGGGATAGTCCTCGCCCTTAAATTGTCACCGAACTAAGTTTTTGGGAGTTAGACCCTTGGCAAACAGTAAATCTGCTAAGAAGCGCGCTATCCAAGCTGAGAAACGTCGCCAGCACAACGCTAGCCGTCGTTCTATGATGCGCACTTACATGAAAAAGACTATCGCAGCTATCGCAGCTGGTGATAAAGAAGCTGCAACTGCTGCTCTTGTAGAAGTTACACCACTTCTTGACCGTATGGCGACTAAAGGCCTTATTCATAAGAATAAAGCTGCACGTCATAAGTCTCGTTTCGCTGCTGCAATCAAAGCTCTTTAATAGAAATTTGATTACAACGCAAAACGAAAAAAACCGGCTTAGGCCGGTTTTTTTATATCTAAATTTTGAGCAGCCCAATTAAACGACTGACAGGCAGTAGTTAAAGGTGACTAACAAACCAAGTTACGAATAGTAAATAAAACAGATAGGAGTTAAATAGATAGGTTGTAGATAAATAGATAGTGAATAGACAGCGATAAACGTTCGACGTGAAATACTGACACTTCCTTGTGTCGACCTTATTCCTGATAAGAAACTACTTTTCTTACCAACAATAAACTACTTGCAATATAGACCATGCAGTAGATTAATCATTGCTTTTACTTCTTCACTGCTCAATGTGTAATACACGGTTTGAGCTTCTTTGCGAGTATCGACCAAACCATCTCTTCTCAACCAAGCAAGGTGTTGAGATAAAGCCGATTGACTCAGTTCCAACTTGCCACACAACTCCCCAACCGACAGCTCAGTACCATGTAAAAGGCACAAAATCTGTAAGCGACGTTCGTTGGCCATGGCTTTGAGTAGAATCACAGCTTGTGCTGAGTTCTTCTCCATCTCTTTTAAGTTCATAGTTTGGCTCCCTACAACCTTTACGCCAACTACGGGCTATCAGTATTTACGGCATATTGCGGAGTTATCATAGTCGATATCAATTCATTAACAAACTACCTCATTCGAACAATTTGCTAAAATCTGCGTCACATACATTTTTTACTGCTGGATGCTGGATCATCCTCTCAGCAAAAATGACGTAGTACTCCTCTTTTAACTCTTCAATACCACCTAATAGCTGCAATGAAGTGTCTTGTTCTACTTCTGACATATAAAGCGTTGGCGCTAAGAAAATCGCGTCATGGTGATAGCGAGCGAACGCTTTCATCAATGCCGCGTCATCAAACTCTCCCAAAATATCTGGTTTAAGACCTTGGCGGTCAAACCATTGCAGTATCTTGCGCCCCATTGAGGTTCGACTGCCCGGGATCAGCAACTTCCTTTGTTCTAGTACAGCAGGGAAATTAACCCCTTTCACTTCACCCGAGCTGAAAAAGCTCATACCGCTCTCACCCAACTTCTTGCTGAATAAGCCTGGGCTTTGGCTAGAGTCCACAGGGCAGTCAGACAAGATCATATCGAGCTTATGTTGAGAGAGCTGTTCAAGCAGCATTTCGTGAGTCGATTCAAAACAGCGAAGGTGGATACTGTTGTCTTCTGGAATTGTCGACATCAGGATCTTGCTAACGAGCCTTTTTGACAGCGCATCCGCAACACCGACATCAAACAGAATATTTGAGTGCTGACTGTAGTTCACGATGTCGAGCATTTCGTAGCTCAAACCAAACATACGATCCGCGTATTTGAACACCAACTGCCCAAGCTCTGTTGGTTCAACACTGCGACCATTACGCTTAGTCAGCTTGCCGTCCATTCGCTCTTCTAATGCTTTTATCTGGCCAGTTACCGTTTGAGGTGTGAGAAATAGAGCTTCTGCTGCTTTAGTAACAGAGCCTTGCTTACAGACCATCCAGAAGTAATAAAGATGGTTATAGTTGAGGTGCGACATAGGTGTGCCGTAAATAAGAGAGTCGATTCCTTTTTATATCAAATATGACACCTCCGCTCAACAAACTCGGAAAAACCAATCACAAAACCATTTAACCACTAATTTTTTCGAAGTGTTTGATTTCATAATGTAATATTAGGACGAATTTTCTCAATTTTTTTCTAACTTTTAAGATCTATATCACCCATCAAAACCAGCAATAAAAACATTCAAAAACAATAACTTAAAACAACCACATTTACTGTCAGAATATTTAAACAGTAAATCATCACAAAAAAGTCTCGCCTCAATCAAAATGTAATATTACTGAAATATTTCACCTCTAACATCACGCTCAGATTAAACAAACAGACCAAACACAGACTTAAACGGTCCTATGGAGAAAACATTATGAACCAAGCTACTACTGCAGCAGCGCCTATTTCGAGCACAACTCGTTGGCTACGCTGGGCTAACTTGGCATTCATGCTTTACCTACTATTACTTTCAGTTTCAATGGTTGGTACAGGCTTCAAATGGGCAACAGGCGAACAAGCAAAAGTTCTTTTTGAATTTGCTTCACACCCAGTTGCAGGCTTAATGATTGGTTTAGTTGCAACCGCACTTATTCAATCATCAAGTACAGTTACTTCAATTATCGTTGGCCTTGTGGCAGGTGGTTTACCTGTTGAGCTAGCAATCCCTATGATCATGGGTGCAAACATTGGTACTACGGTAACCAATACGCTAGTTAGCCTTGGTCACGTTCGTTGTAAAGAAGAGTTCAAACGCGCATTCGCAAGTGCGACGATTCACGACTTCTTTAACCTATTGGCTGTAGCTATCTTCCTACCGCTAGAGATGGCGTTTGGTATTCTAGAGAAGATTTCTCACTGGTTGGTATCTCCGATGCTAGCAACAGGTGATATGAGCATGAAGGGTCTTAACTTCATCAAACCAATCACTAAACCAGTAGTGAGCGCAATTAAAGAGCCTCTATCAACATTTGGCGACACGGTTGGCGGCATCATGCTTATCGCTCTAGGTATCGCAACTATCTTCGTAGCTATCACAGTTATGGGTAAGCTGATGAAGAGCCTAATGGTTGGTCGTGCTCGTGAGATTCTGAAGAACGCAATCGGTCGTGGTCCAATCCACGGTATCGCTTCTGGCTCTATCGTTACTATCCTTGTTCAGTCTTCTTCAACGACGACAAGCTTGATGGTTCCACTAGTAGGCTCAGGTGTTCTTAAAGTACGTGATGTTTACCCATTCACTCTAGGCGCAAACATCGGTACATGTATTACCGCTCTGCTAGCAGCAACAGCAGTATCTGGTGAGTTCGCAGTATTCGCACTACAGATTGCTCTAGTACACTTGGTGTTCAACATCATGGCAACGGTATTCATCTTCGGTATCCCGTTCCTACGTGAGCTACCAGTTAAAGCAGCAGACATGATTTCAGACATGGCTGTGAAGAACAAAGCTGTTGTTGCCGGTTACCTTGTTGCGGTATTCCTTGTACTGCCAGGCACAATCTTGTCTCTGACTGCTTAATAGCAAAATACACATCGCTTATAGCAAAGCCCGCAACCTAGGTTGAAGTGACCCCGTAAAGTTGGACATTTCTGTTAAGCGGCTTTCAAGGCCTGAGTTCGATATTCTATCGGAGTCAGGCCTTTTAGTTTCACTTTTATACGTTTGGTATTGTAGTACTCGATGTATTCTTTAATTTGCTCTATCAGAGCATCTGCATCTTCAAAGCTTTGGTTGTGATACATCTCTGTTTTGAGTAAAGCAAAAAAGTTTTCAGCAACCGCATTATCCAAGCAGTTACCTTTTCTCGACATGCTTTGTGTTAACCCACTCTCCGCTACTTTTTTTTGATACTGTCGATGGCGATATTGCCAACCTTGATCGCTATGTATAATTGGCTTTGAGTTGGGTTTAAGCTTTGATATGGCTTCCGTCAGCATATCCGTGACAAGCGGCAAGCAGGCATTTTTGGCCACTCTATAAGCAACCACCTCCTGAGTAAACAAGTCGACAACGGGAGACAAGTATACTTTCTGCTCTTTTACTTTGAACTCCGTGACATCAGTTACCCATTTTTCATCGGGTTGAGTCGCACTAAAATCTCTTTCAAGCACGTTAGGAGCTGCTGTTCCAGACTCTCCTCGATATGAACGATACTTTTTAATCCTGACCGTCGATTTAAGGTTGAGCTGAGCCATAAGCCTTTGAACCGTTTTGTGATTAAGCATGAACCCCTGATTTTTTAGTTCCAAGTGAATACGGCGGTAGCCGTATCGTCCCTTATGCTCATGATAAATTGACTTTATCAACCGCAGCTCACGTTCGTAGCTATTTGGGCGCTTGCTCGTTTGAGCCTGGTAATAAAAGACACTTTTTGCTAGCTGTAGAGTGTGCAGTAAGTGCTTTAACGGGTACTTGCTTTTAAGAGTTAGAGCTATGACCGCTTTTTCTTTGTTCGACGGTTTTTTTCCTGCTCCAACTCTTCCAACTTTTTTAGAACGGCATTCTCGGTTCGCAAGTAGACCAATTCCTCTTTTAGCTCCTCAAGTGTCATTTCATCATCAGGCTTAGTCGTACGTTGAGGGTGCTGTTTCATTGAGGGTCTTCCTTTCTGGCGCATTTTGAGCCCTTTGATACCGAGCTCATTAAATCTTTTGAGCCAGACAGAGAGTATCCCAGGGGATGAGAGGTTTAATACTGCGCTAGTGTGCGTGAGAGACCATTCATTCGTCCACATTAAATTCAATGCTTTTCGCTTTGTCTGAGCAGAAGCAGCATGCTTAGTTGGTAAAAATGAATCAGTACCATGGATGGCAAAGACTTGAGCCCAATACCGTATCTGTCTTGAAGGGATTGAATATTGTTTTGCTAAGTAGCGAGATGACGTGCCATCTAAATATTGCTTAGCAATGATACATTTTAGCTCTCGGCTATATTTGGACATAAAAAGACCCCCAATAATTGGTGTCCAACTATTGGGGGTCAGTTCAGGTTGCGGGCTTTTTCTTTTATAAGAGCAGATGCGGGAAACAAAAAAAGATGCGGGATTCGAGTAAACGAGTAACGAAGAGTCAGAAGCAGGTTAGAGATACGGGTAAGCGAGTAACGAAAAACATGAACTGTGATAGTCGTACTTGGTATATCGCCGACTCAAACCTAGGTATGTTTTTCGTATTCCTAATCTCATTTACTCATTTCTACTCTTAGCTCTTCGCATCTCGAATCCCGTTTACTCGCATCTAAAAAACGCTTACTTACCCTGCTCATTACGCAGGTACATGATCGCAACCATGCCAAAGCCGATAAATTGCCATAAATACTGTCCGTCACTCGCGCCAGTGATGGTTTGAGTAAACGCCATACAAGCAGTCACAAACAGGGAAGAGAAAGCAGCATAAAGTAACCACGGACGCTCTTTACCGACCATGAACTCACCGGCAAACACCGAGCGAATAACCAGTAAAAATGGAACGCATTGCAACGCAATTAGAATCGGAAACATAAAGTCGAACGTTGGGCTAAGTAAAACATGACCGACTTGGCTCTTATCCCAAGTGCCAACAATATAACCTTTCCAACCAGCCCAGGTATCACCTGCATAAGCGGTATCAGGTGTAACAAAGCCAAGTAACACGCCCATCACTTTATCGATAAAGCCATTTTTGAACCAAAAGACGAATAAAAAGATCTGAATCGGTATGATCTGAAAAGCAAATTTCTTCAACATGTGTGTACCCCAAATAATGAATGATTTGAGGACCAGTATGTGGAAGTCGGCGTGTTTACACTTGATGCAAGGCAATCAAGGCTGACTACAAACAATAAACAAACATGTTAAGAAGCCCATTAGGACTGGGAAAACCAACCTAACTCCCATGCCACCAGCGCTCCCTCACACCTTCACATAAGTGGGAGTTTAGGCATTTAGAAAAAGTTTGTTTTTTATAAAGATTCAATAAGATCAAACAGTTGACCGTTATGCTCTTTTTTCACTTCGGTGTAGCGTTGATAGTTGTATTGCGAACCTTTTGGGTTGTCCGACAGCTTGTCAGCGACACTTAGTAGATAAAAACTGATTGGGCTCGGTGTGCTTTCGGCTGCATAAAAAAGGTAAGGGAAAGCTTGGTTGGCATGTTGGTTGATTAACAGTGCAAGACCCAGGGTTAGATTCGCGATATCACAACGCGGGTTCATCTCGAAGGCTTGCTTTGCCAGTTGTAGCGCATGTTCGCGATCTTCTTGCTCATGGCTTTGCAAATAAGCCAAAGATTCCGAATACGACAGCAAGGCATTGACCAGATAATTATCTCGCCCTTGTTGTTGAATCGTATCCAACTGAAGTGCTATTTCCTCAAATGGCTGACCACCTTTACCTTGGTAGAACAACGATATCCCCTCAGAGATAACACTCCAATCATCGTAGTTATCAATAGAGGTCACGCGATGACTCGCTACGCCGTATTCTGAGCTCATAGGAGCAATAATGGCTTTGATCTCTAGAATCACATCCCCAATGGCATCGAAGAAGTTATCTTGGCTAAAGGTCTTTTCCACCTTCTGACTTTGATTCGGTTGGCGATTGTTTTGTACAAGCACGCTCAACACATAGTCACCCCCCTCTTGCTTAAGCCAACCTTTGAGCTCGACACCATTATTAGCCAGTGATTGCTTCCCCTGTTTCGATAGCTGAGAAAAGTGGTAACCCGATAGTTTTTTAGCTGAGTTCAGCCCATAGAAAAGATAGTTATAGACGCTTTCTGACATCTCATAATCGTTCGAAGAATCTAGGGTTATGTCATGGATATAAACAGGAATCACATCACTTTGGTGAGCAGAAACAACAGCAGTGCCACTGGTTGGGACATCGGTTTGCCACGCCCAAGTTGCTATTAAGCCAACAGAGAATACTGCGGTTGTAATCAGGGCGATGGTTTTCTTTTTCGACTTAGCAACAAAAGGGGTAGATTCAGGTTGAGAGACGCCCTCAACGGGAGTTGGTTCGACGCTCGACTGAGTCACCTCAACATCGAACAGGTAACCTTGCTTAGGAATGGTCTGAATAATCCGATACGGACGTGATTTATCCTGAAGCTGACTGCGCAGCAAGCTGATGACCTGTCTGACCAAGTTGTCAGACACTTGAGTTCTTTGCCACACATCCGCGGCTATCTGCCGAGTGCTAACCACTTGCCCGCGATTTTCGATGAAATAACTCAGCAATTTAGCTTGCAAAGGCTCTAAATGAATCGCTTCGCTATCCACCACTAACTGATTTTTATCAGGGTAGAAAGCAATAGGAAAATCGTGTTGCAATACAAAGCAATGCGAGCGAGTCATAGTAGTTCTGTAGTTAGAAAAGACCCCACAAGATTATTGGTTTTATAAATAGTAAGCAAGCCAAGTATCACAAATAAAAAAGGCTGCACAGTGGCAGCCTTTCAATCAAACAAACGGATACGATTAAACCGAGAATGGGTACCTAATCGCTTCGTGGCACTCGTAACCTTCAACCCAGAAGTCATCCATTGTTACCCAAGTTTCTAAATCCTCTAGAGACTTAATCTCTGGGTTGATGTGGAATGTAGGGCCAGCTAGAGGCTCACGCTTTAGCTGAATATCACGCATTGGCGCCAGTTGATCTTCATAGATATGAGCGTTAACTAGCTTGTGGTAAGCCACACCCGCTTTTTTACCCGTGATTTGCGCCATGATAGCTAGGAACACGTACACTTGAACCATATTGAAGTTCAGGCCTAGCAAATTTAAACCCCTAATTTTATGAACACTTAGTTTATAAATCATATGGTTACATTTGATTTACCAGTGTGCATTTAGAAAGATGCATACTGACTAAACTTTAAGTGAGGGATGGTTATGGAAAAAGAAACTTTGACGACATCATTTTAGATGACAACTGTACAAAGTTTTCATTCGATACGAGGAGTGTAGTGGATGAGCGCTTTTGGCCAGCCATATGTATGGCTGGCAGCATGGTTTCGATACTAGAAGTATGACAAAAAGTAGAAGTGGCGTATGGGTCGTAACTCGGAATTGTCCAGAACATTGCTGACTGGAGCAAAATGTTCAAGCCATTAGCTAACAAGTCTTTGCCCCATTATTAGCTTTATCGAGCAAATTAGCGTTTTCAATCGTCCGTAATTTGCCCAAATGTTTTTCATGTTGTGATTTTATTATTTATGCACAAAAAGTGTATTTTTAGATTGTGGCTATGCGGCGCTTTGGGACAAAAGCGACTTGGTGTTGGTATTTTAAAACTCGTTTACTCAAAATTATTGGAATCTTAATGAGGCTGAGAGCACAGCCTTGAACTAACTATAATGGAGATTACACGAATTCATCCGCCCAATCGGTGTCATAGCCCATTTCTTCGCAGAAATCATACATACGTTCAAAATCGTGGATAAAACGTCTAGTCAATTTAGTATGTATTTCTTTTAAGATGATCACACCATTGTGTATATCGTTTGCGCGCAAAGGTGCTGTAGCGACACTATCAATATGTGCAAACTCCACACAACGATAGTCATCAAAGTACGTTCCTGTGAACTCGCAATATGTAGGTTGATTATAGTCAATTTGTTTTCTTTTTAGTGCGTTGCGAGCCATACTCACTCTACTGTTGAAAGAGGTATTTGGTCTTGGATAGGTTTGCTATTTAAAATCGAATCGTAGATGTCTCTTGCATATCTAAGATATAGTTGGGTATGACCAGTGGATAATCTAATTCTGGCATCTAACAAGCTAATAAAATCGGAACCAGTAATGTAGATTTTTTTTCAACGTATAAGGTAGAGATGGTGGCACCAATCCATCGATTCCATTCTGCCAAAGGGGAGGGGCGGCTCCTGAGTTTGATGTTCTCAACAAATGCTTTAATTGAGACACATCAATATATGGCCAACCATTCTCTGTAATTAACACGCCCCTTAAAAAGGTATTTCTGATTGTTGTAAGTGTAGATCCTGTGAGTGTGCGTATTATCCATGCCTATCGCTTTGAACAACACAGGGATTAACTTACGTCGGATCTGATTCTCTATTTCTTGAGGATTAATTGAAAACTCAGCAAAAGTGGCGGTAACGATCTCGTCGATTTGTAACGCATAACTGAAGCTTTGATCTTCTGGCAAAACATTATCCCCTAAATGATGAGGGAATAGACAATAGAATGCCTTTATGTACGGTTGTATTTTAGGATCTATACCCGTTCAACTTGAAGATGCAGGCTTGAGAACTTGAAAATTATCATTAATTCGGGATACCAAAGAGCCTGCGATCTCTGGAAGAGTCACAGTAAAAAATTGGTCTATTGCCGCCTTAAAATCCCGTTTGCTTTTGAAGTAAACGTTGTTCCTCGACTTCTCATTCATTACTTTCCATAGCCGCTCTATTGGGTTGAGGTTTGGGCTGTAAGGTGGAAGATAATGCAGTTCAATATTCAGGACAAACGCCGCATTTCTGACTAAATCACAGCGGTGATATCCCGCATCATCTAAGACGATATGAAGCTTATGGGCTAACGGATAACTCTCTCTTAACTAACAGAAAAAGTGAACTATCGTTTCACTGTTAATACTTTCGTAATCGTGAACGATGGTGGCACCAATATCCGATAGGTTTAGTACGCCAATAATGTTCAACCTACTGCGATTACCCGTTGTTTCAATCACTTTATCCTGACCAGTTCGTATCCAGCCATGAGATATTTTTGTTGATAGTGTTGGGTGAACTGCGTCCATAAAAACTATCGATTCATCCTTGCCACAGCTTGCCTTTAGCGCTTCATAAGCCGCTATGAATGCTTGCTGTTTCGCTTCATCAAACTTGTGTGGTACGCCTTTCGGTTTCTTGTAGCTAAAACCATTGTGGTGAAGCCATTTATTCATACCAGAGACGGTATAATAAAGTCCAAATGTGTCTTTAACGTAGGCGACAATTTGATGAGTATGAGAATAGGTTTTCTCCGTCAAATGCTCGATTAGGTACATGGTTTGAGGAGCAGAAAGCTTGGTTTGACTTCCGCCATTTTCAAGCTTAAGTTTTTCAGAAAGAACGTAGTCACTAAGGTGGCGTACAACGGTCGATTCATGAATACGAAGAGCTTGTGAAATCATAGTCTAAGTCCAGCCTTCAGAAGCCAGCAAAACAGCCTTAATACGCTCGTAAACTCGACTATCCCGCTCAATGTCGTGCATTTGTTCGAGTTGTAATTTCTGTTGAGAAGTCAGTGTAATTTTCATAGTTCGTAGCATGATCCTGATTTTACTAAAAATCAAGCATCTTCAATGATCACGGGTATAGCTCCGCAAAGCGATCTGTCGGTATACCATCGAATTTGCATTCTTTCACTTGCTCTTCGAAATCAGCAAACAGTAGGTATTGCTTTACAGGCGCATCAAACATCTCTTTGGCTTGATGAATCGCTTAGTTAAGTAGCTTCGAGAGGTACTCTTGCGCGTAAGGCTCATCGGCAAGGTCTTGCTCAATAATCTAAGTGACGCGGCCTGTGATCGCATCTTTTTGTTGTGAGCTTCATCGTCAGCTAGCTCTTCTGGTTTAATTCCACTGAACTAGGCAACATCAAAGCCCGAGACAATATCAATGCCGAGTGCAGTTCTTATTGGTGTTATGAATGCAATTGTAGATCACCATCACAAATAATAAGCTACTAGCTTCATACCTTGCCGCAATTCTAATAAGGTGAGGGCCAATTTTGATTAGTAATGGTAATTAAGTGCATGAAAAAAATGAAGTTTTATTCAAGCTCAGATCGAATTCGAATGAAGTCTCCTATTGGGTTAGCTGTGTCGGCTGGACGTACTTGTACTACAACAAGCTCCTCTTGCTCTTGTGGGGGGTAGAAGTTATACCTATTTATTCTGTTGATACAGAAAACTACAAGTTTACCTGTAGATTAGTGCCAATTATAAAATTACAGCGAGAGCTGTAATTTTAGCCAAATATCTAGCTCTGTAACAAAAAATTAATCACTACTTCTAATTAAGTAAATTAATGGTAAACAGAGTTTTAATAATTATTTTAGTATAGATTAAAAATGAATAATAAATACTTAGTAAATAAAACATTAAAAATCAGTGTGATTAATAATGAAAAAGTACAATTCCGTTACCCTGACTATAATAATGTCACAATTGAATTTAGCTCAAATATAATTCAGTCGATCGTTATGACGGACAGTATAATGTCTTATGAAGACTGGTTGACTAAAATCACTGAATATGGTGTCGAATCAGAAGATGTGGAAGATATATTTAATGATCTATTATCTTTAGGTGTGATACATGCTGAACGTATGGGAATAAATAACACGTTTGATTCGTTGTTAGCTAATGAAGATCTCCGTACTTTAGAGTTGAAAAAGGATGTTATTGATAGTCTAATCATAAAAAATGTTGGAGTATTTGGCTCAGGTGAACTTGCAGATATTGTTAAAAACTCTATCAAAAGAGTTTCTAACATGGAGGAATCTCAAGATAATCCTGATATTACTTTTATCTGTTGCGATTCTGATGATATTTCAAGTATTAAGTCTCTTTGGAAAAATTCGCCAGACTCATTGTTAAAAGTAGCTTTTTGGTTTGATGGTGGAACTCTTAGACTGGGTCCATTTTCTATTTTAAACGAATCAGCTTGTTTTAATTGTTTCGCTGATCGTATTAATTCAGCTTCTCAATTTATTGATGAAGCCGAAGTATATGATTTAACGTTACCTATTTCGGTTTCAAATCTTCCATTAGGAATAACTATAAATAACCTTGCTTCATATATCGTTATGAGGACTTTAAATTTAGCAAAGGTTCGCCAGTTTAATATATTAGAACCTAGTAATGTTGAAAGTTGGGCTGTATTGACAGGAGAGTATTCTAAAAAATTTGTCGTACGAAATCCATTCTGTTCTACCTGTAGTGATGTTGAACGCCCAAAACGAGCGATAAGGGATATGGCATGACGATATTGGAAGATACCTTAAAAAAACTTGTTGATTTTGAATCTGGCATTATTTCATGTATTTATGAGGCCCCTCCTCAATATTGTGAGCCACTAATACAAATTTATATGGCTGAATATTCTGACCCAGTAGTATTGGACAAAAAAAAGTTACGAAACAGGTTCCCAGCAATTTCCCGTCAAGCATCCGGAGCTGGACTAACTCGCTCAGAAGCTATGTGGTCGACTATAGGGGAGGCTATTGAACGTTATAATTCAGGAATATACGACCATTTACCTCAAACAGTGGCGGTGGCTGATGAAGTGGCTGGTGGAAGAGATTTTCTTGAGAAGATGATACATTTTTCTGAAATCAGTTATATAAATGGTTACGTAAATTATCCAAAACCAGACCCTAATATTGAACGTAACTGGACAGAAGCAAAAAACATCTTGACTGGTGCTTCGAGCTATGTTCCTGCCTTTCTTGCGTTTATGAGGTATGACGCGCCGAGACAATCCGACATATTAGATCGTACATATAGTACGGGATTAGCTAGCCATTCTACATATTATGACGCAGCATTATCTGGATTCTGCGAATTGATAGAACGAGATGCATATTCTTGTTATTGGCTAACCGGAATACCTCCATTGTCTTTGTCGAAAGAATTTGTACGAAAGTGTCTACCAACAGACTTTGCAGAAGAATTAAATCGATTAAAAGTAACTTATAAAGTCTTAGCATTACGAACAGATCTTAAGACACCAGTTATAGTTTGTGTGATCTCAGTCCCGGGTGGAGGTATAGCTTCAGGTGCTTCTTGCAACTTAAATCCTCAAAAAGCTCTACAAAAAGCGATGATCGAAGCATTTCATACATACAATTGGTGTCTTGATATGAAACGTTTAAATACAACAATTGAAGCTCCAGATTTAATTGATGACTTTAGAGACCATGTAGCATGGTATCTAGAGCCTGAACGTAGCGAAAAATATAAATGGTTCAATCAAGATATGGTCGAGATTGACAAATTTCCTGAAGATTGGATGCCACTTTGTACAAGTGATTTACCAATAAAAGATCAGGTGGGTATTATTGCAGAAAGACTTTCTAGTATTGGTTTTGATCCGCTATTAGTTGATTTGACATCTCCTGACATTCGTGATCTCGGCTTCTATGTGATTCGTGCATTTGCTCCTGGGCTACAGCCGCTTTCTTCCGGATATACAAAGACTCATACAGATCCGCGAAGATTAGAGGGATTTATTGATTGGCTTGGATTTCCTGAATCAGTAACTGTGTCACTTTTTCCACCTCATTCCTTTCCGTAATAATAAGAATAAAAACATGTCAATTGAAAAATATATTACCCCCCATAGTTTTGATGCTTTAGAAATGAAAGATATATTAGAATTTCATGATAGAACAAAATTAAAACCAATAAGTTCAATGTCTTTTTTTCTGAGAACTGGTCTTTATATGGATTCAATAAGGGGAGCCCAAGAAGCATCAAGAAATTACAAGGCAACTCCTTCATATGATACGGAGTTAATAAATGTAGATGTCCCTGAACGCTTATATAAGGCCATTGAGCAAAGAAGATCCTGTAGAAGTTTTGATCTGAAAAAACCATTCAATCGTTCAGGACTATTACGATCTCTAATGTCTTGTACACCTACTCGTAAAGCACAAGCTCATGTCGATGATAGTATATATTTAAATTTTAGGCCTTATCCATCTCCTGGAGGTTTATATCCTGTGGAGATACATCTATTAGAACCAACTAATAATGGATTTGAACTTAAATATTTTAATCCTAATACAAGTACGTTACATATGATTCGTCGTGATATTTCAGTTACTGAAGTAGAAAATGCATTATGTGTTGGTTCAGATAAATCATTGGTGCATACTACACGTGGAGCAATATTACTAAGTGTATTATGGGAGCGGACCGTAATAAAGTATGGAATCGCTGGATACCGTTTCGCGTTAATCGAGTTAGGTATTGTAAGCCAACACTTATCATTAATACTAGCAGATCAAGACATAGAAACTTTAAATTGGGGGGCTTTTTACGATGATAAAGGAACAGATCTACTTGGTGCTGACCCTTCTTTAGAGACTCTTGGTTCAGTTATCTGGTATGGAAAGTAGTTCTCATGGATTGTATAACACCTTTAAAACTCGAAGATATATGGTTAGGTTCAGGTTTAATAAATGATGGACAATGGCTTGATGAGGTAAATGAATTAATTACGCCAAATAGAATTCATGCAATGTCCGTTTTATTGGAAAGAGATTCCTTAATTTTTAGTATATCTTCAAAAGATATGATTATTTTTCAATCAGGTATCGATAGTTCAATAAAAGAAAGAGTCATAAGTTCTTATAAAATTTGTAAGGATTTATCTGAAAAAATAACAGATACGTTATCTGAATACCGAATTCTTATTGTCTCCAAATATAACTCTATTGATCAACATTGCATTCTTTTTACAAATGGAACATCGGTTGCTGTAATACATGAAGATAAATTGTCAAATACTAATGATATTTATCATGAAACAACACATTTGTTTGCATTATCGGGTTACTCTATGATTGATGAAGGGTTGGCAACATTCATAGAAGATATAGCTTCTATTTTTACAGATTTAGAGGATGTTGCAGTTTCTAATGAATGGTTAAAGCATAAAGTTCAATCTAGAACCAATAAGAGTAATCCTTACGTATATGGTTCGGCGAGTATTTGTTCTGCTTTATTAATAGGAGGAATTAAAAATGCTAAGAAATTAATACGCTCATGTCAAAACTCTAGTACCGAATATGAGTGTTATCTTTTAATGGAAGAAAGCCTTAAAAAGGCTGATTACTTGATTTCCAGTAAGGAAGCTTGTTATAAATCTATCAACCCTACTGATGACTATTTTAAAGGACGTCATTCATTATTTAAAAATCAAGTCAGTAAGATAATTAAGGGAGATCCTGTTAAGTATACCTACGACGAGTGGTTAAACATAGCTAGATGTTCTGTATTATTAGCATCTGAACCATCTTTTGATAATGAACTCTTAGATGAAATTCATAAAGTATCTAAAAAACTTCCAATTGATTTTCTTAATGTTAGATGGTTATTTAGTATATCTAGCCAAGTAAGATTTATATATTCTTGTTCATCTCAAGATTCCTTTATTGACTCATCAAAGTTACTAATCAAAACTTTAGTTAAAAAAATTGAGGATACTAATTTAAGTAAAGATGCAATGATAATTCTAGTGTATTTATACTACTATCTTCCTAAGTTCGCTGGGGGCTCCAATGAAGATGCATTATCTTTATCTAAAGCACTTCGTGTTAAACATGGTATAATTATTCCACAATTTAAATATATAAAAAATGATAGCTAATAATATGAACTCATATTTAGAAATAGAAAAAATAAGATATATAGGTAATAGTCGTGAAGCACCTACTACCATAGTTTCACTAAAAGACTTGTCATTTGAAGATGGTAAGGCAACGGCCATTATTGGTCCAAATGGCTCTGGAAAGTCAACATTGTTAAATGTAATGATGGGACTGCGACCAGATTTTACATTTAAAGCAAGTCTCTCTGGTCAGGTTTATTCTGACAGACTACCTCCGAATCGTAACCGTATTGGTTATGCTAGTCAAAATCTAAACTTTCCATCAGGGACTAATGTAAAAGATATTTTTCGTTACTACTTCAGTGTTTATGATTGCTTTGAAGAACATTTATCAGAAAAAATTTCAAGTTTAATTCCAGAAGACTTGGAGAATTCTTCCTTTGATAAAATATCTAGTGGGCAAAAACAAAGGGTTAATATATTTTTAGCTCTGAATCACCAACCCGATCTAGCTTTATTAGATGAGCCGGAAAGGAGTCTCGATGATTTAAGAATTAGAACCACAGCCCAAATTATTGCTGAACGTTCATCATTAAGTAAAACAACAATAGTTGCTACACATAATGAAAAGATTCTCTCCGTGGCACAAAATGTGATTTTCCTGACAGATGGACAAGTTATTTACCAAGGTAAATTACATGATTTAATTTACGAACGTCTCGGTGAAGGGGTTTTAGAGATCATAATCAATAACGAGTCTGAATTAAGGTTTATAATGTCAAAGGTTAAAGGTATTTCTGATTGTAAAATGAAGATAATGCTTGATGATGGTAGATTGTTATTGTTTGGTAGTAGTTCTCTCCCTCGTGATTTAGAAGATTCTAATATTGAAAAGTTATCTTTTACTTGGCGAAAATTAACATCTAAAGATCTTTTGCTTTCTGTTGAAGGTAGTCGTCTTTATGACGATTGTGCTCTGTCATTTTAATAAGTTTATTAAGGTAGATGTGTATGATTTTCCCCTCTATATTTAGATTAGAAACAAAGTCATTTGTAACAAATTTAACTGCATTGTTTTGGACATTTTTTTATCCAGTCATGATGCTTCTTTTGCTTATATTTCTATTTGATCCCAGAGATGAGGGTTCAGTAGACTTTTATTTTTCTAGTATTATTGGTTTAACGATGCTGACTATAGTTTCAATGTCAATATTTGGTCTTGCTCAAACTATTTGCGATTTTAGGTCACATAATGCATTCTTATCATATGTAATAGCTCCAGTCAGTTACTTTGAAATCTCGATGGCAATAATTATTTCTCGAATGGTGCTGATTGTTGGATTTTCTATTTTATTTATTATTTCGAGTCTAATTATACTTAATGCTGGTTTTAAATTAAACGTTGGAATGTTTTTTTTGGGATTTTGGGCACTAATAATAACTAGTGTTTTTTGTTTTGGTCTTGCACTTATTGTTTCTCGTTATTGTAGGAATAGTCAAACAATGCTTGCGATTGCAAATATTATATATATATATGCGTTGATGTCATCGAATGTCTTTATACCATTATCAGCCCTACCTAGTTGGAGCAAAGTTTTTATAACAACATCCCCTTTTTATAGTTTTAATAATATACTATTAAGCGCATTTTCCGGCGAAAATTATTTCTATATTTTAACTGTTGGCAGTTTTTTATTTTTGTTAGGACTACTCTTTGTGTGGTTTGCGTCTGACCGATATTTATTTCTCCCTGTAGGTCGTATTCGGTAATAACAGCGTTGTTGACTAAATCAGTTGAACCTTTCTTCAATCCAGCGAGCTGCTCCCATGTAGTAGAAGCATGGTGATGTTATGGGTAAGTCGAAAAAGAAGATAACTAACTGGAGTCAATATAATGAAGCCTTGTGCAAACGAGGCTCAGTAACATTTTGGACTGACGACTCGGCTGTTGAAGCGTGGCAATGCAAGAGGCACATAGCAAACGTGGTAGAGGCTTTCAATTTTCTGATACTGTGATTGAAACAGCTTCAATGATTAAAGGGATATTCTCTGCGCTTCAATGTTTTATCGACTCTATATTTGCATTGATGAACGTCCCTTGGTTCTGTCGCAAGTCTGGTTAGAGGCGTAACAGCTCAACTCTACAGATACAATTATACAGCGAGTGCGTAGAATCGTTCAAAGGCCGTCTGGCCTACAATATCTGTCTGATCTTGTTTCAACATCGTCCACACTTCCCGCTCATGTAAACTGGCCAAAGCTCCTTCCTTTGACTTCCAACCCAAAGCTTGACGTGTTTTCTGCTTTACCCAACGGTGGCTCTGCTCAACGATATTGTTCAGATATTTAATGTCCAAAATCTCTACCAGTGAGAGCATAAAATAACCCGTCAACCAAAGAATCAATGGCCGCGTAGTTACTCTTACTTCCATCTATGGCAACTTTGCTTGGTAAACCATTTTGTGAAATGGCCTTATTCAGAAAGGCTTTAGCAGCAGCCTCATCACGGTTCGGGCTAAGATAATAATCGATCACATTGCCAAATTTATCGACAGCTCGGTAATAGTAGACCCACTTACCCTTTACTTTGATGTAGGTTTCATCCATACGCCACGAGCCAGACACCGGCTTCCCCTATCTGGCAGGGTAGTTGTCACTGTTAAAATTTAACCAGTTTGGGCGATAAAGAGTAATTGTGTCTCGTATCTCAGTAGAAAGAAAAGAAGCTATATTGAAGAAGCTATTACCTCCCTATTCTATGTCAGTTAAAGAAGTGTCGGAAGAGGAAGGAATCAGCACTGCGACCCTGTATCATTGTCGCCAGCAACTCAGACGTTCAGGAGCCGCCGTGCCAAATAGCAACACTTCATCAGAGCAGTGGTCTGCTCAAACTAAACTTGCCATTGTCGCTGAAACCTACTCAATGACAGAAAGTGAACTCAGCCAATATTGTCGTGAAAAAGGTCTTTTTCCAGAGCAAATCCAAAGCTGGCGCAGCGAATGTATGCAAGGGTTTAAGTCGAGTAAAGAGCAGGAAGCTGAAGCAAAGAAGCAGGCTAAAGCTGACAAACTTGAAATCAAAGAGTTGAAGAAAGATTTACGACTCAAAGAAAAAGCACTCGCTGAAACGGCCGCCCTCTTGGTACTAAGAAAAAAGCTGAGAGCCTTTTACGGGGAAGAGCCAGAGGACGACTAACCTCAACCGATGAAAGGCAGACCCTAGTGACTCTTATCCTTGAAGCGAAGCAATGCGGATGTCGTTTAGAGCCAGCTTGCCATGAAGTTCAAATCGACTTGAGAGCGTATCGCCGCTGGTATCAGCAAGGTGAAGTGCAAGCTGACAAAAGGCCAATATGCCTTAGGCCTGAGCCTGCTAACAAGCTGTCGCAGGAAGAGCGTGATGCGATAATCGAGGTGTGTAACCGCTCTGAGTTCGCAAGCTTGCCTCCAACTCAAATCGTCCCGACACTGCTTGATAGAGGTGAGTATATCGCCTCTGAGTCGATCTACTACCGAGTGTTGAGTACGCAGGGGCAACTTCACAAACGAGGTCGTCAGCGGAGCAGACAGAAGCAAGCGAAGCCAACCAGTTACACAGCGACGGGCTCGAACCAAGTCTATACATGGGATATCACTTACTTACCTTCAAAGGTTCGAGGTCAACACTATTACCTGTATGTCATTGAGGACATCTACAGTCGAAAAATTGTTGGTTATGAAGTGTATGAGCATGAATGCGGTGAGCTGGCGTCACAACTTCTGCAACGGACGTTGATGCGAGAGCAGTGCTTTAATCAAGCGCTGGTTCTTCACTCCGATAACGGTGCGCCAATGAAGTCGTTGACGTTCCAAGCGAAAATGGAAGAGTTAGGTATTACCTCGTCATATAGCCGCCCAAGGGTCAGTGATGATAACCCTTATGTCGAGTCATTGTTCCGTACAGTAAAGTACATGCCAAACTGGCCAACAAAGGGCTTTGAAACTCTCGATAGTAGCCGAAGTTGGGTTGAAGCCTTCGTACTCTGGTACAACACCGAGCACAAACACAGTAAGCTAAATTACGTCACGCCTTCAGAGCGTCACAATGGAAAAGATAAAGAGATCTTGAAGCGTCGTGTAGAGGTATTGTTCGCTGCAAAACAGCGAAAGCCTGAGCGGTGGTCTGGTGATATCAGGAACTGTGCGCCTGTTGGTGACGTTCATCTGAATCCAGAAAGAGAAGCTGCTTAATAAGTAAGCAAATGATGACAACTACCTTGAAAAACACCGCTTCTTTCTACGCCTCGCTCTATGCTCTAATACTGGTGTAAATTTAATAACCCAACGATTAATAGTAGCGTGATCCACAACGACTCCACGCTCTAATTGTATCTCTTCAATTTCACGATAACTGAGTTTATATGCGAGATAATAACGTACTGTTTCGAGAATAACTTCAGAGGGAAAGTGACAGCCTTTAAACATTAAGAATCAGTATCATGAATAGAAATTAAGCAAATCTTAACTTAAAGGCTCAAAGTTTGCGACAGAACCAGACAACCACAGCTAACTTTATTAAGTTAAGGTTATGAGTAAATACATATAAGTAAGAAGTTGTAGATTCCCACTAAAACAAAGTCAATATTTCCTAACGTGGGTGTCAGAGGTGGAGGCCGAGACCGTTTGAAAATATCCCATAATTGATAAATAACGTCAAGCCTTTCTATAAAACAAAAGATTGTTACAACGATGGTATGGAGAGGCTACATACTCTCCATGCTATGCATATTTTTAAAAATATTAACTAAATAGTCTTATTCTACTTCAACGTTAGCTTGTTTCATGATTCGTTTTGGTGTTAGCCCCTTAATGACACAAGGAACAGTGAAGGCTTCATTAATGTTACCAGCACTCGGTAGCGGAACCTTGTTACCGTCCTCATCTTTACGGTAGCGAGAAATGCGTTTAACAGTGATTTTATTTCCAACTATTGGGATATTTAGATAAGAATTCCAGCCTTTGAATATTGCAGATAATCGGCATAGTAATGAATATGATGATGATTCATGCACTAGTGATTGGAGGTATTTTCGCACTTGATATTCCACATCATCTTCTGATTCAAGTCCAATAGATGAAATTAGTCGAGTGAGATACACCTCTGGTGTTAGGGGTAGACATTCAAGGTGACTTTCAGTTAATTTTTTCTTAATTAGGTAATGAGCAAAAGCGTAGACCGACTCAGACGCCTGACTTTCTAATTTATGCCTTTTCAATACTTTAGAGACGAAGTCTACAGAAAGAGCTAGCTCATGGTTTTGTTCGACATATGTCAGAATTTCAGATGGTTGGAATGAAGTGCCTTGGGTCCCACGAAAAGCGAATGGATTTTTTGTTGATTCAAAAGCTTTTGCCAACATAGCAACACGTGAAAGAGATTGAGCATTCACTTTTACTCCTGCCATTTCGAGAACCTGAGCACGAGAACGCATGTTTCCGACGTCGATATTTGCAAATGATCTTTCATCAATAACACCAAAGGTAAGCGTCGCAATAAAGCCTCTCATTGCTTCACAAGCAGCCTCAAGTCGGTGGTGGCCATTCAGGATTTCTCCATCGTCAGAGATAATGATCGGTTCTCCAGTTAAGCACCACTCTCCCTTTTTCATTGCCTCTGCGTATTTTTTAACCTTTGCTTTGCTCAATCGACGATTCTTATTATTTGCGTTCACTGCCCCACGGCGAGAAAAACGAAGCATATCCCTTGCAAGCTCAGGGGTAATAAATATATCAATATGCTTCAGCCCTGTTTGTACAGATTGGATACCACTGTAGTAACGCGCTTTAGATTTAAAAATACTTTCAATTGTTGTAGTTGATAAGTGCTCACCTGTGTTTTCTAGCAAATGCTTAGAGCTCGCCAAATAACTTGTAGCATGTCCTTTGTCATATTTTCCAACTAACTGCTCAACAATGGACTGTTCTAGAAAATCTTCATTAGTTTGATCGTGTTTTGTCGTCATATTTACCGCCTCACTTGGTTTGCCCCTGCTTGATGGGCTAAATTTTTGACGCGCAATGATTGATCAGACACCACCGTCTGATCAATCATTATTTTTGTTTTAGACTATAAATTCACATTAATCAATGTTAGGTATCCAGCTTGTCCAAAGTTCAACTTAAGGGTCGATTGGTCTCTCAAGGCACAACGAGCCTTAAAAGGTTTACAACGAGCATTCCCGTTATTGAATTAGTCAATATCCTAGAGCCAGAACGCGAGTATCAAGGCTTGGAGTTCTTTTTTGAGGCTGCAAGAAACAAAATAAACAAAGAGCAAGTAGCAATTATTAAGCGAGATATTGAATGGGATTTACGTACGGAAGGCTTAGAGCCTCTTTTGTCGCTAACACTTGTGATTGCGGGAAAATCAAACGTAGAAATAGCTCGTGATATTGCTTCGGTTAGCTATCATCGCAAGCAGGCTATCGTTGTTGGCAACTTATTGGTTTTTATAGCGATAATGGATTTACTGAGTGTTAAATCCCCTCTTTTTTCATCAAGGTTAAGCTCTAAAGATTTAGAGAAGAATAGTGTTACTCGGCAGGCTCTGGCTATAGAGGATATATCCTTAACGGTTATTTTTAATGAGAAAGGGATCTGCGATGAGCAAGTTCGTGACTTGTTCTTCAAGTTTGAACGTCAATACACAGGTGTGCACTTGACGCAGCTCAAGACTCAAGAGAGTAACTACCCTCTAAAAAAATGGGTATGTGACTTAGCTGACAAACTAAACCTTGACGAGCTTGGTGGGGTTTCTAGTCAATCTAAACACGTTAAGTCTAAAGATAAATTTGTCACCACCGAATACATCTTATTCAAAGTCTTAGTTGGTGCTGTTGCTAATTCTCTTGTTCAAGAAAAATGTCGAATGGGAGATAATGTCACATTTAATAAGGGTTCTTTAGTTTCTGATATTTTGTCAAAGAAAGGGCTAAAGAGCCTTGTTGTATTTTTTAATGCGTGGTTAGAGCCATTGCGTGGACAAAAAAGTTACCATGGTGGCTTTCGTTTATCTGCTCAAATTTGGCAAGCACTATCTTTGGTTGTAAACCAGCTGATGTCCATAGAATCAACAGTGGAAGAGATAGAGCGAGCAGGAAAAGTGTTGGGGCAATTGGACTATGGGAAAAAAGCTACTCATTGGAAAGATTGTAGCGTCATGGAGCTAGATTCTAACGGTAGACTCTTTAAAAGTGCAGCACCTTCAAGTAGAGATTTCAAGCTAGGACTTTACCGGTATTTTACAGAAATCATCAATACCAATACTCAGTTGCAAAAAAAATAAGTTAAAATAGTTGAAAAACTAGGTAAGTAATATGAAAAAAAGTCACAGTCAATACGAAGAATTATGTCAAAGAGTCATCAATGAAGGTATATGGATCGAGAACAAAAGAACAGGTAAACGTTGCCTAACTGTAATCAACACAGATTTAGAATATGATGTTGGTAACAATGAATTTCCATTAGTAACAACACGAAAAGCTTTCTGGAAAAGTGCTATAGCAGAAATGCTTTGCTACTTACGTGGCTATGATAGTGCTGCTGATTTCCGAAAGGTTGGCACTAAGACTTGGGATGCTAATGCCAACTTGAATGAAGCATGGCTCAATAACCCTCATCGTAAAGGTGAGGACGATATGGGTAGAGTTTATGGCGTCCAAGGTCGAGCATGGGCAAAGCCTGATGGCGGCCATGTAGATCAGTACAAAAAAATAATCGACAACCTTAGTAAAGGCATCGACGACCGAGGTGAAATTCTATCTTTTTACAACGTTGGTGAATTCCATATGGGCTGTTTACGTCCATGCATGTATAGTCACCACTTCTCACTACTTGGCGACACCCTCTATTTAAATAGCACTCAACGTAGCTGTGACGTTCCATTAGGGCTAGTCTTTAATCAAGTTCAAGTAGCTTGGCTCCTTCAAATTACGGCTCAGATCACAGGGTTAAAGGCAGGTAAAGCGTTTCATAAAATAGTCAACGCACATATCTATGAAGATCAATTGGAATTGATGAAAGAGCAAGTTAAGAGAGAGCCTTATGCATCTCCTAAACTAGTTATAAACCCGAATATTAAGTCCCTAACAGACTTAGAAACTTGGGTGACTGTTGATGACTTTGAAGTAATTGACTACCAGCATCACGATCCAATCAAATATCCATTTGCAGTCTAGTTATAATGGGGCACTAAGCCCCATTGTTCTTCGAGCTAAGTAGGCTCTCTAATAGTTCAATCCTTTCCTCTAACGCCACTTCGGACTTTCGCCCTTTTACAAGCTCTGCCTTATACCATTCGAGACTATCATTATCGCGTTTTAATCGGTGCCTAAGTTTATCTAACTCTCTTTCTGATTCAGAATACTTAGTGAACCAATGCAATATTTCTAACTTTGATTGGTCTAGTAACTTCTGCAAGTTATCTTCTTTTTTCTTTTCCGTAACCTTATTACGATTTGAGTGTTCTTGCTTAGCTATTTTAAGTATCTCAAGTTCTTGACCAACCCAAGATCTCGTACCTTTTGAATCAAAAGTATTACGATGAAGACCAGTCAACTCCACTAATTGCTTCTTGGTCGCCTTTAATTTTTTATCGTTACGTATGGCGAGTAAAGCATCCTCAATTTTCTTAGTGTTTATATCGTACTGTTCTTTGTTTCTTTCATCATATTCAGCCATCAGATTAATGCCTCGCCCAGATACTCCAAAACCCTTTTTGATTCTTCTATTGCTTCAACCAACTGCTCCTGCCTATCTTCATACCCATCGGCACCAAGCAGCTTTATATTATCGAGGTATATCTCCCGCCACTTAGGTGCGTTAGCTTTAGTTACTACAGCATTATGACAGCGGACAGGGTTACATCTTAAACCACCAATACATGGTAAAGTCTCATCAAAATCCTCTACTCCCCCAAAGCAATAACCGCTACCTACATTAATGATGGCTAAGCCTTGCTCTACCATCGCTTCATATATTTCTTCTTCTGTGTAACCAGCTTCTATACAACCATTGAAGAACTTTTTAACCTTAGAAAGATGCTCCTCAGCCTTCCCACCCATATATTTGCCATTGGGATCAAAATTTGCCTTAACTGCTTCTAATTCAGCAGAGTGCCTAAGAACTAACGGCTTATTCGCTCCTTTTGTTAATTCATTAGCTATACCACCGTAACCTAAAGTTGTTTGACTAACTTTACCTTTTCGAGCAAGAGCTTCTACTGCTGAAACCATATGTTTAAGTTGGTAAGATATAACTGGCAAGCCTACATCAGCTCTAAACATCTGATGAGACAAACTATGTCTGAATACGTAACCGTTCAGCTTGCTATTGATGTCATTTGGAGATAACCCAGTCAACACCATAAAGCTCTTTTTAACAATATGAGAAAGACTAGTCATTGGGCGATTTATTTCATCTGGTTTCAAGGTATCAACATTTGAAAACACATATGTATTTTGGAAAACCTTGCCACCGATTAGTTTAATCACTCCTATAGCATCAATCATAATTGGTATGGCAATCCAGCGGTCATTGAACAAGTTCCAACGATTATCTCGCCCCTTATGCTCCTCAGAAACGATCATGTTATCTCTCAAATCTAAGCAGCTATTAATCTTCAAGTCTGAATAGACATTTGGTCTCGCGGCCATGAGTGAGCCAACAATCCATAGTGCCGAATAGTACGCCTCATTAATCGCTAATCGTAATGGCTCACTGGAGCTAAACCTTTTACGGAAATTGACCTCTATTGACGAATTGGAAGGTTGTATATTATGGTCAATTTTTGCTACTTGATTATCAGGAAATGTAGAATTGATGTGAGAAAATGAATATCTCTTTCTACTCAATCGATATGCTCCATAGGCATCAAAGTCTTCTCTAGAATAAGGGAATTCTTCAAATTTCGTGGCCAACATCTCATAGTGTTTAGTCATAACAGTATCCTGCACAGTCTCTCCCAGAGCTTTTAAGAAACTGACCACATTAAATGAAGCCTTTTTTAGAGCCATATCGAACTCTTTAGTTTCGAGATACTCCAACTTATCTGCTTTTTTCTCCCCACTAAGATCTAATGCTTCTTCATAAGACTTTTCTATTGCATTGAAATCCGCATTGCAGTGGATACCAATATCTTCTTTAGCTTTAAGCGTATTTAAATAGTCAAAAAATACTTTGTAGGAAGAGCCTTTTCTCCCAGTTCGAAGTTTCAACGTAGTTGTTTTTGCCGCCTCTTCAAAATCTAGTAACGTGATAGCAGATAGTTGACTACACTGCTCTTGTACATACTCTTTACCTAAACGCTTCTCTATTTCAGAAAAAGTAAAATCTAAGAAATTCAATCCACTTTTAAATGCACTAATCAAAGTATTTGGTTTTATTTCATTTTTTTTATTACCAAATTCTTTAGGTGATGCATAAACAGATAGAAACAAGCACTTTATTTCCGTTATAACCCCCAGAGGAACATGAGAGTAAGATTCAAAGTTAATCTGAACCTTAGCTAAACTTACAGAAGCTGCACGATTTGACGTCTCTGAATCGTAATCCCACAACATATCACTAAACACACTATTTTTGGATACAGGCAATAAAGCAAGTTGATCAATGAATGGAGTAATATCATCAAGGGCTTGTTGGTAACCAACTTCATTTAAAACAAATAAGTTACAAAAGATATCATCCCAGTTCAGCTTGACCCTCATTAAGTGCTCTAAATGTTTTTTCTCCATCTTTATGCCCCCCAACTATCTAATACCGTGGTTTCAAGAAATATCGAATCCTCTTTCGCTTGAATCAATATATCCTCTGTAAACTCTGATGTTTCTGGGTTTAAAATATCATCAAGTAATGAGAGGTTTTCTAGTACCACTATGTAATAGGGTGTATTGGTCACTACGCTATTTTCTATTGAAGATAAGTAATCTCTTTGCATCGCAAATAACTCTGGAAGATGTTTTTCTGTCAACATCACATTGTCACAAGACAAGCACTTATTATATTGAGAACAAGGCACCCCTTTAACGTACAGTGATGACTTTCTAATAAAATCTGGCGGATTAAATATGTTTTTACACCCACCAAGCGGGGTTTTCATTACGATCAGGTTCTCATCATATTTACGCTGTGGCGTATGATCAGAGTTCTGTTTATTTACTTGTATAGTATTTTTATAAATATCTTCAATTGCTTTCCGTGCTTTATCTCTTATTATTCGGTCAAAGTCTAACTGTTCAAGGTACTTGATTGTAGTGTAAACTGTTGAATGACCTAATAAATATTGAATTTCTCGAATTGAAACACCAGCCTCAATTAACTCACTAACTAGAGTAGGTCTAAAGCGAGTTGTAGTGAGTATCAATGGTGCACCGCTATCACTCTTAAGTTGATATTCTTCAACCAATTCAGAATACAGTTTACTCATATCTGCGTCTGTTATTGCTTTCGGTGTGGTAGCAAAATTAATAAAAAGTCTTTTCGATATTTTTGATGGAACTAATTTTCTTGCTTCTGTGGTTAACTGAATAATGTCATCAAATACCGACTCAACAAAGTTCTTTTGACTCACTGTTAACCATTGCAGGTCAGCATGAAACAAGTCGAGATGGAGCATCTTCTCGCCTGTCGAACGCTCCTTCCAGTAAGTTAAACACGGCTTATTAGTGAGTGGATGACGCTGTTGGTAATCATCTATTTCAAGTTCTAGAATTGGATTTAAATTCATACCTAAAACCTGAGCCATTTTAAGTACATACACACCGACTTCACGTAGCATCACCCTTCGAGTTTTTACCTGCCATGCATCATATAATTCGGTAAGAGATATCTGTCTCGTTGTAACAAAAGTTATTAATTTCACCTGCCCTTTAGTACGATTTTTTGAATTATAATAAGTAGGTATGCAATTACAGTCGTCCTCAAAAATTAATCTTGCTTGTACTTTGGGATCATCAAGATCAGCACTCTTCCTATCTAACCTCTTGTATGGGGAGAGTTTATTCTTAGCGAGAACTATTTCATTCTCTAGCATTTCATTTATTCGCTTTCTTTCTCTAGGTGAGTAAGGCTTATATGCTATTGACTCCCTAACAATCTCAAACCCATCTGCTGGGTAATAAACGAAATCAAAACCCCGAATGGTTTTCAGTTTATCCAGTGTCATACGCAATGCTGATAGCACTGTACTCGCAGATGAAGTTGATAGTGATGCTTCACCAATTTTTTCGCCTAAATACTCTTTAAAATCTCTCAGTGACCATGGATGAAAATACTCATTAAGCCCCCCTTTTTGAGAGGCTCCCTGACTTTCTAGAAAGTTACTGTAATGCCTAAACCCAATATAGTAATTTGAAACCCCTGATGATGAGGTTGCCTTTAGAGAGCCGACAGCAAAAGCATGTTGTACACTCATGTAACGCCCTTTTTCAGAGCTGAAATCACCAATTGAAACCAGTCGCTTATTCCGTAGCTTGTCGAATACTGAACGCTTACTTTCTTCTTTATCTAACGCTTTTTCTTTGCGTATTTCTTCACGCTCTTTAACCGTTTTATAATTAGTTTTCTTAAGCTCAATCACCTCGCTCGAGAAACGTTGATGTTCAGCTTTCAACAATGGTAGCATCACTCTCATACGTTCGAGCGGAATTAGATGGCTAAATGCTGATTTTTCAATAACCTTACCGTGTAATGGAAGAGCCTGCTTTTCCGCATCTGTTAGGTTATTTTTCCATTGAAGGAAAACTCTTCTATGATTAAGGTCATAACCAACAGAGTGACTACTATCTTTGATTTGATGATATGGAAGGGAGACGTCATACTCCAACAGCAATTGATTTAGTTGTTTTCTTAGAACAAGTAACTCTGGATGATTAAGTTTTTTCCTTTCACATGAAAGCTTACGTGCCAAGTATGCTATGGAAACAAATCCAAATTGTTCAAAAAAACTATCAAGATCACCAGCAATTAACTTTGAGTTTGCAGCACCTACTTTATTTGATAGCTCAATACCCCATAGTAAGCTAGGGGTTACTTTACATTCAGAGATGAAGTTGCGCATCAATGTTACAACTACTTCATCGTCATTCAGGTATAAAACACCTAGCGACCTCAGCTCTGCGTCTATCTTATTGATATCTCCTTTTAAGTAACGTCGTATCGAGTAATAGCTTGTAGAGGCGTCATGAAACAAGTGTCTACAATCAATTGAGTTCCTTGAGGTTGCAACTCTCTGTTTTTGATCAATAGTTAACTCTTGCCACCAAGAATTCAGAAGTTCTCTATATTTCTGAATAGGTTTCATTTGACACTTCCTTTTTTTGCTCTGGTTCGATCCTTCAGTTTTTTCATCAGCTGGTGCCTTTTTAAAGCAATACCATTTCGATCTACAAATTTATCCCACACACCTACAGGTATTTTTGTGTACTTTTCTGTTGTGTCTAATGACCCATGCCCTAAGCACTGTTGTAAAATTAACAGCCTGTCCAAGGATGTTTTTTCCAAATCTTCGGAATTTAGTAGCATAGCGCCGAAACCATGTCGGATTTTGTGTGGCGATATTGTAGAGTTAATAAGACCAAGCTTTAAAGCCCTTTGAGATAGCTTTTTTATTAGCCTACTAATTGCCTTTTTAGTGTAGGGACTACCATTTTGATTAAGGAAAGCAGGTATAGGATTTTTACCCCATTTTCGCTTATGTTTCTTATATTCAATACTGGAATGGTACCTTTGAACTCTGTTAATGGTCTCTTTTGAAACAACTGTTTCCCTATATTTAGCTTCCCTCCCTCGCCCCTTGTTCCCTTTAATCTCCATTCGGACATATTCACTAGGTATTTGAAAGGTATGATTATCTACAATAATGCTCTTACGTGATTCTCTAGATAACTCCAATACTCTATCTTGAAATATTTCTTGAACTTCTCCCCTACGAACACCTGAGTCATACATGAATTGAATGAGAGCTCTTTCTCTTTCATTATTAGCAACAAGTATCAAGGCTTCAATATCTGAAAATAATGCTGGCTTTATTAGTGACTCTTTCGCCACAGTAACTAAACTGCCATTTTCATAGGGATTTTCGCTTCTCAATAACTTGTAACCAGCAGGAGGGCTACATAGAAACTTGGAGAAAAACCTTCTGTAAGTAGCATCTCTGTTTGATATAGTTTTTCCACTTATCGGGTGCTTTTCATTACCGTCTTTATCTTTATCCTTTCTGCAATAGTCAAAATAGTTCTGAATTTCTGTCACATGCACAGACAACAGGCAATCATCACGCCTAGAGCCAATGTGGTTGTCATCTAAAGTTGTCAGATATTTAATCAAGTAACGTAAGTTATTCGCATAAGTTCTTACAGATTCGTCACTGTGGTTTCTTCTGTAATCGTTTAAGAAGTCTGAGACAATTGGCAGGAGTTCCATTTGCTCGTTAAATACAGCGACACCTTCAGTAAGTAAAAGTATGTCTGGGTATCCATCATAATCCTCATGAGCAACTGAATATGACGTATCAAGGTTCTCACTTGAAGATATTACAACACCCTTTTCCATAGCTCCCCCTAAATGTGCACCAATAAACACTTAGTCCTTTCTGTATATACTAAATGTGCACTTTAAACATAGTACAATAAAATCAATGTACAAATAAAAAAAAGCCCGTATCGACTACGAGCTATGCAATTTACATTTGGGGCTATAAAAGTGGTACATCACAAGAGCGCTGAGTACTGTTTAGGTACAGAGTATCACCCAGTAGAGAGAAGTGATGGCTGTACATACACGGACGCAAACATCCCATGTGGAACTCACCTGGGTTGTAGAAGTTTAAGATCTCACCACGGTCATCGATACCGTTTGTCAGGTCATCAACAATCTTCTTCAGCTGGTCGATATGACCACCATCAGGCTTTGCCCATGCTCGGCCTTGAACACCATAAACACGGCCCATGTCATCTTCACCCTTGCGGTAAGGATTATTCAGCCATGCTTCATTCAGGTTCGAATTCGCATCCCAAGTTTTCGTTCCTAGCTTACGAAAATCTTCAGCGTTGTCGTAACCGCGAATGTAGCCAAGCAGTTCAGCAACTGCCGCTTTCCAAAAGCTCTTACGTGTAGTGACAAGTGGGAACTGGTTGTTACCAACATCATATTCAAGGTCAGCATTGATCACAGTTAGGCAGCGCTTGCCCGTGCGTTCATTTTCAATCCAAGTACCGTTATCAACGATACGCTGACAGAGATCTAAATACTGTTTCACACCAATTCCTTACTTCGTTTGTTGTGGTAATTCGTCTTTGTAGTGACCGCGCTTGTATGCCCATACCATCATCAGCGCACCGATGATAACCATTGGCAGTGATAGGATTTGTCCCATAGAGATAAACCCGCCGAACAAGCCTAAATGAGCATCTGGTTCACGTACGTATTCTACTAAGAAGCGGAATGTACCATATCCTGCAAGGAATAACCCTGATACAGAACCAAGAGGACGAGGCTTTTTAATAAACCAGTTCAAGATGAAGAACAGCACGATCCCTTCAAGTGCCATTTCATAAAGCTGAGATGGGTGACGAGGAAGTGGACCGCCATTCGGGAATACAATTGCCCATGGCACATCCGTAACACGGCCCCATAGTTCACTGTTCATGAAGTTACCTAGACGGCCCATACCTAAACCAAATGGAACCAATGGTGCAATCATGTCTGCAACGCCGAAGAAGGTGCGACCATTCTTTTTCGCATACCAGAACATTGCGGTGATAACACCCAGCAAGCCGCCGTGGAAAGACATACCGCCAGTCCATACTTTAAATAGATACAGTGGATCCGCTAAGAAAAGGTCAAAATTGTAGAACAACACGTAGCCAATACGACCACCAAGTACCACACCTAGAAAGCCAGCGAACAATAAGTCTGATACTTGCTCTCGAGTCCAACCGCTACCCGGCTGATCAGCTCGGCGATTTGCTAGCCAAAGAGCAAACATAAAACCGACAAGGTACATTAGGCCGTACCAACGAACTGAGATTGGTCCTAGTTCAATAAGAACAGGATCGATATTTGGGAATTCAATAAAACCCTGAGACATACTTGGCTCTCTATCTAAATTGAATAACGGTTAGCTCAATCGCTAACGAAAGACACTACAGCAGCATGGTCGCTGCTATAAACATTAAAAATACCGCAAAGAACTTCTTAAGTACTGGTGTTGGTAATTGCGTAGCCAGCTTCGCCCCCACTCGTGTGGTTAGTACTGATGTGCACGATATCGCAACCAAGGCAGGCAGGTAGACATAGCCGAGGCTAAACGGAGGCAGCCCCTCGACAGACGAGCCATGCCAAATAAAGCCTAACATTCCAGAGATAGCGATAACGAAACCACACACCGAAGACGAGCCCACTGCCTTGCGCATTTCCACACCATGATGGTTAAGGAAAGGTACAGACAACGACCCACCACCAATACCCGCCAAGCTTGAAACCAAACCAATGCCACCACCACATAACATGGTTGTCGCAGAGCCCGGCATCGCTTTTTGGCTCTTAGAGCGAATCGACAACAGCATCTGCAGTGCTAGCACTAACACAATCACACCAAAAACTTTAGGTAAGTATTGAGAAGGAATAACGTCAGCTACAAAAGAACCGAGAAAACCGCCAACCACAACCCCTGGCATTAACCATTTAACGACAAATATCTCAACGTTACCCAACTTTAAGTGGTTAATCGCAGACGATCCTGACGTAACAATAATGGTAGATAGCGAGGTCGCTAATGCCATTTGCATTGCAAACTCTTGAGGGATACCCGCTTTCGGGAGCAAGAACAGTAATGCCGGAACCACCAGCAACCCACCGCCAATACCCAGCAAGCCAGCTAAAACACCAACAACAGCACCAAGGCCTGCTAGCAAGCCTATGAGTTCATATGACACGTTAATTCCTATTTTTTACCTGCTCGAATGAAGCCTGTAAATTCACGCTCTTCGAAATAGTTCAGCATCATACTATAGATGTCACTGCCATACGGCTTTGAAAGTGCCTTATTTGCCAAATCCTGTAATTCGCTCAAGTTAGATTGGCGAATCAAATATTTGGTTCTAGCAACATTCGAGGTGTTCATACTTAACGTCTGATACCCCAACCCAAGCAGTAACAATGCGCCCATTGGATCACCGGCTAGCTCGCCACAAATACACACAGGTAATTGATATTGCTTACAAGTATCATGAATTTGTTTCAATGCCATGATCACTGCCGGGTGCATAGATTCATAGACATCAGAGACGCGGGAATTGTTCCTATCAACGGCCAATAAATATTGGGTTAAGTCATTAGTACCGACAGAAACAAAATCGACCTTGTCGGCAATCAGTGGTAACAAGTAGAGCATCGAAGGCACTTCAATCATGATACCGATACGGGGCATCCGTACTCGATTATCAAGTTCATGCACTTCATCATAGGCTTGCTCAATCAACTGCAGGGCGTCATCCAACTCCTGAGCGCCCGAAATCATCGGTAGCAGAATGCTCAAGTTATGGCTTTCACAACTCGCACGTAGCATGGCACGCAGTTGAATAATGAAGATATCTGGATGATCCAGCGTAAAACGGATACCACGCCAGCCAAGGAAGGGGTTGTCCTCTTCGATTGGGAAGTAAGGTAATGCCTTATCACCACCAATATCGAGCGTACGCATCACCACCTGCTTATTTGGGTAGCTCGAAAGCACAGAGCGATACTGCTTGAACTGTTCATCCTCTGATGGGAAACGTTGTTGCAACAAGAACGAGATTTCCGTTCGGTACAAACCAACGCCATCTACACCTTGGTTGATGGCAATATTGGTATCAGCACTCAAACCTGCATTAAGTAGGATTTCGACCTGTTGGTCATCTTGGGTTTTCGCAGGTAGATACAGCTCGCGATTGACCATTGAGGAGAGCTCACTCTCTTCAAGAATCAGCCCGCGATACTCTTTGAGCAGGTTCTTGGTCGGCTCGATAAAGATCTCGCCACTATAACCATCGACGATGGCTTGCTTACCATTCGCTTGCTCGAGGTTAATGCTAACCCCCATCACCGAAGGAATACCAAGCGCGCGAGATAAAATAGCAGCGTGCGAGTTCGCCGCCCCTTCCAAAGAGATCACTGCCAACAGCTTCTCTTTTGGAATCGACGCTAATACTGAAGCGGTTAACTCACGAACCACCAGAATAATCGGCTTATCTAAGGTACGTAGCTCATACTCAGAGTTGTGAAGGAAGTACAACAGCCTTTGACCGAGCTCTCGGATATCCTGTGCTCTTTCACGCAGATACACATCCGACATACGAGCAAAGCGATTGGAATAGCTCTCAACCACCTGCCTTAGTGCCCAGTCCGCTTTATCGCCTTTCTGAATCTGGCTTTTTAGATCCTTACGCAACATAGGATCGTTGAGTAAGTGCGTAAACAGGTCAAAGATCGCCAATGCGTCTTTATTGATTTCACTGTCTAAGCGCTTTCGCATGCGCTTGAAGTCATTGAGGGCATTCTCAACCGCCACTGCCAATAACTCTTGCTCGCGCTCGATATTGAGCGTCGAAGCAGGATACACATCCGTTAATTCAGGTTGGGTGTTGTCCCACCACAGATCACCAATCGCTACCCCAGATGAAGCAGCAATACCTTTGATGCCTGGCAGCTTTTGTTGTTCCAACAGCCAATGACCTTGGGTTTGAGCGTGCGCGACAATAACCGCAAGTTGAGCTGAGAGCGTAACGAGGAATGACTCTTCCATCTCGCTGAATAAACGAGGTGTTTTTTGTTGAATAACCAATACGCCAAGCACTTGCTTGCGATGGATAATAGGAGTACCAAGAAAAGAGTGGTAAATGTTTTCTCCAAGTTCTGGAAAAAACTTATAAGCAGGGTGAGCAGACGCTTGTGCAAGGTTAATAGGTTCAGCACTTCGTTTCACGAGGCCAACTAAGCCTTCGTCGAAACCAATGTGAATACTATTACCTTCAAAGATCAGGCCTTGAGTTGCCATCAACTCAAGGCGCTGCATATCATTATTGGCTAAATACACGGTGCAACATTCCGTCTGCATCGCACTGCATGTCTCTTTAACTAGAATATCAAGTGCCGTCGATACATCTTCAACTCTTGATACGTGTTCAACTATTTCCCTTAGTTGACTGAGCATGCTTAACCTCTACGCAATTTGCGTTTTCCTTTTGTTTTTCGCTCTTTAAACGGCATTGCTAAAGATGCGAACTCTTTCATCGCTCGACGGTAAACATCTCGCTTAAAAGAAACTACTTGTCGAACTGGGTACCAGTAACTCACCCAACGCCAACCATCAAACTCAGGTGTACTCCCACGCTGCATATTGATACGCGATTCATCGCAATCTAAGCGTAAAAGGAACCACTTCTGTTTTTGTCCAATACAGACAGGTTTAGAATCCCACCGAACCAGTCGTTTGGGTAGCTTGTAGCGTAACCAATGACGACTTGTCGCGACGATCTTTACATCCTTTTTAGTAAGGCCAACCTCTTCATACAACTCACGGTACATTGCCTGTTCCGGAGTTTCACCTTCATCTATTCCCCCTTGAGGGAATTGCCATGAATGTTGCCCGTATCGTTTAGCCCAGAAGACCTGACCATGGTTGTTACAGATTACAATACCAACATTTAATCGGTAACCATCGCCATCTATCACTGGCCAACCTCTATCTAAATTTTTAATTACACTGATTTTTCCACATATCCCCAATTGGAGCAAACTTAGTGACGTGATAAGCGCTATATTTATGAATATTATCTGCAAATATGGATAAGTTTTGCTCAAATTCGAGTTACCCACACAATAGTGAGACCTAGACCACATTTATTCACCTTTTCTGTGAATAACTATGTGAAGAATTAGCCGCAATCGTTTTATTTAATCCATAGATTCATCAACACTAAAACCAGCCCACTAGAAAAACAAAAACTTAAACATTAAAAATCAACACCTTAAAATAAAAATAAAAAATCAAAGCACAGTCAAAACACAAAAGATCTTTTAAAAACACAAGCTGCTCAAAGATCAACCACCCCGGTGTTTATCCACACTACCAAGTGAAAGATTCATTTTACACCCCATTTAGCAAGCATTTTATCCACCAAAAACCCCTGTTTATTTATCCACTAAATTAATATTTCAATTAATTACCTTTATGTCCTGTGGATAACCCTAAGTTTGATCCCTTCTTCGACTAGGAGATCATTTCTTAACCAGTCGTCATTTGGTGATAACTTCTGATAAAATCATTTTTTTGATCATGCCTTTTATTATGAAACCAGAACCACAAACACAACAAGAGTTGTTAGACAGAGCTTACGCGATTGCCGGGATGACCTTCAGAGAGCTCGCTGATGAAGCAGAGATGGACATGCCAAACGATCTTAAGCGAGACAAAGGCTGGGTTGGGCAACTGTTAGAATGGCACTTAGGAGCACCTGCTGGCAGTAAACCAGAACAGGATTTCGCGAAGCTAGGCATCGAGCTAAAGAGTATTCCGATTGGCTATTCTGGTAAGCCACTTGAAACCACCTTTGTTTGTGTGGCGCCATTAATGGGAGTGCAAGGACTGACATGGGAAACCAGCCATGTTCGCAATAAACTGTCTAAAGTGTTGTGGATCCCTGTAGAAGGGGAAAGAGAAATCCCGCTGGCAGAACGTCACGTTGGATCACCACTACTATGGACACCAAGTGAAGCTGAGAACGAACTCCTAAAGAGAGACTGGGAAGAGTTGATGGAGTTGATCGTTTTAGGGAACGTTGAACAGATCACGGCAAGGCATGGAGAAGCCCTACACTTACGTCCAAAGGCCGCAAACAGTCGCGTGTTAACTGAAGCTTATGGAGCCAGTGGCAAGCCCATCAAGACCAAGCCTCGTGGGTTTTATTTGCGAACTCAATTTACTCACAACTTGCTGACGACGCATTACGCATAGCCCAATAAACATTAGTACGAAACAATATCAGTGAGTTACGTTCTTTGATCAATGAGGTTTCAACGCTAATTCGATATCACAGTAGCTTTGACTTGGCTCACTGCCAAATTCGTCATAAGCATTGTGCAAGCGAAGATAGGCCTTTTCAAACCCTAGCCGGAGTAACTCCTCTTTCACTTGATCCAAAGATCCAAAGTGAAGTGGCTCACCATCTTGTTTTACCGGCTCAAGCTTATGTTTGTACTCCACAGCCAGCAGATATTCCGAGATATCGGAACAGCCAATAACGTACACTTTGGGGATTTGATACGAGTCTTTGTGCTCTCCATGTAGCCACATGTCTAACTGATGCTTTTGCATAACCGGCCTCCCTTGCTCTCTATAGCTTAGTAGAACTCTATTTCTTTACTAGGGCACGTTGATTTTTATCGATTAAAAAAACAAAAAAGAGAAGCCAATGCTTCTCTTTTTTGTCCAGTTCTAGTTCAAAAGCGCTCACTTTTGACACCTAACTATCACCGTCAATGATTTAAGGGGTTGAAAGGTGCGATCAACCCCGAAAGATTACGTCGGTATTCGCGCGCTAAGAACACGACGAAGATGACGAACACGACGTTCAATGGTGACAACTTCAGGCTCAGAGAAACCAATTGGACGACCATCGGCTTCAAGGCCAATATCTCTTAGCAAATGAGTGTTGTGCCAAGGTAGGTCTAGTGAACTACGACGTACTTTTCGCTGCCATTCCCGCTCTTCACGACGAAGATCGGCACGGATAAGGACTGTTGCTAATTTTAAATATACTGAGTGACGCATAATAACTCTCCAGTTGTTGAGTCAACTGAGGAAAAATAGCGTGTTAGATAGTATGAGGGCTTCTCACTTAGCTGCTATTTTTCCGCAGCCAAATAAGGATACGGATCTATTAGTTAGGTTTATCTTGGGTGTTTCGATCGGCCATGGCTGAGATTTGTGACATAACAGTCACCATGTCAGTACACGGATCAAACGACGCGCAAATGTGCTGTATAAAATCGAAATGTTTCATTTGCGCCTCCAAGCTAACTAAAAAATCCAAAAAGAAATGGGGAAGTAAAAGCAGACAAGTCTTTGTTAAATCGTTGCTTTCACGGTTAAAGTCTAACCAAGTGAGTATATTATTCAACCGCTAATTGGTTAACATTTTTAAAACAATGCAATCGCCTGAAATATCAGTTGCATATTCATTTACATATAACATATTCACTATGATTATATAAAATCACAGCATATCTCTCTTAACGACTTAGAGTTCATCTCTCAGTTGTTCGAACATAAACGCAACGACTAGCAACAAAAAAACCACGCATGATGCGTGGCTCTTAAATTTACACGAACAGATTGAATGACTTAGAAGAAAGTTCTACACAACTCCCTCAGAAATAAGGCTGTGTTTATTCAACAAACGGTACATGGTTGCCCGTGATACACCAAGTTCTTTAGCTGCCAGCGAAACCTGACCACCGTATGATTCCAAAACAATTAACAACGCATCGCGCTCTGAACGTTCACGAATACTCTTCAAGCTACGTCGTTCATCATTCTGTTTTGGTAAATCGAGTTGGTGATCTTCGATGATCACTGCATCCGACATCAACACAACACGCTTTATCTGATTCATCAATTCGCGAACATTGCCTGGCCAGTGGTAGCGATTCATCGAACGAATGGCATCGTCTGAAAAACTCTTAGCCTGAGCATTAAACTCTTTCGAATACTCTCGTAGGAAGTGATCAGCTAGTACGGAGATATCGCTTACACGCTCTTTCAGACTCGGAACATGAATGCGCAGTACATTGATATAGTGATAAAGCTCTTCATTGAAGTCCCCTTCTATCAGTGCTTTCTCGATATCAGAGGAGTTCGCAGCCAGAATTCTCACATCAACAGACTTAGGTCCTTCTGCGGTCTCAATCTTGCCTTCTTGTAGAAAACGCAGCAGATTCAACTGTTGATTACGTGGCATCGCCAAAACATCATTGAGCAAGATGGTGCCACCATCGGCCTCTTCCAGCATACAAGGAGAAGACGTTGGTTGTGCTGATATTCCAAATACCTCAGCTTCTATTCTCATTTCAGACAAGGCACGGCAGTTCACCGTTAGAAATGGCTTTTGAGATCGTGAGGAGTTTTGATGAATAGAGCGTGCAATCGTCTCTTTGCCTGAGCCGCTCTCTCCATAAATCAGGATGCTGACATCGGTTGGACCAATACGCTTTACTTGATCTCTCAAGCGCTTCACAGCCACTGAGTCACCCAGTAAGCCCATATTGTTATTGATACCGTAATTTGGCCATACTTTCTGTTCTAACTTGAGCATTCCCAACTGATGTCCAATCGTACTCAATAGCTGAGCATCAGGGATAGGTGCCGTGAAAAAGTCGATACAGAAGTTAACGATAAATTGGCAGATCGTATCAGAGCTTAATTGCGATTCACGGATAAAAGCGAGCCATCGTACTTGCTTATTGTTACTCACAAGGTTAGCAATACCATTAAGACTGAATTCATCATGGCTGAGATCGACAATACCAATACATGGGCCAATATCAGCAATCAAGGCATCCGCTTTTCGCAAGTCAGCACACTGGGTACACTGCCAACCCACTTGTTCTAATACAGATAACCAGGGTTCGTACGCACCACCAACGACGATAAGAGAACCTGGTAAGGAATCCATCTTAAATTGAGTTCCCATCCTTCTTCCTTATTCTATTTTTATTTAAATCAGACTAATACGACTCATCGCTTTTCGTTCGACTAGATGCCACGAGATCGTATTCAGCGCAGAGACGTATAGTAGTGAGACTATCTTAGATTTTATGTCTCAATAGTAAGACTATGTCAGAAATAGTGATTTTTCGAATCAAGAGTGCGGTACAGACTAGGTTTTGAGCTCTAAAAACAGAAAAAGCCACCCGAAGGTGGCTTTTAAATTTTATTGGGTGTTACGACCCGTAAGCGAGAGTTACGCTTGTGGACGCATTGCCGGGAACAAGATCACGTCACGGATTGTGTGCGTGTTTGTAAATAGCATTGCTAGACGGTCGATACCGATACCTTGACCCGCTGTTGGTGGTAAGCCGTGCTCTAGTGCTGTGATGTAGTCTGCATCGTAGTACATTGCTTCATCATCACCCGCGTCTTTCGCGTTAACTTGCGCTTTGAAACGCTCGTCTTGGTCTTGTGCATCGTTAAGCTCAGAGAAGCCGTTCGCTACTTCACGGCCACCGATGAAGAACTCAAAACGGTCTGTGAAGAACGGGTTGTCATCGCTACGACGAGCTAGAGGAGAGATATCCGCTGGGTAGCCTGTGATGAACGTTGGTTGAATTAGCTGAGGCTCAGCCGTTTCACCAAAGATCTCTTCAAGAAGCTGACCACATGTCCAGAACGTTTCCACTTCAACGTGTACAGATTTCGCGATTGCTACCATCTTCTCACGGTCTTGTAGGTCTGCTTCTGTTAGTGCTTGAATCTCAGCATGCTCAGGGTTGTAGTGCTTGATCGCATCGAACATGCTCATACGCGCGTACTTGCCACCGAACTCAACTGTTTCGTCACCGTAAGGCATAGAAGTAGAACCAAGAACGTCCATAGCCGCTGTGCTTAGCATCTCTTCAGTTAGATCCATAAGGTCTTTGTAATCAGAGTACGCTTGGTAGAATTCCATCATTGTGAATTCTGGGTTATGACGTGGAGACAGACCTTCGTTACGGAAGTTACGGTTGATCTCGAATACACGATCAAAACCACCAACCACTAGACGCTTAAGGTAAAGCTCAGGTGCAACACGTAGGTACATGTCGATGTCTAATGCGTTGTGGTGAGTGATGAATGGACGTGCAGTCGCACCACCAGGGATCACGTGCATCATTGGCGTTTCAACTTCTAGGTAGCCTTTTGAGCTCATGAAGTTACGGATTGAAGAAACAAGCTTAGAACGCACGATGAATGCGTTGCGAGAATCTTCGTTCACGATTAGGTCAACGTAACGCTGACGGTAACGCATCTCTTGGTCAGTTAGACCGTGGAACTTCTCTGGTAGAGGACGAAGAGCTTTAGTCAGCAGTTCAAACTCTTCCATGTTCACGTAAAGATCGCCTTTACCTGACTTATGAAGTGCACCTTTAACACCGATGATGTCACCGATATCTAGGCCTTGGTACTTCTCTTTCAGTACTTTTTGTACGTCTTTCGCTGCGTATGCTTGGATACGACCAGAAGTTTCTTGAATCGCAAGGAATGGACCACGCTTCGCCATTACACGACCAGCGATCGCAACGATGTGGTTAAGCTCTTCTAGCTCTTCCTTAGTCTTCTCACCGAATTCCGCTTGAAGATCGCCAGCTAGGTGCTCACGGCGGAAATCATTTGGGTGACCATTTGCTTTGCAGCTTTGGCGGATGTGATCCAGCTTGCTACGGCGCTCAGCAATTAGTTTGTTTTCTTCTTGTACGTTTTCGTTTTGAACAGCATCAGTCATTGAGATGTACCCTGCTTGTATAATTTGAACAGCTATATTTTCGCAAATATAGTCGGTAAAAAGCTTACAGACCTGATTTCAGGCTAGCTTCAATAAATTTGTCTAAGTCACCGTCAAGAACCGCTTGAGTATTACGGTTTTCAATGCCGGTGCGTAAATCTTTGATACGTGAATCATCCAGTACGTAAGAGCGGATTTGGCTGCCCCAACCGATGTCTGATTTAGTATCTTCATTCGCTTGTTTTTCAGCATTTTGTTTTTGAATCTCAAGTTCAAAAAGCTTAGCACGTAGCTGCTTCATCGCTTGATCTTTGTTCTTATGCTGCGAACGGTCATTCTGACATTGAACCACAGTGTTGGTAGGAACGTGAGTAATACGTACCGCTGATTCCGTGGTGTTTACGTGCTGACCACCAGCGCCCGAAGCACGGTATACGTCAATACGTAAGTCAGAAGGGTTAATGTCGATCGTAATGTTGTCATCAATCTCTGGATAGATAAACGCAGATGCAAATGAAGTATGACGACGGCCACTTGAATCAAATGGTGATTTACGAACTAGACGGTGAACACCTGTCTCTGTACGCAGCCAACCGTACGCGTACTCACCAGAGATACGTACCGTTGCACCTTTCAAACCAGCAACTTCACCTTCAGATACTTCGATAACTTCCGTTTTGAAGCCCTTCGCTTCCGCCCAACGCAAGTACATGCGTAGCATCATTGAAGTCCAGTCTTGTGCTTCAGTACCACCTGAACCCGACTGTAGATCGATATAACAATCTGAAGCGTCATGCTCACCAGAGAACATACGACGGAACTCAAGTTTACCTAACTTAGCTTCAAGCTCCGCTAGTTCTGGTTCAATTTCGTCGAACGTTTCTTGATCATCTTCTTCAACCGCTAGCTCTAGTAGGCCATCAACATCCTCAACACCTTGGTCAAGTTGGTCAATCGTTTCTACTACCGCTTCCAGTGCAGAACGCTCTTTACCTAGCGCTTGAGCACGCTCAGGTTCGTTCCATACATCCGGTTGTTCTAACTCTGCGTTTACTTCTTCTAGACGCTCTTTCTTAGCGTCATAGTCAAAGGTACCCCCTCAGGATATTTGTGCGCTCAGACACATCCTGCAGACGGTTTTTTATAGGATTGATTTCAAACATTTTAGCTCATCATTTATGAGTAGAATTTAACCGGAGAATTGTACTCAAAAGTGTGACGGAGATACAGAAATTTTTAGAGGGCAAACCAATATTCAGTCACTTACAACAATATAAAGTTTTAAGCTCAGAAATTGGTGCCGTTGCGGGCGATTTAGGAATGAAAACAAGCCCGAATTTCACATCCGAGCTTGTTGTTTTGATAAGGCGAAAGAAGCCGTAATCTTATTGAAGTTAGGCTATTTTGCTTCGATGTGGTCAACCATTAACTGCAATGACTGGTTACCACGAAACTCGTTAATATCCAGCTTATAGGCAAGATGTACCGTTTTCACTGAGGCATCTGGCCAGCGGCGCAAATCAACATTGAAAGCGATGCCATCAATCATCACATTGGTTGGGTGGCCTTTGTATAATGGCTCTAACATTAACTTAAGGTGTTTTTCTCCCACCAGCTTTTGGTGCAACACTTTAAACTCACCATCGAAGATAGGCTCTGGGAATGCTTGCCCCCAAGGGCCACCCGCGCGTAGCGTTTCAGCGGTGTGCATAGAGAACTCTTCAGGCAGCAACTCTCCGTCAGACAAGATAATGCCCTTAAGTGCCGTTTCTCCGAGTTCTTGTTTCACTACATCGTTAAACAGTTTACTAAAGCGTTCAAAATCCTTTTCCATGATCGTTAAGCCAGCCGCCATTGCGTGGCCACCAAACTTAAGAATCAAACCTGGGTTTTGAGTGTCGATACGGTCTAGCGCATCGCGCATGTGCAAACCCGGAATCGAGCGGCACGAGCCTTTAATGCTCCCCTCTCCACCATCGGCGAACGCAATCACAGGGCGATGGTATTTGTCTTTGATACGGGAAGCCAAAATACCAATCACACCTTGGTGCCAATCACGTTGAAATAATGCCAAGCCGGAAGGCAAGTCGTCTTTACCAAACTCAAGGCGTTCACAGAAAGCCATCGCTTCTTGTTTCATGCCCTCTTCGATCTCTTTGCGAGTCTGGTTCAAACCATCAAGTTCACTCGCCATGCGACGTGCAGCGTGGATGTTGTTACTCATCAGTAGCTCAACACCAAACGACATGTCGTCAAGTCGGCCGGCGGCATTGATACGAGGACCCAATGCAAAACCAAAATCCGAAGCGACCAAACGTTTCGCATCTCGTTTTGCAATCTCAATCAAGGCTTGAATACCCGGACGAGCTTTACCCGCTCGAATACGTTGCAAGCCTTGGTGCACCAAGATTCGGTTGTTTTCATCAAGTGGCACCACGTCCGCAACGGTGCCTAGAGCGACAAGGTCAATCAGCTCCATTAGCTTAGGTTCTGTCATGCCACGTTCAGCAAACCAATTCAGTTTACGCATGTGAACACACAGTGCCATCATCAGATAGAAAGCCACGCCAACACCAGCGAGGGCTTTAGACGGAAATGCACAGCTCTCTAAGTTAGGGTTCACCATCGCATCAACCATAGGCAATTCACTGCCCGGTAAGTGATGATCAGTGACCAGAACTTCTAACCCTTTCTCTTTGGCAAAACGCCCCCCTTCAATCGAAGAGACACCGTTATCAACCGTCATGATCACTTCCGCACCAATCTCGATTGCTTGCTCCACCACTTCAGGGCTAAGACCGTAACCATCTTCAAAACGGTTGGGAACTAGGTAATCAACATTTGAACTGCCTAGCATACGCAGCGCAAGTACCGACAACGCAGAGCTAGTTGCACCATCGGCATCAAAGTCGCCAACCACAATAATGCGTTTTTGATGCTGAATCGCCTTAAACAACAATTCGACAGCGGCATCAATACCCCCTAGCTTTTGATAGGAGTGTAGACCTTTCGCTGCAGTCTCAAGTTGGTCTGCACTGTTAACTCCGCGGCTCACATAGATGCGTTTTAACAAATCTGGTAAATGAGCAGGTAAAACGGAAATGTCGACCTCAGGACGGCGTTGAATCTCTATCATATAAAAATGGGCCTGATATCAATCAGGCCACTCCTTAAATCAAAAACGTGGGATATAAATAAGTCATACAGTCGCCATATTATCTGATGACGACTGTGACAGCTCTGCTAAAGACGAAACTACTGCTCTAGACGCTGAAGCAGCTGTGCTGGCGGTAAGTAACCACTCACCAACTCACCACTTGCTAATACGATTGCAGGAGTGCCATTGATGCCAAGCTCACGACCCAGTTGGTACTGCTTAGCGATGATCTGTTTCTTCTCCTCAAGGTCTTTACTTGAAGCTGGCATCTTACGCTCTACCTTAGCATTGTGCATTGCGGCTTTTGGATCGTCAGAAGCCCAGATAGCCGCCATTTGATCGGCCACTTGGCCCGTAGCCCCCTGACGTGGGTATGCCATGTAACGTACTGTGATACCTAAGTCGTTGTAGCCTTGCATTTGGCTGTGAAGACGAACGCAGTAACCGCAAGTAATGTCAGTAAACACGGTCACAACGTATTTTTCGTTATCTGCTTTATATTCGATAACCGTATCAGACAATGCCGCTACTTTCTCAGCATTGATTGGCGCTTGACGCTCTGCCAATACGTCGCTGAATTTGCCGTTTTCATCCAGAGAGTAAAGTGTGCCTGCTAGAAAATGATCGCCCGCTGGAGAAGAGAAAATAATGCCACTGTTGGTTTGAATCTCTAAAAGACCATCAATATCCGAAGGAACAATCTTGTTCACCTTGATACCGATTTTTTCAAAACGCTTGGTGAGCGCCGCAGTATCAATATCTTGAGCTGAAGCAACCTCTGCGGCTGTTGTGGTTTGTTCTACTTTCGCTTCTGATGCATTACATGCAGTGATCATCAGCGGCAGCGCTAATAGAGGAAGACGGCGTAATACGCTCATTAAGTTCACCTTAAAAATAAATGGATTTAAGCACGAGGGTGATGCTGAGTATGAATTTGCTTCAGCCTTTCAGTCGCCACGTGAGTATAAATTTGGGTTGTCGATAAGTCACTATGCCCAAGTAACATCTGTACGACCCTAAGATCGGCACCATAGTTCAGTAAATGAGTGGCAAAAGCGTGTCTCAAAACGTGCGGGGACAGCAATTCTGTGTCAATACCTGCGATAACCGCGTAATGCTTAATACGATACCAGAACGTCTGACGGGTCATTTGTTTAGCACGTTTGCTTGGAAAAACCACATCTGAACTGTTTTCACCAAGCAGTTGCGGGCGCCCTTGTTCAATAAAACTCTCAATCCAGTCCACAGCGTTTTCGCCCATTGGCACCAAGCGCTCTTTACCGCCCTTACCAATAACACGTACCACGCCCTGTCTCAGGCTGATGTTCTCCATCGTTAGGCTAACCAGCTCCGTCACGCGCAAACCGGTTGCATATAATAACTCAAGCATCGCCTTATCGCGAAGTTCAATCGGGTCATTCGGATCGGGCGCATCGAGCAAAGCATCCACTTGCTCTTCACTCAAATCTTTTGGCAGACGTTGTGGCAGCTTAGGGCTAATCAACAACGCACTCGGATCATCAGCTCTGACTTTCTCACGATGTAAGTATTGGAACAAACGACGAATTGCCGACAACATACGTGCACGGGAAGTCTGCTTAAAATCCGCGTCAACCAACCAGCTTTGGTAGTCCTGTAATCCCGATAGACTAATAAAGTCGAGGCGATAATTATTCTGTTCCATCCACGTTAATAGTTTGGATAAATCAGTACGATACGAGACAAGAGTATTCTCTGATAATCCTCGCTCCATCCACATAGCATCTAAAAACTGTTCAACGAGACCGTGGTCTGCGCTCTGCCCTTGAGGCGACTGCATAGTGTTACTCACAATATTGGAAACTGTTTTGAGAGTATGCCAGAGCAAATATGAATGCCATAAAAATTACAGCTTGAGCGGATAATCGCTGCAATCGAAGTCGATTTATGGTTAGAATTCGCCATCTGAAATTAAAATCGAACGTTTGCTATGAAAATTGGATTATTTTACGGCTCAACCACCTGCTACACAGAAATGGCAGCAGAAAAGATTCGCGGCATTATTGGTGAAGACCTAGTTGATATCCATAACGTGAAAGAGACTCCGCTTTCATTGATGGCAGATTACGACCTGTTACTGCTAGGTATCTCTACGTGGGACTTTGGCGAAATCCAAGAAGATTGGAATGAGCTGTGGGACGACATCGCGACAACACCAGTAAAAGGTAAGGTTGTAGCACTGTTTGGCTTAGGTGACCAAGAAGGTTACGGTGAGTGGTTCCTAGATGCGATGGGTCTATTGCATGACGAGCTAAAAACGGCCGGAGCTCAATTTGTTGGCTTCTGGCCAAACGACGACAGCTACGAGTTCGAAGCGTCTAAAGCGCTCACAGAAGATCAATCACAATTCGTCGGCTTAGCGCTGGATGAAGACTCACAATACGAACTCAGCGACGACCGTATCGCAAGCTGGGTAGAACAAGTTCTGGTTGAGTACAGCGAGAAGCTATAAGCCATGTAAGCTCTCGAACAGCTGTTCATATCAAAGCACACAGCATACAAAAAGGCCTCATTACTGCGAAGTAATGAGGCCTTTTCTATGTCATCTAGAATGACTATCTAATCTCAATCAGAGATTAAACCGTCTCTTCTGCCATCTCTTGCTCTGCTGACTTACCAACAAAGAACATACAGATGATTGCTGCCGCAGTTGGAAGTAACCAACCCATGCCGATCTCAAACAGAGGAAGCATCTTCAATGCAGATACATCAACACCCGCTACTTTCGCACCATCGATAAGAGCGAACAGTAGTGACACTAATACCACAACGCGGTACGCCGCTTTTGGATTAGGGAAACGGCTACGCAAGAACGTCAGTGCTACCAATGCGATCGCTACTGGGTAAAGTGCAAACAATACAGGAACAGACAGAGAAATAAGCTGAGAAAGACCAACGTTCGCTACCGTAGCACAAGCAACACCGTTGATGATTACCCAAGTCTTGTAAGACAGCGGCGTTAATGAGCTGAAGTAGTCAGAACACGCAGACACAAGGCCAATCGCTGTTGTTAGACACGCTAGTAGTACGATAACAGAAAGTACTAGCTGACCTGAAGGACCAAACAGTGATTGAACGTATAGGCTTAAGATCGCACCGCCATTGTCAGCGCCTGCAGCAACCGTTGAGCTTGTCGCGCCAAGGAAGAACAGAGAGATGTAAACAAACGCTAGACCAGCCGCTGCAATACAACCTGCACTGATCAGGTACTTAGTTGTCGCCGCACGGTCAGTGATGCCTTTGCTGCGGATAGAATCCACAATCAGCATACCAAACATCAGTGAAGCAAAAGTATCCATGGTGTTGTAACCTTCAAGGAAACCTTTTGTCAGCGGTTGAGTAATGTATTCACCGTGAGCAGCAAGAATGTCACCTTGAGGATTAACGAATACAGCGATAGCCAGTACAACCAAACCCACAAATAGAGCCGGTGTCAGTACCTTACCGATGACGTCAATAAGCTTACCTTGAGACCATGAGAAGAACATGGCAACCACAAAAAACGCGATAGAAAAGAAAGTTAGGTGGGCTTGAGAGGCATCGATGAAGAACGGTTTCACCGCCATCTCATAAGCAACAAGGCCGGTACGTGGTGCAGCAAATGCAGGACCAATGATAATGAAGATCAACACAGCCATGATGGTTGCTGCTTTCTTAGGAAGATCTTTAGTCAGGTGACCCCAAGAACCACCCGCAAGTGCAACAGCTACGATAGTGATTAACGGCAGACCAACGGCAGTCAGCAGGAAACCAGACATCGCTGGAAGGAAATGATCACCAGCCAATTGACCAGCTAGAGGTGGGAAGATGATGTTACCCGCACCCAAGAAAAACGCAAAAAGCATAAAGCCCAATGCCATTATATCTGTTAGTTTTAGACTCTGTTTCACAGATAATCCTTAATTATATTTATGAATTTATGTTGTGCTTACGTGAATGTTACAGCGAAAAGCTGCCATTCAATCTATAAAATAGTCGCGCATAATGACGAAACAACTGGCTAGCTGCAAGTCACGACACAAAAACACCATATAAATTTGCATATACAAACAAAAAGCAGTGGATTCCACTAGATATGAAAAAATAGCCACAATTATAAACTAACCATAATTCACAACAATAGTTTCTCAAACAGAACATTGATCCATACAAGTGGTTAACATTAGAGCTAATCACTTAAAATATCTCGATACTCAGAACATTCATGAAAGACAAAATCGTGCAGACTAAAAGCTTCAATTTTAAGCAATTCTCAATTTACGGTGGGCAAAGCGGTATGCCAGTCAGCACCGATGGTGTACTCCTTGGCGCATGGGTAAGCATTACACCCAAGTCCTCGGCACTCGATATTGGAACTGGCACCGGGCTTTTGGCCTTGATGGCCGCGCAGCGTTCTACAGACGTCTCGATCTCCGCGATCGATATTGATCCACATGCGATTGAGGCTGCGACCATTAATATTGAGCAGTCGCCATGGCAAGATCGCATCACTCTGTATAATGGCAGTGTACTCACCACCGACTTTCCGAAAAAGTTTGACGCGATAATCTGCAACCCACCCTACTTCAACTCTGGGGAACAGGCACAGCAGAGCCAAAGAGCCACCGCCAGACATACCGGCAGCTTGGATCACCTGCAACTTGCTAAACGATGTTTCGAGATAACAACCGAAACTGCAACCGCCAGTTTTATACTGCCAACGCCTGAGGGAGAAGGTTTTATCAAGCTTGCCAAACAGTGCGGTTGGCACCTAGCTAAGCGTCTCGATGTCAAAACCACAGACAAGAAGCCTGCGAGTCGAATTCTTTTTGAGTTATCGAAAGATCCTACGTGTGAGGCCGATTTGCAGCGTGAATCGCTTACCATTCATCATCAAAATGGTTATAGCGAGGCATTTATAGCGCTCACCAAAGATTTTTATCTCAAGATGTAGCAAATACCATGTGATCCTAATCACTAATGCTTCTATAATGTCCGACTACTCTTTTTTATCGTCTGCTTTTTGAGGCAGAAACATTTATTGCTTGTGGAGAAACAACAGTGATCAGAACCTTTGCAGAACTCGATCTAAACCAAGAGCTGCTTAAAGCAATTGACGAAATGGGCTACGAACGCCCAACACAGATACAAGCTGAAGCAATCCCACAAGCGTTAGATGGAAGAGACGTTTTGGCTTCTGCGCCAACAGGTACTGGTAAAACAGCCTCATTCGTACTGCCAGCACTGCAGTACCTTCAGGATTTCCCACGTAAGAAAGCGGGCCCTGCTCGTATGCTTATCCTGACGCCGACCCGTGAACTAGCAATGCAGATCACTGACCAAGCTCGTGAGCTTGCGAAATACACTGCGCTAAACATCTTCACCATCACAGGTGGTGTGATGTACCAAGAGCACGCTGATATTCTTGGCACCACCCAAGACATCGTTGTTGCAACTCCAGGTCGCCTTATGGAATACATCGAAGCTGAACGCTTTGATTGCCGCGCGATCGAATGGCTGATCCTAGACGAAGCAGACCGCATGTTAGACATGGGCTTTGGTCCTGTTGTTGATCGCCTATCTGCAGAGTGTCGCTGGCGTAAGCAAACTTTACTTTTCTCAGCAACGCTAGAAGGTAAAGGTGTTGAAGGTTTCACTGAAGACCTACTGAACAACCCAGCAGAGATCGACGCAAAGTCATCACTACGTGAGCGTAAAAAGATCACTCAGTGGTACCACCGTGCAGACACAGCTGAGCACAAACTTGAGCTGCTAAAACACATCATTACTAAAGAAGCTGAGCGTAGCATCGTCTTCTTGAAAACTCGTGAGCGTTTAGGTGACCTGCGTGCACTGCTAGAGAGCGCTCAGATTCCATGTGCTTGGATTCAAGGCGAAATGCCTCAAGATCGTCGTAACAATGCAATTGCTCGTTTCCGTGATGGCACAGTAAACGTACTGCTAGCAACTGACGTAGCGGCTCGTGGTATCGACCTTCCAGACGTAAGCCACGTAATCAACTACGACATGCCACGCACGGCTGATGTTTACCTACACCGAATCGGCCGTACCGCTCGTGCAGGTAAAAAAGGCAATGCGGTTTCTCTAATCGAAGCGCACGATCAACTGATGATTGAACGTGTTGCTCGTTACACCAAAGAAGCTATCAAAGAGCGCTTTGTTGAAGGTATGCGCCCAACACACAAGAAAGCGGCTGTAACCAAGAAAAAGAAACCAAAGAAAGAAGATAAGAAAGCAGTAGAGAAACAAAAAATCGCGAAGAAGAAAAAAATCGCGAAGAAAAAGAAAGCAGCTAAGAAGAAGTAATTTGACTGCTTCAACGATTCAATAAAAAAGCCCCATGCAGTTCGCTGCACGGGGCTTTTCTCTATCTGGCTGGTGTCTCGCCATAGAGCGCGACTACCTTGAACCGATAACGTCTAGTTTTGCTCTTCACGCTTGAAGACCAACTCTTTCGCATTCGACTCTTCTTCTACGAAGTAATAACCCGCAGTATCAAACTGCGTCAGCGCTTCAATTGAGTCCACTTTATTCTCAATGATGTAGCGAGCCATCATGCCACGCGCCTTTTTCGCGTAGAAACTGATCACCTTGTATTGACCATTCTTACAGTCTTTAAATACCGGTGTAATCACTTGGCCATCCAAGTTCTTTGGTTTTACCGCTTTGAAGTACTCGTTAGATGCTAGGTTGATCAGCACATTGTCGCCTTGAGCGTTCAGCGCTTCATTCAGCTTGTCTGTGATGATGTTGCCCCAGAACTGGTACAAGTTAGTACCACGAGCATTCGCTAAACGCGTGCCCATTTCTAAACGGTAAGGTTGCATCAAATCAAGTGGCTTTAGTAAGCCGTAAAGACCAGAAAGCATACGCAGATGATTCTGTGCATAGTCAAAATCTTCATCCGACAGTGTTTCAGCGTCTAGGCCTGTGTATACATCACCTTTGAAGGCAAGGATGGCTTGACGTGCATTCTCTTGGGTAAAAGTTTCGCTCCACTGCTCAAAGCGCGCTACGTTCAGCCCAGCGATCTTATCGCTCACTTTCATCAATGCAGAAACATCTGCAGGTGTCAGCTTGCGGCACTCTTCAATCAGTTCAGCAGAGTGTTCAACAAACTCCGGCTGACTAAAGCGTTCTGTCGCTAGTGGTGATTCGTAATCAAGTGTTTTGGCTGGAGAGACGACAACTAACATAACTTTACCCTAATCGGTTATCTAACTGGATGCTGCTAGAGTATAGAAAAAACATCAACTTGTCTTTATGACTCTTCCTATTACTTTGATAGATGACTCTAACCACCCACTTTCAATCACCAAAACCGCAAAATAACAAACGGTAGACAAAGAAAAAGGCTAAGGTCGAAACCTTAGCCTTTCTAATCGTTTTAGGATGAGCGGTTTATCGCTCCAACAAAATTACTTCTTGTTGTTGTCCCAAATACCGTCTTCTAGTTGAGACTTAAGCTCAGGGAAGTCATTTGCATCAAATGTCGGTACTTTACCTGCGTCTAGTTGACGGTTGTAATCTTTCGCTAGCTTAATCACGATGCCTGATAGCAGGATAATCGCCACCAAGTTAACAATCGCCATTAGACCCATCGATACATCAGCCAGTGCCCATACCGTTGGTAGCGTTGCTAGAGAACCAAACATAACCATACCCAGCACAATAATACGGAACAGCACTAGGCCTTTCTTGTTGTTGTGCTCTAGGAAGATCAGGTTCGTTTCAGCGTACGAGTAGTTTGCAATGATTGAAGTGAAAGCGAAGAAGAAAATCGCTACCGCTACAAAGATGCCACCCCATGAACCCACTTGTGCTGTTAGTGCACGTTGAGTCAATTCGATACCCGTTACTTCACCGTGTGGTACATACTCGCCCGACATCAGGATGATTGCTACTGTCGCAGAACAGATAACGATCGTATCCATGAACACACCTAGCATTTGCACATAACCTTGTGATGCTGGATGCGGTGGGTAAGGCGTAGCAGAAGCTGCTGCGTTTGGCGCAGAACCCATACCCGCTTCGTTCGAGAACAAACCACGTTTGATGCCGTTAATCATCGCTTGTGCGATTGCGTAACCTAGGCCACCCGCAGCCGCTTCTTGCAGACCGAATGCACTCTTGAAGATAAGAGCGATCACTTCAGGCACTTTCTCGATGTTCGCAAACATGATGAACAATGCGATAGCAAGGTAAGCCAACGCCATGATTGGAACGATGATTTCAGCAGTACGAGCGATCTTACGGATACCACCGAAGATAACGAATGCAGAGATAATTACGATTGCTACACCTGTGTAGCTACGCTCAAAGTCAAACGCAGTATTCATCGCGCTTGCGATTGCGTTCGCTTGAACCGCGTTGAATACAAGACCAAATGCGATGATTAGGAAGATAGAGAATAGAACCCCCATCCAACGCATGCCTAGGCCTTTCTCCATGTAGTATGCAGGGCCACCACGGTAGTTACCGTCGTTGTCGCGTGTTTTGTATAGCTGTGCCAGTGTGCTCTCTGCAAACGATGTTGCCATACCTAGCATTGCAATTAGCCACATCCAGAAGATAGCACCAGGGCCACCAGCAGTAAGTGCAACAGCAACACCTGCCATGTTACCCGTACCTACACGAGCAGCGAGACTAGTACAAAGAGCTTGGAAAGAAGAGATACCAGCACTGTCTGCTTTACGGCTGTTCTTTAGAACTGAGAACATGTGGCCGAAATGGCGGAATTGAATGAAGCCTAGTCGTACGGTGAAGTAGATACCCACACCAACCAGTAAATAAACTAAGATAGATCCCCAAAGGAGATCGTTCATCAAATTGATTAAGTCTGTCACGTGAACCTCGTAATTGAGTTTAAGCACCGATCATGCTTCCAAGCCTTCCCCTAGATCACCTATGCCAGTGTCAATAGTTGTGTCGGCATTAGTTTTATATTTATTTGTTGCGATCTAGATTGTAAATGTCGCTTCATGCATCCATTTTACGTATCGGTGTATTTTTTGACGGGCGGATAATGCAGCGAGACGACCTAAAAATCAATATGCAAATGAATTTATATTAAAATGACATTTCACTAATAACACACCTTTTGTTAACACATTTTTCAACAATCCAGCCCAATAAAAGTCACATTATCGGGACATAATCTCAACATCAACAACCGACCCCACCGAATAAGAACGGCACACTGTAAAGGTAACGTCAGCCTAGGTTTTACAAGGTATAGTGAAGATCTGTGTTTTTTTCTAGAGTAATAAGATCCCCGTCTCGTACAGTACAATACGCACTTAAATGCATTATCACTAAAATACTATTCCTTTCGCACAATGAATTAACATTCAATAACCTTTAATTTAATCGTTTACTTCGGTTTGTTTGCTCGTTTTTTGCACATAAAAATCACCACAATGTGTGAGCATGCATAAAAAACGAGAACAAAAGCTTCATAGTTTTGAAACAAATGAGAAACAAATCAAGGTTATGGTGAACCTAAATATGATATTTAATAGTTCGTAAGAACTAGTCCCACGGAAGGAGATATGGCTTATGGATAACTTTCAATTCGATGAAATATCAGAACTAGAAATGCCACGTGCAACTCAGAAAACACGCTCTAAACCACTCAAGCGTAAGTGGCGTGAAATTGAGGCAATCAATGACCGTAGACAGCTTGAGAAAGAGCTGCGAGAGATGAACCTAGGACTTGATTTCAGCCTTGACGATATAAAGCTTTAATCAGCACGATAAGAAAACAGATAGCAAAAGGCACCTATGAAGGTGCCTTTTTTATTTCATTTGGTGATATCGTACGCTGCGAGTCATTTTGAAATTTCCGTTGTGAGGGAAAGTCCCCTTTAATATAGAGGGGAATACTGACTCGCTAAACACACTCTTGTTCATTTTGTCGCACGCGCGCCGCGAGTTGACGATACTGATCAGCAATCGTATCCCCAAACACGGGGTCATCTTCAGGTTGAAGCCATTGCGATTCAACCTCTTGCCAATCCTTCACTGTAAATGCTTGCACGATCATAGGTAACACATGCTTCTCTTCATACTCCATATGCTTTCGCTGCGCTTTAACAAAGCTTTCGAGTTGATCGATGAACACCTGCTGTGGCACCACGGCATCTTGGAGGATCATGTCTACCACACCTAAAAAGTCAGCCGTTTTCTCAGATAGCAATTGATGCTCGAGTTCCAAGTCCTCAATTGCTTGGTCACTGCCATATTGCTTAAGGTAATAGCGATAAATGACGTCTTCTTTAGGGTGATGTACTTTGTCTGAATGGTTCATCAAGTAGTGAACCACCTCAGCGATAAGGCTATAGTTTATCTCTCGCTCCTGTTTTAGAAACTCTAACTTATTGTTGAGTATCGCGAGTAATCGAGCCATATAGCCATGCTCTCGTCTTATCCTTTCAATCATCATAGTATTGCACTCCATTACACCTACTATTTATAAGTGTATACGAAGATGCCGAGTTATGATTTGACCCTGCTCAGAAAACAACCAACCTACACTTCTGCAGGTAGGCGCCAGTCGATAGGTTGCAGATCCATAGAAGAAAGCAGTTTGTTAGCCGTTGAAAAATGCTGACAACCAAAGAAACCGCGACGTGCAGATAATGGTGAAGGGTGAGGCGCGGCTAACACATGGTGCTTCTGGGTATCAATTGCTTGGCCTTTCTTCTGGGCATGCGCGCCCCACAACAAGAAAATAATCGGCTCAGAACGCTGGTTCAGCTCTGCAATAATGGCATCGGTAAAGGTTTCCCAGCCACATTTGGCATGTGAGTGTGCTTGTGCCTCTTCTACTGTTAAAACAGTATTCAACATCAACACCCCTTGTGATGCCCAAGCTTCAAGGTAACCATGGCTAGGCGCTTCAAAACCTTCGATATCTTGTGCCAGTTCTTTGTACATATTGCGTAGAGAAGGCGGGATTTTAACGCCGGGCAATACAGAGAAAGCTAAACCGTGTGCTTGATTAGCACCGTGATAAGGGTCTTGTCCTAGGATAACCACTCGCACAGACTCAAAGGGCGTCATATCAAAAGCGCTGAATACCTGCTCTTGAGGTGGGTAAATGGTTTTCCCACTATTACGTTGCTGTTCGACGAAAGCGAGAACACTTTGGAAGTACTCTTTCTCACGTTCGTCATTAATAATGGATTCCCAAGTCTTTGGTGTGCTCATCGTTTTACTTCCCAATCATCATGGTTTCTAGGTTTCGCCAGTCAAAAAATAGCTGTATCGGCTAACTGTCCTAAATAAGGCTTTAGTTATACCTCATACAGCTATCAATAAACATGATGTGTAGGGTTCACTTGTTAATGAATCATAATAATCAGTTCAAGTTGTGTTGATCTCGATTAACCGCTTTTCTGCTGAGTACGATGGTGACCATGGCTATGCACGTGACGATTTGGAGTCGGTAAACGACGAGCGGCAGAAACAGTTGAAGTTTGGGCTTTTGAATACATAAAGGCACCTCCTATAAGACATCGTGAACTACATATTCACTTAGTAGCTATGAAATAAAGGTGCCAATTCTTATAAAAAGAAGAAAATTAATTTCCCCCTCTATTATTACGCCTCTTCCGTCGCTAGCGTTGCTGAGCGATGAAACATTCTAAGCTGTTGAATTTCCTCTTTCCAAATCGTCGAATCAATCGTTTCTAGGATAAGAGGGATTCCGTTAAAGCGGGAATCTGAGGCAATATACTCAAAACAATCCCAGCCAATTTCGCCTTTTCCTAAAGAATGGTGTCTATCAACTCGGCTCGCGAACTCAGCTTTTGAATCATTGATGTGCATTGCTCTTAGATAGTGCATACCCACGATGCGGTCAAATTCAGCGAAAGTGTGTTCGCACGCTTCTTTTGTTCTTAGGTCATAACCCGCTGTAAAGGTGTGGCAGGTGTCTAAACACACGCCAACACGCGATTTATCTTCTACTTGCTCGATAATCTCTGCTAGGTGCTCAAACTTCCAACCCAAGTTAGTGCCTTGGCCTGACGTATTCTCGATCACCGCAATCACATCTGGAACCGCTTGATGGGCGAGGTTAATCGACTCAGCGATCTTAGCCAAGCATTCACTTTCTGAGATTTTCTTTAAATGACTCCCAGGGTGAAAATTCAGTAGCGTTAGACCAAGCTGATTACAACGCTCCATTTCGTCAATAAAGGCAGCGCGTGATTTCTCTAGTTTCTCTTCTTCTGGTGCGCCGAGGTTAATCAAGTAGGAGTCGTGAGGAAGAATGTGCTCCGCTGAAAAGCCCAACATTTTGCAGTTGGCTTTAAAGGCGCTAATAGTTTTCGCCTCTAACGGCTTTGCAGCCCATTGCCTCTGGTTTTTAGTAAACAGTGCAAACGCATTAGCACCTATCTCTCGAGCTCTCATTGGAGCCTGATCAACACCACCGGCTGCCGACACATGAGCGCCAATAAACTTAATATTTGTTTCAGGTTTTGACGATGAAATTTTGTTTGTCATTAAATCACTTCACACTTTCAGAATGCATAATAAATAAAGGGCTGTATCGGTTATCGCTCAATAAAAGCGCAACAAATGTAGTAAAATTACAACAAATATAACCGTTAAATATTTTTTATAGTTTAAAATATTTTGTAATTAATTTGTTTTCAAAGGTTTTATTGATTTACCTCAAAATAATCACCTTTGTAAAAATATGGTTTTTGGTTGTTTTTTGACTTAAATCAATGTTAACCTCACAAATATTAGGTATATATTACCCAGCTCAATAAAAATCGAAAGTTAACACCATAATCAAACCACATTCAGTGGACTAGGAGATAGTTATGATCCAAGGTATTCAAATTACTAAAGCAGCAAACGACGACCTACTAAACTCAATCTGGCTACTAGACAGCGAAAAGAATGAAGCTCGTTGTGTTGCAGCTACTGCTGGTTTCGAAGCTGACCAAGTTATCCCAGCTGCAGACCTAGGTGAATACGAGAGCCGTGAAGTTGCTATCGAAGCAGCACCACGTATCGAAGGTGGTCAACACCTCAACGTTAACGTTCTTAAGCGTGAAACACTAGAAGACGCAGTTGCTCACCCAGAGAACTACCCACAGCTAACTATCCGTGTATCGGGTTACGCTGTACGTTTCAACTCTCTAACAACTGAACAGCAACGTGACGTTATCGCACGTACGTTCACTGAGTCTCTATAATCTCAGAAACTAGAGTGTTAAAGATTTAAAAAGCTTGGTCAGAGATGACCAAGCTTTTTTCGTTTTTATGCTGCTCACATTTACCTATACACCGGCTACGGCGCATTTCGCTGAGAAGGATCTTTAGTAAAGGCCTTAGCTAACGTTGTAGGATCCACTTTGTCTCTCTGTAACGCTGCACCTTGTGCCCACCACATCAATTGATGGAAGGTTCGGTTCATGTATTCATCCCATTGATCTTGCTCTGACTCTTGGGCAACACAACCCTCTTCATCAAAGACTTCTTGTGCTTTAGGCAGATGAATCATCGCAGAAACCGGTAAACAACCGAGTTCAGATAAGAAGGTTCGCATCGAAACCGACGCTCTTGCCCCGCCCCACTGCCCTGCAGAATACGTCACAATCGCACTCGGTTTATATGAGAATAACGAGCTACCAAAATGGTTAAGAATATTGGCCAGTGCTGGGCTCATTGAATGATTATATTCCGGGCTTACCATCACGTAGCCATCAGCTTTGGCAATCTTATCGGCTAACTCCGCAAGATGTGCAGGTACTTTGGAACGATGGTAAGAAAACTCAGGCTTAAATACGTCACCAAAGTCGTAATCCAGTGGGTCGATAATCTCAACCGTATGATCTGAGTGTTTATTCGTTAGTAGTTTTGCACACGCCTTGCTGACTCTCATCCCTAATCGGGCTGGTCTTGGTGGGGTGCTCTCACGTACAGAGCCAAGAAAAATCAAAAAATTCATACTATCCCTTTCTATTTTACTTTGGTCAGTTCACTGCCGAGCTTGAGCTAACCTCAAGCTTAAGAAAATACTTCATTAGAGCTTACTGGTTAAAAGCCATCAGGCAATAAAAAAGGTGAATGATTGCTCATTCACCTTTCTCTTAACCATCAGGTTCTACACGCAAATAAAAATTACGCTGGTTGAACTCGACGAAGTACTGCTTTTAGTGCTTCAAAATCATTATCTAAATCTTCAGATAACAACTCCATTGCAGCGTGTTTAGCTAGCGGACCTGGCAATTCAATGTCTGAACCTAGGATATCATCAACCACTTCTTTGAACTTCGCTGGGTGCGCTGTACATAGGAACAAGCCAGTTTCATTCTCTTGAAGCTGCTCTTCCAGCAGGCGATAAGCAATCGCACCATGCGGTTCACATAGGTAACCTTGTGCTTTTAGGTCACGTACTGATTCAGCGCTCTGCTCGTCAGATACTTTACCTTTGCCCAGTGTATCCAAGCCCCAGCCTTTCAGTTGGCAAAGCTCTTCGATACGTGGCCAGTTGTTTGGTTGGCTCACATCCATTGCGTTCGATGTTGTCGCAACTGTCGGTTTTGGAGCCCACTCGCCAGTTTCTAAGTAACGAGGAACCGTGTCATTTTCATTGGTAGCGGCGATAAAACGCTTCACTGGTAGGCCAAGCGCTTTCGCTAATAGACCCGCAGTTAGATTGCCGAAGTTACCACTTGGTACCGAGATAACCAGGTTTTCACGTTGCTCTTTGGTTAGCTGAGAAGCCGCTTCAAAGTAGTAACAGATCTGAGCCATCAAGCGGCTGATGTTAATAGAGTTTGCTGAGTTAAGACCAATCTCTTCACGCAGTGCTGCGTCATCAAATGCATCTTTTACTAGCGCCTGACACGCGTCAAAGTCGCCATCAATCGCTACCGTGTGGATGTTCTTACCCAGCGTACAGAATAGTTTTTCTTGTAGCGGGCTGATCTTGCCTTTCGGGTAAAGAATCACAACGTTGATGTCTTCCATGCCGTAGAAAGCATGCGCAACTGCTGCACCAGTATCACCTGATGTTGCTGTCAAAATAGTGATTTGACCACCATCTGAAACCGCCGCTAGAGATTGCGCCATAAAGCGGCCACCGAAATCTTTAAATGCCAGTGTTGGACCATGGAAAAGCTCAAGTGCGTAAACACCATCTTTTACTTGGTTGATTGGTGCAGGGAATTGGAACGCTGCATCCACCATTTGATCGATCTGCTCTTTCGGTAGTTCATCACCGATAAGCGCCGACAAAATCTTTGAGCTACGAGGGACAAAATCCTCTGCTAGTAGCGCATCGATATCATCAAACTTTGGCAGCTCAGATGGGAAAAATAGACCTTGATTGCGACCTAAGCCTTGACGAACGGCTTGGCCAAAAGAGACTTGTTCATCATTTTCTTTGATGTTGTACAGTTTCATAACTCACTTCCTGTAACGATCGAACCTTGCTTATCTAGGCGACAAACGTGAACGAATCCTTCTTCATTTTGTACGTAATTTTGTTCTAACCAGCGTGCAACACGCTCGGCGACATCTTGTTCTTTGCAAATGCTAAATAGAGTTGGGCCACTACCAGAAATACCAGTAGCTAATGCACCTGCCGACAGCGCGTATTTACGTGCGTCAGCAAACCCTGGAAGCAGTTTCTCACGATATGGTTCAGCGATCACGTCTTTGATCATCTTCGCTGCCAGTTCAGGTTGGCCAGAGTGACACGCGTGGATAAAGCCCGCTAAGTGGCGACCATGAGCAATGATATCCTGACGACGGTATTGAGATGGTAAGATCTCTCTCGCTTCAGCCGTAGATACTTTAATGCCCGGATAAGCCATCACCCAGTACCAGTCATCAAAGCACGGCACTTCTTGGCTAATGATGCCTAGCTCTTCAAGCATTAGTTGCACACCACCAAGGTAGCACGGTGCTACGTTGTCGTAATGCACACCACCTGAAATTTTACCTTCCATCTCACCCATTAGGGCAAGCAGTTCAGTTTCATTCAGTGGCTGACCATGAAAACGGTTTAGCGCATCAAGCGCCGCTACGATTGAACATGCACTTGAACCTAAACCGGAACCGATAGGCATGTTCTTTTCTAGCGTCATTTCCAGTGGCTTAAGCGCAACGCCTTTTTTATCTAGCTCTCTAGAGAACACCACCCAGCAGTCGTAGACGATGTTTTCTTTGGCTTCAGTTGGCAGCTTAGAAACAAAGCTACCTGCTGTTTTAAGTGAGAATGGTTCATCACCTGCTTTAACCATAACTCGGTCACCCAGCAGTGTGCCATCTACTGGAGACACAGCGGCCCCCAGCACATCAAACCCTACACTGACATTACCGATTGATGCAGGAGCATAAACGACAACATCCATATCATTTGAACTCATTCCTAAACTCCTAATTTCCAACCAAGAGTACGCATCACATCAGAGAATACGCCTGCTGCTGTTACTTCAGTACCAGCGCCGTAGCCACGAAGTACTAGCGGGATTGGTTGGTAGTAACGGCTGTAGAATGCTAGAGCGTTCTCGCCATCTTTAATCTTGAACATTGGGTCGTCGCCATCAACAGCTGCGATACGAACCTTACATTTACCATCGGCGATCTCACCAACATAACGAAGTACTTTGCCTTCTTCTGCTGCGATAGCTGATTGCTCTTGGAAGTAAGCGTCCGCTTCAGGCAAGCGAGCCATGAACTCTTCAACCGTACCTGAATCATCAAAACCTGGTGGTAGAGCTTGGTCAACTTCAACGTCTTCAAGCTCAAGCGCCATGCCTGCTTCACGAGCAAGAATAAGTAGCTTACGCGCCACATCCATACCAGATAGATCATCACGTGGGTCAGGTTCTGTGAAGCCGTTGTCTTTCGCAATGTTGGTTGCTTGGCTTAACGTCATACCTTCATCAAGCTTACCGAAGATGTAAGAAAGAGAACCAGACAGAATGCCGTTGAATTTCTCAAGCTCATCACCTGCAGAGATTAGGTTCTGTAGGTTTTCGATTACAGGTAGACCTGCACCAACCGTTGTCTCGTACATCAGTTTACGACGTGAGTTACGTGCGACTTCACGCAGCTGATGGTAGTAAGCCATACTAGCTGTATTTGCTTTCTTGTTTGGTGTTACTACGTGGAAACCTGCTGCTAGGAAATCAGCATACTGCGCCGCAATATCTTCGCTAGACGTACAGTCAACCAATACAGGGTTGATGATATGGTTACGTTGAACAAGAGCGGCTAAGCGAGCGAGGCTGAACTCTTCTGTCGCACTCGACATGCGATCACGCCACTGTTCTAGTGGTAAGCCTTCACTGTCTAGCAATAAACCTTTGCTGTTGGCTAAACCACATACGCGAATCACGATGCCCTTTTCAGCCAGTTTGCCTTGCTGACGTTGGATCTGGTCAACAAGTTCGCCACCAACACCGCCAACACCAACAACGAATACGTCAAGGAAGTGCTTAGAGTTAAATAGGTTCTCGTGACACGCTTTGATTGCTTCTGAAATTTTATCTTCAGGGATAACCGCAGAGATAGCGCGCTCAGATGAGCCTTGTGCAATCGCAACAATGTTCACGTTCACTTCAGCTAAAGAAGAGAAGAACTGAGAAGCAACACCGCGTGAAGTACGCATGCCATCGCCCACCAAGGTCACGATAGCAACGTCATCCATGAACTCAACTGGCTCTAGCAGACCATCTTTAAGCTCAAGTTCAAACGCTTCTGATAGCACTTGCTTAGCTTTTAACTTATCAGCCGACTCGATACAGAAGCTGATGCTGTACTCAGAAGACGATTGAGTAATAAGAACAATAGATACGCCAGCCGAAGACATCGCGCCGAATACGCGGCTCGCCATACCAACCATACCCTTCATGCCTGGGCCTGATACGTTAACCATCGTTAGGTCACTTAGTGTCGTGATGCCTTTGATCGCTAGGTTATCTTCGCCAGTGTCTTGACCAATCAAAGTACCAGCACCTTGTGGGTTAAAGCTGTTTTTGATCAGACAAGGAATGTGGAATTGTGCGATAGGAGCAATAGTTTTCGGGTGTAGAACCGAAGCACCAAAGTAAGAAAGCTCCATTGCTTCTTGGTAGCTAAGTGATTTAAGCAGACGAGCATCATCAACTAAGCGCGGGTCACAGTTGTAAACGCCATCGACATCAGTCCAGATTTCACAGCAATCCGCACGTAGACACGCCGCTAGCACAGCTGCTGAGTAGTCAGAGCCATTACGACCAAGCGTGACTAGCTCACCTTTTTCATTACCAGCAGTAAAGCCCGGCATGATGTTAACGTGGCCTTTCGGAAGTGGTGATTGTTGGAAGTTCTGTGTAGAGACATCCACATCAACCATAGCTTCAAGGTGATCGCCTTTAGCATATAGGTATTGAACAGGGTCAATCAGGCTTGCTGGTTGGCCTTTCGCTTCCAACACTGCTTTCATTAACTGGATAGAGATTCGCTCACCTTTACTGATGATGCGAGCGTTGACGTGGTTTGGGCACATACCAAGTAGGTTGATGCCATTCACGAACTGCTTTAGCTGAGCAAGAGAAGTATCCACCTGCTCTTGGAACGCAGAACCATCAATTGAAGGTACGACCGCTTTGATCTCTGCAAATAGTGCATTAAATGAAGATTCGATCTCTGTAATCTGTGCGTCAGCTTCACCATTTTTTAGTGCAGCTTCAATAACAGCGACCAACTTATTGGTTGTTTTTCCTGGAGCCGATAGTACAACGGCTAGCTCTTCTTGCTGGGCATTATTAGCGATGATATCAGCCGCTCGTAAAAAACGATCTGCATCAGCTAATGATGAACCTCCAAACTTTAAAACGCGCATCCCTTTCTCCATAAGTCATAAAAATGGTACAAAAAAAGGCCTGTATCTTGTTGGATACAGGCCTTTTTTTTTAAATCCGTTACTTAGCAGCCTGCCCCAACAATGTTAATGTCGGTAATAATAATGGTTGTGGTCATTACTAGGTGGCTTACGTGCTGCATATCAAATTCTCTGCTTGTGCTTTACTCTACGTGTATCAATTTTTACCACTAGACGTCAATGAAAAGTTGCGTTTTTTTTACATTCAGACCGTTTTTCAGAGCAAACCGTCATTTCAGTGATAAAACATCCAGTGCGCACCGACAATTCAGAGGTACGGTTTGATAAACGAACAGATATTAGCAAATCAATTTCATATAAGGTCATAACAAAATGCTATATCGATTGTTCAGCAAGCATACAAGAACTGTGCTTTAATTGAACGATAACGTTCGCTGAACAATAATAAATAACATCAGGAGTGGGAAGTGAAGAGATTACTTATTCTTTTAGCCTTTGCTATGCCTGTTGTATGTTCAGCGAATAGCTTGCCTTTATTGCCGAGTCAAATTGATCGTTCGGCCCACAAGTTCTTTATTTCATCTCAAAACGCATCCAACGAAAGTTTCGATACTTGGAAAGTCGACAGCGGTTACGCGTACAGCTTATTCGATGACGTGGATGTTTACGTCGGTACACGAATCAACAATGCGTCATTGAAACATGAAAGTGGATTCTTGAGCGGTGTCAGTTACCAGTTTTCAGAAAGGGTCTCGTTCAACAGTTCTTTGCACACCTATAAAGATGAAACAGAAGACAGTGACAAATCTGTTGCGGCTGAGGTGTCGAGCCGAGTGCAACTGACCGACAACTTGGATTTGCATGCCACCCTTGATTACGAAGAGTGGCAGCAAGGTGTCGAAGTAGGACTAGGGTTTCGCTTCTAATCCATAAGCTTAATATCGATGGACAAAGTTATGATCCAAACCTCATCTGAAGATCACACACCACTTATGATTCAAGCAGCAACTCAGATGAAATTAGCACGCCATTCCAATCGGCATAAATGTAATCTCCAGGCTGAATCAATTGGTTATGCACCGTCAGTGTCACATTCACTTGGCCTACGCCACGCTTCTCGGTTTTGAATGGTGATGCACCTAGCGCCTGAACACCCAAGTCCATTTGTGACATCATTCCAACATCACGTACAGCACCGTTTACAATCACGCCTTCCCAACCATTCTCTATGGCAAGAATCGCGAGTTGGTCACCAAGCAGTGCTTTTTGACACGAGCCATTTCCGTCAACAACCAATACTTTGCCGCTGCCGTCAGTCTCTAAAACTTCGCGAACCTTCGAATTATCGTGATAACAACGAACTGTTACAATTTTTCCCCAGAACGCACCACGTTGACCGAAGTTCTGTAATGGAAGGTTAAGTAGGGTGACTTTGCTTTCAAACTCATCACACAAGTCGGGTGTTATATCGTGCATATATCCTCCGTGAGTAAGGCGTACCTGAAAATCAGGCGAGCCCCTATGCTTTTATATTGTTATTAAAAATTATTCCTTTGTTTTCATTGTTCTATGCTCAATTTAATACTGAATCAAGGTTGATTGAACATATTTATCTACTAGACTCTAAGGACAGCGTTCAGCTTCCTTGGTTCATAATCAGGTCTTTAGCGGGCGAGATGTGATCACTATCTCGAATAATCATTCTGGTTTTCCTGCTAAATAGTCACCATAACACTGGTTAAGTTGTAGCCATACTATTAAAGTTTGTTGCGATACGGCAATTGATGTAAATCAACAAAGTGAATGGAATTAACATTCTCGCGTTGTTAGCATGCTGTTAACATTATAGAATCCGTTGCAATCACTAAAAGAATGATTGAAAGGCGTACTGGATCTACGTTATTGGGCAATACTTCAAGGAAGGCAGATAGCTGGAAGTAAGTGTTTTTTTGAAAACTTTAAGTTATCATCAAAAATACATTACCTGTATGTTATGTTTTTGCCTAGAATTTATTCTATTAGCACAGTTTCGTCACAAATTTAGGTACCGCCAAATGCAAACCCCGCAGATTCTTATCGTTGAAGATGAGCAAGTAACTCGTAACACTCTAAAGAGTATTTTTGAAGCAGAGGGATATGCTGTTTTTGAGGCTAGCGACGGTGAAGAGATGCACCAAGTGCTATCTGACAACCAAGTTAACCTTGTAATTATGGACATCAACCTTCCAGGTAAGAATGGCCTACTACTTGCGCGTGAACTACGTGAGCAAGCAAATGTAGCGCTTATGTTCTTAACTGGTCGTGATAATGAAGTTGATAAGATCCTTGGCCTAGAGATCGGCGCTGATGATTACATCACTAAGCCTTTTAACCCTCGTGAACTGACTATTCGTGCACGCAACCTTCTTAACCGTTCAATGAGCACAAGCTCTGTTCAAGAAGAGAAGCGCAGCGTTGAGAAGTACGAGTTCAACGGTTGGGTACTAGATATCAACAGTCGTTCTCTGGTTAGCCCAGATGGCGAAGGCTACAAGCTACCTCGTTCAGAGTTCCGTGCTCTACTTCACTTCTGTGAGAACCCAGGTAAGATCCAAACACGTGCAGACCTTCTTAAGAAGATGACTGGCCGTGAGCTTAAGCCACACGATCGTACTGTAGACGTAACAATCCGTCGTATTCGTAAGCACTTTGAATCTGTTTCTGGTACTCCAGAAATCATCGCAACGATTCACGGTGAAGGCTACCGCTTTTGTGGTGACCTAGAAGACTAATTCGATTCGCGTTTCTAGTCGTTTAGCACATAGTGTTTAAACAGTTGAAGCGCAATCAATGGTTATTAAAAAGGGAGAATGCCAACGCATTCTCCCTTTTTTGTTGTTCTGAGTTGAATAAGGGTTAGTAAACCGTATCAACCTTAACGTCTTTCTCCACCAGCCATTTCACCGTTTCACCGTCTTTCAGTTCAACCGCAACATCAACCGGCTTTTCGCTGTCGATCTCTAGCTGCCATACAAACGCGACTTCCCACTGAGTCTCGCTGTGCGTTCTTAAATCAAGATCGTCAGCCGTTACTAACAAGGTATCTGCGCCTTGCTTAACGGTCACGCTTTCCACCGCCAGTGTTGCTGGTAATTCTGAATCTGACTCTAGGTAGATAGCGCCATGCAGAGTCTTGTCTTGAGTCTCTCCGATCGTTGGCATCTTGTTGTGCCAAAGGTTGCTTTTCATTGTGACTGTCGCTGCAGATACTTCAACTTGGTTGTCCTGCTGCCACTCAACTTGTGGTGCAGCACAGCCCGCTAATGCCACTACGCATGCGGCGAATGCTAATTTTTTCATTATTCTTCTACCTTTGGTTTAACCAACTCTTTAAGACTTCAATGTCATTCTGGTATTCGTTATTAATCTCATCGACCCAATCTGAAATATTTTCCCACCAAGCTGGTAGGTCTGGGGATTGGGCTTTTTGAGCTACTTGCTGGATGCGCTTCAAACCAATTGAACCTGCAGCGCCTTTTATCTTGTGCGCCTCAGAAACGATACTGGCTTGGTCTTTCGCGACCATATTGGAGTTCAATATTTCCATATACTCCGGCATCATATCTTCAAACATCACGATGCTATCTAAAACCGGCTTCGGTCCAACAATGTCAACATAAGACTCTAGCATATCAATATCAAGCAAACTGGTGTCAATCGAAGAAATCGTCGGCTTACTCTCCTCTACCTTTTCGGTCGCTCCGGCTTCTTTCACAGCCTCTGGTGCATCCTCGATAAGTTCGCTGATCACATCTTGAATCGCTCTCACGGATAGCGGTTTACTGATCGCTTCATCCATACCTTTCTGGAAATACTCTTGCTTGTTACTTAGTACATTCGCAGTCAATGCCACTAACGGCGGTAATTGGGGGTATTTCTCACGGTAGTACTGGGCAATATCGAAACCTGTCATATCTGGTAGCTGGATATCCAACAATACCAAGTCATAGTCTTCTGGGTTGAAGGCAATTTGCGCCTCTTTACCCGTCATCACCACCGTCACTTCATGACCTAGGCTCTCCAACAGAGAGCGCGCAACCGTGATATTGAGTTCGATATCTTCAACCATAAAGATCTTAAGGTTCGACTGTTTTCGAGGTGTCTTAATCAAGGCTTGAGTATCATGATTAACAGGCACACGAATCGAAACCGTGAAGGTACTACCAAAGCCCTCTTCACTGGTTACCTCAATGTCACCATCCATCATGTTGATCAACTGTTTAGAGACAGCAAGGCCAATACCTGTTCCCACTGCATGTAAGTTATCGGTGCCTGATTTCACCTGATAGTACATCGCGAAGATTTTCTCGAGCTCACTTTCAGGGATACCAATACCCGTATCTTCGACTTCCATGGTGATGTTGGCAAAGTCACCATCAATATCGGCGCTAACAGTCATCACCACGCCACCATCTTTGGTGAACTTCATCGCGTTACTAACTAGATTCCACAGTACCTGTCTTAGACGAGTACCATCAACTTCAACAGCCACAGGAAGATCAGACAATCGTTCTAAGTCGAACCTCAAACCTTTCTGTTCAGCCATCAGTGCCGAGATACTTTCGATCTCCACAACAAAGTCTTCAAAGTTGATCGGGGTTGGGAATAGCTCAAGCTTGCGACGGTCGAACTTATCCATGTCGATAATATCGTTGAAGATGTTACCCAGTGTTACCGCGCTCACCTTGATAGTTTGCATCTGTTTGCGCTGCTCACTGGTCAGTTGGCTATCAAGCAACATGCGGCTTAAGCCAATAATGCCGTTAAGCGGTGTTCTTAACTCGTGGCTGATAGTAGAAATAAAGGTGGTCTTATCACGGCTAGCTTTCTCAATGGACTCTTGATGCTCTTTACGCTCGGTAATATCACGACCGAAGCCCACCAAACCAAGATGACGACCATCTTTGCTGTAGAAAGGCACTTTACGCAGTTCGAAGTAGCTCTTACGTCCATCTGGGTACTCAAGCCATTGATCGTAGGTGAGAGCCTGGTTGTCAGCAAAAACTTTCTTATCTGTTTCAACAACTTGCTGAGCGATTTCTTTGCTGTAGACATCCCACGGCGTCAAACCCACCAAGTCTTTTTCTGTCTTGCCAGTGAGCTCCTCAACTGCACGGTTACAACCCGAGAACACGCCGTCCTCATTACGGTAGTAAATAAGGTCAGGCGAGGCATCGATAAACGAGCGCAGCAGTGCCGTTCGCTCTGCAAGTTCAAGCTGAGTGCGCTCACGCTGAAATACTTCATTCTCGAGGTCATGCATCGCTTCAGCACGCGCCTCTTCGGCCTTTTCACGCTCTTCAATTTCTTGATTAAGCTTCTCGATATTAAGCTGCAACTTATTATTCAGCTCTTGGTCGCGCTCTCGCATGTCGCCAAGTTTAGAGACTAACTTAGCTAAACGCTGACGAGACTCTTCCAGCTGATCAACAACCACTGACAGAAAGTAAACGGCCCAAGGTGTGATCACTAAACCGAAGAATACTGAGCGGACAATGTCGATGTCATCAACATTACCTTTAAGTGCGAGAGTGATGCCGACTTGCACGACAACAGCGAGGGCAACAAGCGCTAAGGCGAGTAAGATAGAAAAGCGGACAATCCCCAGCTTTACGAGTAGATCTACGTAATACTGGGCGAGATTTTTCATGGGTTTCATTTAGCGCTCCATGCGATAAGACTAGCAACATTCTACCCTGTTTGAAGATAGGAGGTAAGCTAGCTACATCACATGCAGCAAGAGAGCTGGGTTATATTGTTTAAAACAGATAACCCAAGTAAATAAAGGCTAAGTCAGTGATAAATTTATTTAGCGAATCGACGATGGATGCACGCTAGAACGATTTCGCCCATCAGACTTCGCTTGATAAAGCGCACTGTCAGCTAACGCTACCGCAGACTCCATCTCATCTTCAGGAGTCGGTACATAAGAGATAACACCAATACTGACGGTAATAAACTCAGAAACGGTCGATTTTTCATGGATCAGCCCCAGCTTTAGCACTTCATCATGAATTCGCTGTGCGACCATCAATGCTCCGTCCGCGGTTGTGTTTGGCAGAATAAAACCAAACTCTTCACCACCATAACGAGCCACACAATCTGACGAACGGTTAAGTACCTTCTTAAACGCCTGAGAGACTTGAATCAGCGCATCATCACCTTGTTGGTGACCGTAGTAGTCGTTGTAGCCTTTAAAGAAGTCGATATCGCACAACATAATAGTAAGTGGTAACTTCTCACGTACATGGTAATGCCACAGGGTCGACAGTTGTTCATCAAAGCGGCGTCGGTTAGAAACCTGAGTCAGACTGTCCATAAAGCTGAGACGCTCAAGCTCAAGGTTCGCCTCTTCCAATTTCTGCTCAGCAAGGTAACGCTCGGTGATATCGCGAGCCATGATCAACACACCATTCGTGCTAGACGCTGGATCTCTAAATGGCGACTTCACCACGTCATACCAAGTGTATTCACCATCACTAGAGATCACCTTGTCGATATAACGCAGTGATTTCCCTTGATGAAGCACCTGATGATCGGACTCTGAGATACGCATATACATGCTATTTGGCACCACATCCTGAAGGCGCTTACCGACCAAGTCACTGACCTCAGAAATACCAAGCGCTGCCACAAACGGCTTATTACAGGCTTGGTAAACCATGTTTTCATTAAAGATACCGATCGAGTCAGGGCTGGCTTCTAAGATGTTTTGTAAGATGGTGTCACGCTGAGCAAGGGCGACTTCGGTATCTTTACGTTTTTCCATCTCACCACGCAGTTTCTGCTGCATATCGTGCCAGTCGGTTACATCATGGCTAATAGAAAGCGTGCCGATGTTTTCCCCATCCTGAGATAACAACACACTTTGGTAGGTTTCAAGTAGGCAGCTTTTACCATCTTGGTCAGTCGTCCATGAACGTTCACTGACGCGGCCTTTTAAGGCTCCACCCGAAACGCTCAAAGTGCCCTCTTCCGGGCGACCATGCCAAAACTTCTTGAAGGAGCGGTTGCTTGCTAGCAATTCACCTTTTTGGTCCTTTACATAAATCAACTCAGACAGGGAGTCCAAAGCGGTACGGGCGACATTCAGTTCACGCAGCTCTTGGGATTGCTCTTCATTCGTGTTTTTGTAAGGTGATGCGTGAATCATCCACGCTTTTTTGTTTCTAAAGTGGATCTTACGCCCCACAAGATTGATCTTGAAGGACTCAAATTCAGACAGTGCCCAAAGCGAGTTCTGAGCAAATGATCGAGAGTTGATGTGATTGGTTAAGTATTGACGGAAACTATTTTCGCTTTCCACGGTAGGAAAACGAAAGTTTACGCCAATCTGGCGGATACCAAGCAACTGCATTGCCTGACGGTTGGAATACAAGATCTCGCCGGTCCGGACATCAACGAAAAATAGAGGGGATGGCGTCGAGAGAAGTAACTTTTCAATATGAGACTGATAACGTGAATAAAGATGCCAGCAGATCAGAGCAATCAGCAACATGAAAACGATATAAACACCGTAGCCATACGCTCTGTCCCACAACCAAGTCATTACCAGTTCCATCTACTCTCAATCTATACCATAAAATCTGTGAGGGAAATGTTACCACTATTTACTGGTTTTATCTGCTGTTACCTACTTTCACCCATTTCTATCAATTCGTTATGTTTAAAACAGGTAATGTGTACTCGAACGCAGAACCTGTTTTAATGCCTTGAGCACCGGTTTTATCTAATGAACGACCTATCTCTGTCATCGCCAACCAACGGTTCTCACACCATAACGGAGATAGTAACGTAGGGCGTCTTGCCGCAGATGAAACACGATGGTAAACCACGTCCGCTGGCGTACGCTGAATGATATCGGTAGCAATGTCGATGTACTCTTCAAGGCTTGGAGCTTCTAGCTTGCCTGCTTTCCATGCCTTGGCCATGGTACTTCCCTCTACGATATGAAGGCCATGAAGTTTGATGCCATCCGTTCCTACCGCTAATACCTTATCTAGTGTTTCCAGGTTATCCGCTTTAGTTTCTTTTGGCAGGCCAACAATCAGGTGAGTACACACCTTGATTCCGAGAGCACGAGCACGTTGGGTGATCGTTTCATACACAGCAAAATCATGACCACGATTAACGCGTTTGAGCGTGCTGTTATTGGCCGTTTGCAAACCGAGTTCCAACCAGATCTCATACCCCTTTTCTACGTATCCAGCCAATAATTCTAAAACAGAATCAGGTACGCAGTCGGGTCTTGTGCCCACGCAAAGACCAACGATATCGGCACCAGGTGCTTTTAGCGCCTCTTCATACATATTCTTGAGCACTTGCACCTCAGCATAAGTGCTGGTGTAGGCCTGAAAATAAGCCAGATACTTCTTAGCACGAGCAATTTCACCCGCACGATCTTTTAGTTGTTCTGCAATACTCTGAACCTGAGTTTGTTCATCGGCAAAAGACGCCACATTACAAAAAGTGCAGCCTCCACGGCCAATGGTTCCATCTCGGTTTGGACAACTGAAACCACCATGCAGTGTTAGTTTGTGAACCTTTTCGCCATAACGACGTTGAAGATCTTGGCCGATAGTATTGACCAACTCATGTAATTGCATATTTTCAAAGCGCTCAAGTAAATAAGAATGAATATCAGTCTTTTTTTGAAAAAAAATTACATCCCTGCAAAATTCGACCAATTAGTTTACTCAAGGCTTTTTGCGAGCAACCTATCAAATATCAATAAACATGCAAAAAATCGGCTCTATTTGCCTAATGTTGCACATTTGTTAGACAAAAAATTCAAAATAAAACGAAAAAAATGGTCTACATGGTTCAACTTTCATTGCAATTCGCCTAAACAAAATTGTAGGATACTTACACATATTGGCTATTTTTGAGTATTTACTTACAACAAAAACTTGCTAATAAGTCGGTGATATCTAACTCCCACCTATATAAACCACTAGTTTGTGGCTAAAAATAAACGGATATCACCAAGGATTGTTTTTCTCGCAATACTTTTCCTGCGAGATACGGAAAGGATTCAAACCGCCAACATAGGCAGGTTTAGACTCATAAATATAAAAGGACAAGGCTGACTTTATACAAAGAAGTTGCGCCTAGATTTAACTGGAAGGATGTATCTATGGTAGATCAAGAGCAGAACTCACAGGGTCTGTATACTCCTGAACTGGAGCATGACGCTTGTGGTATCGGTTTTGTTGCGCATCTCAAGAATCGCAAATCTCATGATGTAGTAACTCAAGCACTCGATATGCTTGCACGTATGGAACACCGTGGTGGCCAAGGCTGCGATCCGTGTTCTGGTGATGGTGCAGGTATCCTGCTACAGAAGCCGCACGAATTCTTACTAGAAGAAGCCGTAAAGCTTGGAATTAAACTGCCATCTTTTGAAAAATATGGTGTTGGTGTTGTACTTTTCCCTAAAGATGAACACAAACGTGCACAATGTCGTGACATTCTAGAACGCAATGCACAACGCCTAGAGCTAGAAGTTATCGGCTACCGTGAACTTCCAACTGACAACTCAATGATTGGTGCTGACCCACTAAGCACTGAACCTCAATTTGAACACGTATTTGTCTCTGGCGGTCCTGGTATTACTCCAGAAGAGCTTGAGCGCAAACTGTACGTTCTACGTAACTACACCGTTCGCGTGTGTCTAGAAAGCGTTTCAAATATCGGTGATGACTTCTACATTAACTCTATGTCTTACAAGACATTGGTGTACAAAGGTCAGCTAACAACAGAACAAGTTCCTCAGTACTTCCTAGATCTGCAAAACCCAACCATGGTGACAGCTCTAGCACTTGTACACTCTCGCTTCTCTACCAATACATTCCCACGTTGGCGTCTAGCTCAGCCTTTCCGTTACATCGCGCACAATGGCGAAATCAATACGGTTCGCGGCAACCTAAACTGGATGAAAGCGCGTGAAGCGATCCTTGAATCGGATCTATTCACACAAGCTGAAATCGATATGCTACTGCCTATCTGTCAGGAAGGTAGCTCGGATTCATCAAACTTCGATATGGCACTGGAGCTTCTGGTTCTGTCTGGTCGTACTCTGCCACACGCATTGATGATGATGATCCCAGAAGCATGGCAAGAAAACAAAAACATGGACCCAACTCGTCGTGCGTTCTACCAGTACCACGCGAACGTAATGGAACCATGGGATGGCCCAGCTTCGGTATGTTTCACTGATGGTGTTCAAGTAGGTGCAACCCTTGACCGAAACGGTCTGCGCCCTTCTCGCTACACAGTTACCAAAGACGACTTCCTAGTGATGGCGTCTGAATCAGGTGTTGTTGAAATTGCACCAGAAAACGTTGAATACCGTGGTCGTCTACAACCAGGTCGTATCTTCGTTGCTGACTTAGAGCAAGGCCGCATCATTTCTGATGAAGAAGTGAAAGATAGCATCGCGAAATCTCAACCATACGAAAAGTGGGTTGAAGAGAACCTTCTGAGCTTGAAAAAGCTACCAGATGCGAGCAACGAATTTAGCCAACCTTCTCCAGAGAAACTTCTCCACAAACAACAATCGTTTGGTGTGAGCTCTGAAGAAGTAAACGAAATCATTCTACCTCTTGCGAAGACTGGCTATGAGCCGCTTTCTGCAATGGGTGCTGACTGGCCGCTAGCGATTCTTTCTCACCAATCGCAGCACCTTTCAAACTACTTCAAACAGCTATTTGCTCAAGTAACTAACCCGCCAATCGACCCGATTCGTGAGCGAATGGTTATGTCTCTGAACACTTACCTAGGTAAAGATCAGAACCTACTCGCTGAAACACCTGAGCACTGTCAAAAGGTAGAGCTTGAGTCTCCAGTACTGTCTAACTCTGAGTTAGAAAAGCTGCGTGCTATCGATAACGAGCACCTTCAAGCGAAGACGTTGGATATCGTATTCCAAGCAAACGGAGACCAAGGTAAGTTAGAGCGTGCTCTGAAACGTATTTGCCAATACGCAGAAGATGCCGTGATTGATGGTTACTCAATCATCCTACTAACTGACCGTGCGGTTAACTCTAACCACGCTGCTATTCCAGCAATGCTGGCTGTTGGCGCTGTGCACCACCACCTAATCCGTAAAGGCCTACGTGCTAAGTGTGACATCGTGGTTGAAACGGGTGATGCACGTGAAACACACCACTTCGCAACGCTTCTTGGCTATGGTGCAAACGCAGTTAACCCATACCTAGTAATTGAAACGATTGTTGAACTACAACGTACTAAAAAACTAGACCCGAACGTTCACCCACGTGAGTTCTTCGATAACTACCGTAAAGGTGTTAACGGCGGTCTACTGAAGATTTTCTCTAAGATGGGGATCTCGACACTGCAGTCTTACCACGGTGCACAAATCTTTGAAGCACTTGGTATCAGCAAGTCAGTGGTTGAAAAATACTTCACTGGTACGGTTTCTCGTATCCAAGGTCTAACGATCGATGACATCGCTCGTGAAGTGCTTGTTCGTCACCGTGTTGGTTACCCAGCTCGTGAAATCCCAGCTCAAATCCTTGATGTTGGTGGTGTTTACCAGTGGAAACAACGTGGTGAGAAACACTTATTCAACCCAGAAACGATTTCTCTACTTCAAGAGTCGACGCGTAACAAAGATTACGGTCAGTTCAAGAAGTACGCAAAAGCAGTTGATGACCAAGGCGACAACGCAGCAACGCTACGTAGCCAACTGGATTTCATCAAGAACCCTGCAGGCTCTATTCCTCTAGCAGAAGTAGAACCAATCGAGAATATCCTTAAGCGTTTCGCTACTGGCGCAATGAGCTTTGGTTCTATCTCGCATGAGGCTCACTCAACACTGGCTGTTGCAATGAACCGCATTGGCGCGAAATCAAACTCAGGTGAAGGTGGTGAAGACCCAGCACGTTTCGAACGTAAAGAAAACGGTGACTGGGAACGTTCAGCTATCAAACAGGTGGCTTCTGGTCGCTTTGGTGTAACGTCTTACTACCTATCTAACGCTGATGAGCTACAAATCAAGATGGCTCAAGGTGCGAAACCTGGTGAAGGTGGTCAACTACCTGGTGATAAGGTTGATGACTGGATCGGCGCGACGCGTCACTCGACTCCAGGCGTAGGTCTAATCTCACCACCGCCACACCACGATATCTACTCAATCGAAGATTTGGCTCAGCTGATCTACGATCTGAAAAACGCGAACCGTAACGGCCGTGTCAACGTGAAGCTAGTATCAGAAGCTGGTGTAGGTACGATTGCATCAGGTGTAGCAAAAGCGAAAGCTGACGTAGTACTTATCGCAGGTTTCGATGGTGGTACGGGTGCATCTCCGATGTCTTCTATCCGTCACACTGGTCTGCCTTGGGAACTAGGTCTAGCAGAAACGCACCAAACACTACTGAAAAACGGCCTACGTAACCGTATCGTTGTTCAGTCTGATGGTCAGATGAAAACACCACGTGACCTTGCAGTAGCAACGTTACTTGGCGCGGAAGAATGGGGCGTAGCAACAGCAGCATTGGTTGTTGAAGGCTGTATCATGATGCGTAAGTGTCACAAGAATACCTGTCCTGTTGGTATCGCAACACAAAACAAAACTCTGCGTGAGCGTTTCGACGGCCGCGTAGAAGACGTAGTGACTTTCTTCCAATACATGGCTGAAGGTCTACGTGAAGTAATGGCTGAACTTGGCTTCCGCTCTATCGATGAGATGGTAGGTCAATCGCACAAACTTAAAGTTCGTGACGACATCGGCCACTGGAAATACAAGAACCTAGATCTAACACCTGTACTGCACATTGAGCAGGCTCGTGAAGAAGATGGTATCTACAACCAGACACAACAAAACCACAACCTAGAAGACGTTCTAGACCGCAAGTTGATTCAAGCGGCAATTCCAGCGCTTGAGAAAGGTGAAGCAGTGAATGCGACCTTCCCTATCATCAACACAGACCGCTCTGCGGGTACCATGCTGTCGAACGAAATCTCGAAGGTTTACAAAGACCAAGGTTTACCACAGCCAATGAACGTTAAGTTCCACGGTAGTGCTGGCCAATCTTTCGGTGCGTTCCTTGCGAAAGGCGTTAAGTTCGAAGTAGAAGGCGACGCGAACGATTACTGGGGTAAAGGTCTGTCTGGCGGTACTTTGGTACTGTACCCTGATGCGAAGTCTTCTATCGTTGCTGAAGATAATATCGTGGTTGGTAACGTATGTTTCTACGGTGCAACCTCAGGTGAATCTTTCATTCGCGGTATGGCTGGTGAACGTTTCTGTGTTCGTAACTCAGGTGCGAAGGTTGTTGTTGAGGGCGTTGGTGACCACGGTTGTGAATACATGACTGGCGGTGTTGCCGTTATCCTTGGCTCAACAGGTCGTAACTTTGCTGCGGGTATGAGTGGCGGTGTCGCTTATGTTTGGGACAAAGCAGGTGACTTCGAAACCAAGCTTAACCCAGAACTTGTAGACCTAGATCCAATTGAACAAGAAGATAAAGATCTTCTACTAGATATGCTAACCAAGCACGTTGAATTCACAGGAAGTGAAGTTGCTCAGTCTTTCCTAGACAACTTTGAAGCAAGTGTTGCATCACTGATTAAAGTTATGCCACGCGACTACAAAGCAGTTCTTGAGAAGCGTAAAGCTGAAGCACAACAGGCACAAACGGAAGAAGTGGAGGCAGTATAATGGGTAAGCCTACTGGATTTTTAGAACACGGTCGCGAGCTTCCAAAGAAGCTCGACCCATCGGTTCGTATCGAAGACAACAAAGAGTTCGTACTTAACGAAGAGTTTGGTGACAAGATCAATACTCAAGCATCTCGTTGTATGGACTGTGGCGTACCTTTCTGTCACAGCGGTTGTCCGATTGGTAACATCATCCCAGAATTCAATGACGCGGTTTACCGTGACAGCTGGGAAGAGGCTTGGAACATCCTAAGCTCTACCAATAACTTCCCTGAGTTTACGGGTCGTGTGTGTCCTTCTCCTTGTGAGAGTGCTTGTGTACTAGGTATTAACCAAGACCCAATCACTATCTGTAATATCGAGAAAACGATTGTAGAAACTGCGTACCGTGAAGGGTACGCAAAACCAAAAACACCTCGCTCTCGCACGGGTAAAACCGTAGCGATTGTTGGCTCTGGCCCTGCAGGTCTAGCCGCAGCCGAGCAGCTAAACAGCGCTGGTCACTCAGTGACGGTATTTGAACGTGACGAAAAAGTTGGCGGTCTACTGCGTTTCGGTATCCCAGATTTCAAACTGGGTATGGACGTGATTGATCGTAAGATCAACCTAATGGCTGAAGCAGGCGTAGAGTTTAAAGTTAACCAACACATAGGTGTTGATGTTAACGCTCAGCAACTACGCCAAGAGTTTGATGTGGTATTGCTAACTGGTGGTTCTACGGTTCCACGTGACTTGCCAATCCCAGGTCGTGAGTTGAAAGGCGTTCACTTTGCCATGGAGTTCCTTGGTCAAAACAACCGCCGAGCTAACAACCTAGCTCTTAAAACAGAAGAGATTCACGCTAAAGATAAGCACGTTGTGGTTATCGGTGGTGGTGATACTGGCTCTGACTGTGTGGGTACATCAAACCGTCACAAAGCAGCGAGCATTACTCAGGTTGAGATCATGCCGATCCCACCAGAGAAGCGCCCAGCAAACATGCCATGGCCTCAATACCCAATGATCATGAAGACCACGACTTCTCACGAAGAAGGTTGTGAGCGTCACTGGAACATCTTAACCAAAGAGTTCATCGGTAACGATCAAGGTCAAGTGACGGGTCTACGTATCGCAGACATCGTATGGAAAGACGCAGCTCCTGGTGAGCGCCCTACTTTTGATGAAGTAGCAAACTCAGAGCGTGTTATTCCTTGTGACCAAGCATTCCTAGCGATGGGTTTCTTACACCCAGAGCCAACAGGTGTACTTGCTCAGCTTGATATCAAACTGGATGAGCGCGGTAACGTTGCTTCTGAAGGTTACGCAACCAACCAGAAAGGTGTTTTCGCTGCTGGTGATATGCGTACCGGTCAATCTCTAGTAGTACGTTGTATTAATGAAGGTCGTGAATGTGCGATTGCCATTGATGACTTCTTAATGGGTAACTCAAACTTAGAAGCGAAAGCTGATTCACTCATGCTTTCCGCATAATATTTCTCGGGCTAACGTCAATGACGTTAGCCTAGAGGAAAAGCAACACCCTTCCTAACTTTTATATTTGGCTAGCACTCGATGCTAGCCTTTTTTCTATCTAGCCTTTCCCTCTCACAACTACTCCGCCACTATAAATGTTAAATATCATTAACATTTACCACTCATATCTAACTGATATCAATCGACTATTTTAGATTATTACGTGGTTAATCGCGTTTACGCATGATAATTAACCATGAACTTGACCTTAAACACAATTAGCTATACGTTGTAAAACTGGTGAAAATAAAACCACTGAGTTTTGTTAACACAAGGGATAACGTTGAACTAGCTAAAAGACTATAAGTTCATAAAAAATAACAAGTACATGAATAGTTAGTCATTTACTGTCTGGATGACAGAGAAGCAAAAGGGAGAATTGCAATGGCTCTATATGATCCTAGTCTTGAAAAAGACAACTGTGGATTTGGTTTAATAGCGCAAATGGAAGGCCAACCTAGTCATAAGTTGGTAAGAACTGCTATTTCAGCCCTAGATCGCATGACACACCGTGGTGGTATCGCCGCGGATGGTAAAACCGGAGATGGCTGTGGCTTACTACTACAGAAGCCTGACTCCTATTTAAGAATTATTGCAGAAGAGAATAATTTTAACCTCGGCAAGCAATACGCTGTCGGCATGATTTTCTTCAGCCAAGACCCAGTTAAAGCACAATCCGCACAAGAGATCGTCAATAAAGAACTCGCTCAAGAGACATTGACTATTGCAGGTTGGCGCGAAGTTCCGACTAATACCGAGGTATTAGGTCCTATCGCAAAAGATTCTGTTCCAAACATTCAGCAAGTGTTTATCTCTGCTCCTGCCGGTTGGCGTGAGCGCGATATCGAACGCCGCTTATACATCGCGCGTCGCAGAATTGAAAAACAGATCACCGAAGACAAAGATTTCTATATCTGTAGCCTTTCAACACAAGTGATGGTCTACAAAGGCTTGTGTATGCCTGCCGATCTTCCGCGATTTTACCTCGATCTTGCAGACTTACGCATGGAATCAGCAATATGTCTGTTCCACCAGCGTTTCTCAACCAACACACAACCGCGCTGGCCGCTGGCTCAACCATTCCGCTATTTGGCGCACAATGGTGAAATCAATACCATAGAAGGTAACCGACAGTGGGCTAAAGCTCGTGCCTATAAATTCTCCTCACCACTGCTGCCAGATTTGCAAACCGCGGCCCCTTTCGTGAATGAAACCGGCTCTGACTCCTCAAGCCTAGATAACATGCTCGACCTATTCCTAGCCGGTGGTATGGATGTGTTTCGAGCGATGCGCATGCTTGTGCCGCCCGCTTGGCAGAATCACCCAGACATGGATCCAGACCTGCGTGCCTTTTACGACTTCAACTCCAAGCACATGGAACCGTGGGATGGCCCTGCTGGTATCGTTCTATCTGACGGTCGTTACGCGGCATGTAACCTCGATAGAAATGGCCTGCGTCCTGCGCGTTATGTCATTACCAAAGACAACCTAATCACACTGGCATCAGAAGTTGGTATTTGGAACTACGCGCCAGATGAAGTAGCAGAAAAAGGTCGTGTTGGGCCAGGTGAACTACTGGTTATAGATACTCGCCGTGGCAAGCTATGGCAATCTAACGAGATCGATAATGACCTCAAAAGTCGCCACCCTTACAAAGAGTGGATGGAAAAGAACGTTCACAAGCTAACACAATTTTCTGAGCTCGATGATGACCAAGTGGGTAAACGTAGCTTCGACGATGACAGGCTCAAAACCTACCAAAAACAGTTTGCAATGAGCAACGAAGAGTCCGATCAGGTATTACGCGTGCTTGGTGACATGGGACAGGAAGCGGTCGGCTCAATGGGCGACGACACGCCAATGGCGGTACTCTCTTCAAAAGAGCGACTAGTCACTGATTATTTCCGTCAGAAGTTTGCCCAAGTCACCAACCCACCGATTGATCCTCTGCGTGAAAAGCATGTGATGTCGCTCGCCACCAGTATTGGCCAAGAGATGAACGTGTTCTGTGAAACAGATGGACACGCCTACCGTGTGACATTTGATTCTCCTGTTCTACTTTACTCAGACATGCAGCAACTTTTGCAACTGAACCAAAAACACTACCGCCATGCGATCCTAAGCATGCACTACGATCCAGCGCAGCAAGACCTTGAACAAGCGATCAAAGCGGTATGTGATAGCGCCGAACAAGAAGTCCGCGAAGGTGCCGTTTTGGTTGTGTTATCGGACAAAGGTTTAGAGAAAGACAAACTGCCAATTCCAGCAGCAATGGCGGTGGGTGCAGTACAGACTCGCCTTGCTGATACCAACCTGCGTTGTGATGCCAACATCGTAGTGGAAACAGCAACCGCTCGCGATCCACACCAATTCGCGGTGCTACTTGGCTTTGGTGCGACTGCGGTTTATCCGTACCTTGCTTATGAAGCGTTAGGCAAGATGCTCGATGATGGATCTTTAGATAAAGACTATCGTACCGCGATGCAGAACTACCAAAACGGCATCAACAAAGGTCTGTATAAGATCATGTCGAAGATGGGTATTTCAACCATTGCTTCTTACCGCTGTTCACAGCTTTTCGAAGCCGTTGGCTTGCATTCCGATGTCGTTGAGCTCTGTTTCCGCGGAGTAACTACTCGAATTCAAGGCGCAAGCTTTAGCGATTTCCAGCAAGATATTTACAACCTGTCTCGTAAGGCGTGGACAAAGCGTAAGCCTATCGAGCACGGTGGTTTACTGAAATACGTCCATGGTGGTGAATACCACGCCTATAACCCAGATGTAGTCGGTACACTGCAAACCGCAGTAAAAACTGGCGAAACGTCGGATTACCTCTCTTTTGCTAAGCAGGTAAATGCTCGCCCTGCGGCTATGTTACGTGACTTGATGAGCCTAAAAAAAGCCGATAAACCATTAGCCCTTGAGCAAGTAGAACCAAGCAGTGAACTCTTTAAACGCTTTGACTCAGCGGCGATGTCGATTGGTGCCCTTAGCCCAGAAGCGCATGAAGCGCTGGCAATGGCGATGAACCGCTTGGGTGGTTACTCAAACTCAGGCGAAGGCGGTGAAGATCCACGACGTTTTGGCACCGACCGTAACTCACGCATCAAACAAATTGCGTCTGGCCGATTTGGCGTAACACCACATTACCTAACCAATGCGGATGTTCTGCAAATCAAGGTCGCACAAGGAGCGAAGCCCGGAGAAGGTGGTCAGCTGCCAGGTCATAAGGTCACAGCAGAGATCGCTAAACTGAGATATTCGGTTCAGGGTGTCACTCTGATTTCCCCGCCTCCACATCACGATATTTACTCGATCGAGGATCTAGCGCAGCTGATTTTCGACCTCAAGCAAGTGAACCCTAACGCATTAGTTTCAGTGAAGTTAGTGTCGGAACCGGGTGTTGGTACTATCGCGACTGGTGTAGCAAAAGCCTACGCCGATCTGATCACCATTTCTGGTTACGATGGCGGTACCGCAGCGAGCCCACTAACCTCGGTGAAATACGCAGGTTGCCCTTGGGAGCTTGGCTTAGCCGAAACTCAGCAAGCACTGGTTGCTAACGGGCTTCGTCATAAGATCCGCCTGCAAGTCGACGGTGGATTGAAAACCGGTCTCGATGTGATTAAAGGCGCGATTCTCGGTGCAGAAAGCTTTGGCTTTGGTACCGCACCAATGGTGGCAATGGGTTGTAAATTCTTACGAATCTGCCACCTCAATAACTGTGCGACAGGCGTTGCAACTCAAGATGAAACATTGCGCCGCGAATATTTCAAAGGCTTGCCTGATATGGTGGTGAACTACTTTACTGGCTTAGCCGATGAAGTTCGCCAACACCTTGCTGACCTTGGTGTAGAAAAACTCACTGATCTAATTGGACGCACAGATTTACTGGAGGCCGTTGAAGGCCTGACTGCAAAACAGAGTAAGTTGGATCTCTCATCGATACTGGAAGCTCCAGTATCACCAGAGGGTCACCCTCTGTATTGGACCGAACCAAACGCGCCATTTGATAAGGCTCAGCTCAACCAGCAGATCCTGGATGATGCACTCGATGCGATTGAGAAAAGACAATCCACCAGCCTTTACTACAACGTGATTAATACAGACCGCTCGATAGGCGCACGTATCTCTGGCGAAATTGCTAAGCGATATGGCAACCAAGGCATGGCTGGTTCACCAATCAAATTGTATCTCGATGGTACCGCAGGCCAATCCTTTGCTGTTTGGAACGCAGGCGGCGTAGAGCTTTACCTAACGGGTGATGCTAATGACTATGTTGGTAAAGGCATGGCTGGCGGTAAGGTGGTTATCAAACCTCACCAAGGCACCGCATTTACTTGTAACGAAGCAACCATCATAGGTAACACCTGTTTGTATGGTGCAACCGGAGGCAAGTTATTTGCTGCAGGTACGGCTGGCGAACGATTTGGCGTACGTAACTCAGGCACGGTTGCAGTGATTGAGGGTGCGGGTGACAACGCCTGTGAATACATGACGGGCGGTATTGTTGCCATTCTTGGCGCAACTGGCGTTAACTTCGGTGCAGGTATGACGGGTGGCTTCGCTTATGTCATGGACAAGAACGAAGACTTCCAAGGCCGAGTGAACAACGAGTCGGTTGAGGCGCTTTCTCTATCTGACTTATATATCCACCAAGAACATCTGCGTGGCTTAATTGCAGAGCACTTAGAAGAGACGGGCTCAGTACACGCTGAAGCTATTCTGGCGAACTTTGATGAATGGATTCCGAAGTTCTACCTAGTGAAACCAAAGACGGCGGATCTCAACACCTTGCTCGGCCACCAAAGCCGCAGCTCAGCTGAACTTCGTGTTCAAGCGCAATAATTGGAAGGAGCCAATAATGAGCCAGAATGTATACCAATTTATTGATGTGAATCGCGTAGACCCAGCGAAGAAACCAATCAAGATACGTAAGATTGAGTTTGTAGAGATCTACGAACCTTTCACTAAACAGCAAGCGAAAGCGCAAGCAGACCGTTGTTTAGACTGTGGTAACCCATACTGTGAATGGAAATGTCCTGTTCACAACTACATCCCTCAGTGGCTTAAGCTTGCCAATGAAGGGCGTATTATCGAAGCCGCTGAACTGTCTCACCAAACCAACAGCCTGCCTGAGGTTTGCGGTCGAGTTTGCCCTCAAGACCGCTTGTGTGAGGGCTCTTGTACCCTCAATGACGATTTCGGTGCAGTAACCATTGGCAATATTGAAAAGTACATTACCGACAAAGCCTTTGAGATGGGTTGGAAGCCTGACATGTCTCACGTTGAATGGACCGATAAAAAGGTCGCGATCATCGGTGCAGGGCCGGCAGGTCTAGCGGCGGCTGATATCTTGGTACGCAATGGCGTAAAAGCTGTTGTGTTTGACCGCTATCCGGAGATCGGCGGTCTACTGACGTTTGGTATTCCATCGTTCAAGCTTGAGAAAGGTATCATGGAGAATCGCCGCCGCATCTTTAGCGAGATGGGTGTTGAGTTCCGAATGAATATCGAAGTTGGCAAAGACATTCAACTTCAAGAGCTGGTCGATGATTACGACGCTGTTTTCCTTGGTGTCGGCACTTATAAGAACATGCGTGCAGGTCTAGATAATGAAGATGCTCCGGGTGTTTATGACGCTCTGCCATTCTTGATTTCTAATACCTACAAGGTCATGGAACTGGACAACCCAACCCCATTTATCGATATGCAAGGTAAGAAAGTCGTCGTGCTGGGTGGTGGTGATACCGCGATGGATTGCGTTCGAACCTCTATTCGTCAGAATGCGGCAGATGTGGTGTGTGCTTACCGTCGAGATGAAGCCAACATGCCGGGCTCTCGCCGTGAGGTGAAGAATGCACGTGAAGAAGGCGTGAAGTTCAAGTTTAACCTCCAGCCTATCGGCTTAGAGCTTGATAGTTCTGGGCATGTTGCTGGCGTTAAAGTCGTGAAAACCGCATTAGGTGAACCTGATGAAGCAGGCCGTCGCCGCCCAGAACCTGTTGAAGGCAGTGAGCACATTCTTGAAGCCGATGCCGTGATCATGGCATTTGGTTTCCAACCTCACGCTATGGAATGGTTAGAACCTTTCGGTGTCGAGCTTGATCAATGGGGCCGCATTAAAGCGCCTGGTCAGCAAGAGTTTCAGTACCAAACCACCAACAGCAAAATATTTGCCGGTGGCGATGCGGTTCGCGGCTCAGATTTAGTGGTGACCGCTATCGATGAAGGCCGCAAAGCCGCTGAAGGGATATTGGATTATCTAGAAGTGTGATTAGGTTTCCTTTATTACTCAGTTCGTTACTATAAAAAAGGATCCGCATATGGATCCTTTTTTAAGTTCGATACGTTTACTAACGGCATAATAAAAAATACGTAAAACAATCGAAAATTAACCAATACCGAGAACTACAATTAAAACTAAAATTCGCCATAGGAAACACTATGAAAAAAGCCGCTCTCCTCTCGCTATCACTTTTAACTTTAACCGCTTGCAGCCAAGGGATTACGGACATGAAAGACAGAACTTCATCACCTTGTGGTGACAAACCAAATTGCGTATCAACACAAGATGACCGTGAACAACACGCTTTGGCTGCATACGAGCTATCCGATTCAGCAAGCCTTGATGCCATTGAGCAAGTCGCTTTGACTTTGCCGGGCGCGAAAACGGCCAACAAAACCGATGATTACCTGCGTGTTGAGTGCACATCACGCATCATGCGCTTTGTCGATGACCTTGAGTTAAAAGTCGATGGAGACAAGCTCATCGTTCGTTCAGAGTCCCGCACTGGCTACTCTGACTTTGGTGTGAACCGTAAACGAGCAGAACAACTTCGTGCTAGCTTGCAAAGCGAAGGTCTAATCAAATAGACAAAGAATACTGGAGTAAATCCACACTATTCGGATGAGAAGTGCTTCTGGGCAGTCGCTCGACGCTTCTTATCCATGCTACAATTTCGCTCTACTGTTTAAATATTTTTTAATTAAGAGACTACACATGAAAATCGGCATCATTGGCGCAATGGAGCAAGAAGTTGCGATCCTAAAAGCAGCTATTTCAGACATTACTGAAGTTAATAAAGGCGGTTGTACCTTTTTCTCTGGTCAGCTAAATGGTGTTGACGTTGTTTTGCTTCAATCAGGCATTGGTAAAGTAGCTGCGGCTGTTGGTACCTCTATCCTACTAAGCGAATACCAACCAGATGTCGTTCTAAACACGGGCTCTGCTGGCGGTTTTGATTCAACTCTAAACCTTGGCGATGTAGTTATCTCTACAGAAGTACGTCACCACGACGCAGACGTAACAGCTTTCGGTTACGAAATCGGCCAGATGGCAGGTCAACCAGCTGCATTCAAAGCTGACGAGAACCTGATGAAAGTAGCTGAGCAAGCGCTAGCTCAAATGGAAGACAAGCACGCGGTTCGTGGCCTTATCTGTACTGGCGACGCATTTGTTTGCACAGCAGAACGCCAAGAGTTCATCCGTAAACACTTCCCATCTGTGGTTGCTGTAGAAATGGAAGCTTCTGCGATTGCTCAAGCTTGTCACCAGTTCCAAGTACCATTTGTGGTTGTTCGTGCAATCTCTGACGTTGCAGACAAAGAATCGCCAATGAGTTTTGAAGAGTTCCTGCCACTAGCAGCACAAAGCTCTTCTGAAATGGTTATCAAAATGGTTGCCCTACTAAAGTAAGCGACTAAGCATGCAAACACTGTTTGATCAGGTATTTGCAAATGGCGTGCTCCTTGTAATGTGGGGAGCACTGCTTTTTCATTTGATTCTACCTATCCCTCATGCCGCACACCCCACGACCTTATGGCATAAGTTTGCTGAGCTTTTAGCAAGCAAGGTTAATAACAACCAAAACTATTCCCAAAGCCTGATTTCTGGCACCTTAGCCTGGGGATTAATGGTACTTCCAACTCTGATTCTTCTCTTGGCACTGCAACCTCTGGTTTGGCAAACTCAACTATTCCAACTGGCTTTGTTACTGCTCGCCATTGATTGGCGTAATAATGAAAAGCTGGCAAACCAGCTCATCAAAACACTTAGCCGAGAAGATAAAGTGACAGCGCGCCAATTGCTGGCTCCGATTGTCAATCGCCAAACAGATTCACTATCATCATTAGGGCTCGGGAAAGCTGGGGCTGAAACCATCATTATGGGCTACGGTCGCAATGTGGTTTGTGTGCTGTTTTGGTACGCCATCGGAGGCGGAATCGCGGCGTTGATGTATCGCCTGATTATCGAATTAGCTCGAGCTTGGTCACCAAGTCGCAAGCAGTTCTCTCCTTTTGGCTCAACAGCCATCAAAATCGTCGCGATCCTTGAATTTATCCCAATGCGTTTATTTGCTTTGATGATCGTATGCGGTGATAAAGCGTCTCACACACTTAAGATGATGCTAACTCAAAGTCGCTCTTGGCCTCTGCCAGGCCCTGCGTGGTTGATTACAGCAGTAGGCAATAAGCTTGATCTATCACTCGGTGGTCCGGCTATTTACAACGATACCAAAGCCATTCGCGCAAAATTAGGCGGAAGAATCGCCCCATCCGCACTGCACTTATCACAGGTTCAAAAGCTGCTATTTGGACGCATCGCTATTTGGATATTCTTACAAAGCTTAGCCTTACTCATTATTCACCAAGGGATTTAAAGTGAAACCCTCTCAACTTGTTACATCATGTGCAACTTTCGCGATCAGCTTTAGCTTATGGATACCAAGCACGCTTGCAACCGAAGTAACTAAGGCAAAACGCGTGGTCAGCTTAGCCCCTCACGCCACAGAGCTCGCATACAGTGCGGGTTTAGGCGATAACTTAGTTGCTGTGAGTGAACGAAGTGATTACCCACCACAAGCCGATAAGCTAGAAAAAGTGGCAAACTATCAAGGTATCAAGGTTGAGAAAATCATCGCGCTTCAGCCAGATCTTATCCTTGCTTGGCCAGCGGGTAACCCACCGAGAGAACTGGCGAAACTGGAGCAGTTTGGCTTTAATATTTATTACTCGAAAACCAAAAGCCTAGACAGCATCGCGACCAATATAGAGCAACTTAGCCAATACGCCAGCGATCCGAGTATCGGTGAGAATAATGCTAAGCAATACAAAGAGCAGCTCAACGCATTAAGGCTAAAATACAAAGATGCGGAGCCTGTCAGCTACTTCTACCAGCTAAGTGAAAAACCTATTATCACCGTGGCACAAGGACACTGGCCAAGTGAAGTATTTGAGTTTTGTGGCGGCCGAAATATTTTTGAAGACAGCGCTTCACCCTACCCGCAAGTCGGTATTGAGCAAGTTGTGCTGAATAAACCGCAAGTGATCTTCACTTCTCAGCACGCTATTGAGAATGGAACCATGTGGCAATCGTGGGCGGAAGAGATCCCAGCCGTCGCTAAAAATCAGATATGGTCGCTCAATTCAGACTGGATTAACCGACCAACCACAAGAACTTTGCAAGCTATCCAGCAAGTGTGCGATTACTTCGATAGAGTCCGAGAAAATCACTAACTTTTTAGTCTGTTTTTTCGTACAATTCGCCACCGACCTGTCCCTACAATTTTAACAATAAGAGCACCAGTATCATGGACTCCATGCTGCTTTATATTATCGATTTATTTGGCACTGCCATCTTTGCTATCTCAGGCGTATTTGTTGCTGGACGCCTAAAAATGGACCCTTTTGGTGTCGCCGTTCTCGGCAGTGTAACCGCTATCGGCGGAGGTACAATTCGAGACATGGCACTGGGTGCTACTCCTGTTTTTTGGATAACCGATACCACCTACCTTTGGGTCATTATCGTTACCTGTTTATTAACGATGATCATCGTGAGACGCCCCAAGCGTTTGGCATGGTGGATCCTACCCGTCTGTGACGCCATAGGTTTAGCTGTGTTCGTTGGTATTGGTGTTGAAAAAGCATTGGCTTATCAAGATTCAGCATTGGTTGCCATCATCATGGGCGTAATTACAGGCTGTGGCGGCGGCATTATTCGTGACGTACTTGCCCGAGAAGTACCGATGATCCTGCGAAGCGAAGTCTACGCGACCGCTTGTATCATCGGCGGTGCATTCCACACTATGGCTATTCGCATGGGCCACGATTCAGAGACCGCATTCCTAGCCGGCGTATTCTCTACATTGTTGATCAGACTTGGCGCCATTCGATGGCACTTATCGTTACCAACTTTCGCGATTAAATAAGCTATCGCTAAAAATAAAAGGGCTCCACTTAGGGGCCTTTTTTAATCTTGCCACCTCAGACTCCTGCTCTGCTTCTCCGCCTCAAGTCACTTCCGCCCCAGCTTAGTAATGTTTTATATTTACTTAATCAATTGACGAGCTATATTAGTAAACGAATGACTTTATAAACATATTCATTTACTAACAATGAGGGCTCTAGGATGAGCAGTAATAAAATTGGAATTGTTTTCTTCTCTAAATGCGGCGCAACTAAGCAGGTCGCCGAACTACTCGCAGAGGGTGTAAACACACAGCTACCTGACTCAGCCCTACTCATCGAAGTGCTGCCTTCGGAGATCATTGAAGGCCGATATGACAATGACGAAAAGCTCAAACTCCTAGACAGTTGTGATGCGATCGTTTTTGGGGCTCCAACCTACATGGGTTCACCTGCCGCTCAGTTTAAAAGCTTTATGGATGCGAGCAGTGACAACTACTGCAAGAAATTATGGCGCAACAAGCTCGCTGCTGGCTTCACCACTGGAGGCAGTCTTAACGGAGAGCAACAACAAACCCTGCTTAGCTTTTTCACTCTAGCTTGTCAGCACGGCATGATTTGGGTTGGCTTAGACGCCTCAAGACACACAGATAATTTAGGGTTAAACCGCACTGGTTCAAATATTGGTTTGGTGTCTAGTATCGATGATGGTGAAGATAGCGTTAACCACAATGACTTACTCACGGCTCAATACTACGGTTCAAGAATCGCCAGCTTGGTTCAAGAACTCGTAAACAAAAGCTAGAGCAGCAGCCTTGATTGAGATAAGTTGGACGTATCATTCCCAACTTTCATGAATATCATCAAATGCTACTCGAAGGAATCGAAACTCTCTTAGTTTTGAGTAAAGCCAAAACCATGAGCCGCACTGGCAGCCTGCTGTATATCAGCCAATCAGCGGTAAGCAAACGGATTGCTAACTTAGAAAAGAAGTTGGGGAAAAAGCTGATTGAGCCGAGCGGTCGTCAGATAAAACTCACGCCAGACGCCATAGCACTGATCGAGAGTATTGGTCCTACGTTCAATGAACTTCGTGGTCTTATTTATGAACAGCAAGAGTTAGAAGATACGACTCTCATTACCTTAGACAGCTCTAAGTCTCTGATAGCCGGCTATTTAGGTGAAATGATGGGACAGTTTATCCAACAAGATAAATACATCACGATAACCACCAACCACACGCCCAGAATCATCGAGCGAGTTCAGTCCGGCAAGGCAACCCTAGGGTTATGCGCAGGCTTGTTGCCGCCGCATCATGGATTGATGACGTTTCATCTGTTCGACGAGCCCTTTTTCATTGTAAGTAAATTGCCGTTAAACGGGCTTCCACCCAAAGTCATCACTAATGATATGACTAACCCCGCCAACTCTTACCAACTCTCAGTATTAGAAAAATTTGGTATCAAACCTTTGATGGAGATGGATGCCTACACTGCCGCAGCGCAACTTGCACTAGGTGGAACTGGTCCTGCTTTAATTCCGCTCTCTATCGTAAAAACACTCAATATTGAGTCTCAATATCTGTATAGCTTCCAGGAATTAGCGGGCTTAATCCGGCCGATTCATGTCTGTGTAAGACCAAATAGCTACCAGTCTCCACGAGTTAAAACACTGATAGAATCCATTGTTGATGCTGTTCCCAGAGCAGTTTAGACGCCATGAGCATCGACATCACGATCACAAGGGGGCGGATCCACTTCTGCCCTTTTGTCACCACCACTTTCGCGCCCAGCTGAGCCCCCATAAAGCCGCCAATTGCCATCACTAAGCCGAGCTCCCAGATTGGCAAGCCTGCCAAAATAAAGAAGATCAGTGCAGCGATGTTAGAGGTAAAGTTCAACACCTTAGTGCGTGCCGTAGCATCGACTAAAGAGAAGTGACCAATTGCAACAAAGCAGACAGTAAAGATAGAGCCAGTACCTGGTCCAAAGAAGCCATCGTAAAAGCCAACACCACCACCAACGCACAAAGCAAACATCGCTTCAGAGATCTTCTGTTTACCTTCAGAGGTCTTGGTTTGTGGCGCTAATAGGAAGTAGAGTGAGATAGCGATCAGCAGCAGAGGGATCACACTAGTCAACAAGCTCGCATCAATGAACTGAACGAGTTCTGCCCCAATCGCCGAGCCAATGAAGGTACACAAAATGGCGAGGCGCATCTCCTTAATACTAACGATCCCGTTACGCACGAAGTACCAACTTGCGGAAAAACTGCCGAAAGAGCTTTGAAGCTTGTTAGTTGCTAGGGCTTGTGTCGGTGGAACTCCCGCTGCGAGTAGTGCTGGCAAAGTCAGTAGCCCGCCACCGCCAGCCATCGCATCGATAAAGCCCGCTGCTGTTGCGACAACAAACAAAATAGCCAATATTTCCAGAGTGATTTCCATATACCCAACGCCTCAAAGTCTCGTGTAGCGACAACTTACCATCCTGAGCTGGTGATCAATAACGAAACACAAGATTCTAACCTATTCCAAATATTCATCATTTAACTAACGCTGTATCACGGACATAAAAAGCCCACTCCGAAGAGTGGGCTTTGAGCATTTATATCCGCTAACTTCAGTTCAGTTAGCTGAGCTAAGACAAATTAAGCTTGAGAAGCTTTCACCTGTGCGTGTAGCTCTTGAACAGAAGTTACTGTCGTCTTCGCGTCTGCAGTGTGCGCCATACATGTCGCAAATGCTGCGTTTAGCGTAGTCGTGTAGTTTACCTTCTCAGCAAGTGCACCACGACGAAGAACTTTAGAGTCTTCAATCGCTTGACGGCCAGCTGCAGTGTTCACGATGTAGGTATACTCGTTGTTCTTGATACGGTCAAGAATGTGAGGACGGCCTTCGTGTACCTTGTTTACTAGACGTGGGTTGATGCCCGCTTCGCCAAGAATCACTGCTGTACCGTGTGTTGCGTCTAGCTGGTAACCAAGCTTAGATAGCTTAGATGCTAGGTCTACAACGCGTTCTTTGTCGCCTTCGCGAACAGAAAGAAGTGCACGACCGCCTTCTGGGTAAATGTTGCCACAACCCAATTCAGCTTTAGAGTATGCTTCTGCGAACGTTGCACCAACACCCATAACTTCACCAGTAGAGCGCATTTCTGGGCCTAATAGTGGGTCAACTCCAGGGAACTTGTTGAATGGAAGTACCACTTCCTTCACTGAGTAGTACGGTGGGATGATTTCTTTGGTAAAGCCTTGAGACTCTAACGATTGACCCGCCATTACACGTGCTGCAATCTTAGCGATTGGTGCACCCGTTGCTTTAGATACGAACGGTACCGTACGTGCTGCACGAGGGTTAACCTCGATTAGGTACACTTGGTTGTTCTTAACAGCAAATTGCGTGTTCATCAGACCACGAACACCCAACTCGAACGCTAGCTTTTCAACTTGCTCACGCATTACGTCTTGGATTTCTTGGCTTAGCGTGTATGCAGGAAGAGAACATGCTGAGTCACCTGAGTGAACACCCGCTTGTTCGATGTGCTCCATGATACCGCCGATAACTACGCGCTCACCGTCACAGATAGCATCGATATCCACTTCAACCGCGTCGTCTAGGAAGCTATCAAGAAGAACTGGAGATTCGTTCGACACGCTTACTGCTTCGTTGAAGTAGCGACGTAAGTCTTGCTCATCGTATACGATTTCCATCGCACGACCACCAAGTACGTAAGAAGGACGTACAACCAATGGGAAGCCGATTTCGCGAGATTTCTCTACCGCTTGTTCCATTGTTGTTACTGTCGCGTTCTCTGGCTGTAGAAGACCTAGACGGTCAACAGCAACTTGGAAACGCTCACGGTCTTCTGCACGGTCGATTGCGTCAGGGCTAGTACCGATGATTGGCACGCCAGCCGCTTCAAGTGCGCGAGCCAGTTTCAGTGGTGTTTGACCACCGTACTGAACGATAACGCCTTTTGGCTTCTCAACACGAGCGATTGCTAGTACGTCTTCCAGTGTTACTGGTTCGAAGTACAGACGGTCAGATGTGTCGTAATCCGTTGAAACAGTCTCAGGGTTACAGTTAACCATGATAGTTTCGTAGCCATCTTCACGTAGAGCTAGTGATGCGTGTACACAACAGTAGTCAAATTCAATACCTTGGCCGATACGGTTTGGACCGCCACCAAGAATCATGATCTTGTCTTTGTTTGTTGGGTTCGCTTCACACTCGTCATCGTAAGATGAGTACATGTAAGCCGTGTCTGAAGAGAACTCAGCCGCACACGTATCAACGCGCTTGTAAACTGGGTGGATATCGTATTGGTCACGTAGACGACGGATTTCGCTTTCCGCTACACCTAGAATCTTAGATAGGCGTGCATCCGCAAAACCTTTACGCTTAAGCTTGTTTAGCTCGTCTTTGTTCAAGCCAGCAAAGCCTTTCGCTTTAAGTTCTTGCTCAAGCTTAACGATGTCTTCGATTTGAACTAGGAACCAACGGTCGATTTGCGTTAGGTTAAATACGCCATCTACAGACATACCCGCACGGAATGCATCCGCGATGTACCAAATACGCTCTGCGCCAGCTTCTTTTAGTTCGTGACGAATTGTTGTTAGTGCGTCTGGCGCATCTAGGTCAACCATTTCGTCAAAGCCAGTCGCGCCAACTTCTAGGCCGCGAAGTGCTTTTTGTAGAGATTCTTGTTGGTTACGACCGATAGCCATAACTTCACCAACAGACTTCATCTGCGTCGTTAGACGGTCGTTAGCACCTGCAAATTTCTCGAAGTTAAAACGAGGGATCTTAGTTACTACGTAGTCGATTGTTGGTTCGAATGATGCTGGTGTTGCTCCACCCGTGATGTCATTTTGCAGTTCATCTAATGTGTAACCCACAGCCAGTTTCGCTGCAATCTTAGCGATTGGGAAACCTGTCGCTTTAGACGCTAGAGCAGAAGAACGAGATACACGTGGGTTCATCTCGATGATAACCATACGGCCATCTTTCGGGTTGATACCAAACTGTACGTTAGAACCACCCGTTTCAACACCAATCTCACGCAGTACCGCTAGAGAAGCGTTACGCATTAATTGGTATTCTTTGTCTGTTAGCGTCTGTGCTGGTGCAACTGTGATTGAATCACCGGTGTGGATGCCCATTGGGTCAAAGTTTTCAATCGCACATACGATGATACAGTTGTCCGCTTTGTCACGAACGACTTCCATCTCGTACTCTTTCCAACCGATAAGAGATTCATCGATTAGAAGCTCGTTGGTTGGAGATAGGTCCAGACCACGACGACAGATTTCTTCAAATTCTTCTTTGTTGTATGCGATACCACCGCCAGTACCACCCATAGTGAATGATGGACGGATGATACATGGGAAGCCAACCATATCTAGAACGCCGTAAGCTTCTTCCATGGTTTTCGCAGTATCCGCACGTGGACACTCAAGGCCGATAGACTTCATCGCTTTATCGAAACGAGAACGGTCTTCTGCTTTATCGATAGCGTCAGCCGTTGCACCAATCATCTCTACACCGAACTCTTCAAGAACACCGTGTTTCTCTAGGTCTAGTGCACAGTTTAGTGCTGTTTGGCCACCCATTGTAGGTAGAACTGCATCTGGCTTCTCTTTCGCAATGATGTTGCGAACAACTTCCCATTGGATAGGCTCGATGTAAGTTGCATCAGCCATATCAGGGTCAGTCATGATGGTCGCTGGGTTCGAGTTTACAAGAATAACTCGGTAACCTTCTTCGCGAAGCGCTTTACAAGCTTGAGCACCAGAGTAATCGAACTCACATGCTTGGCCGATAACGATCGGGCCAGCACCTAGAATTAGAATACTTTTAATGTCAGTACGTTTTGGCATTGTCTACTACTCCGAATTACGCTGTGTGCTTTTTAATTAGTTCAATGAAGTGGTCGAATAACGGCGCTGCGTCTTCTGGACCTGGGCTTGCTTCTGGGTGACCTTGGAAGCTAAATGCTGGTTTGTCTGTACGGTGGATACCTTGTAGAGAACCATCAAATAGCGACTTGTGCGTTGCACGTAGGTTTTCAGGTAGTGTGTCTTCGTCAGCAGCAAAGCCGTGGTTTTGTGAAGTAATCATCACAACATCACGATCTAAATCTTTAACTGGATGGTTTGCACCGTGGTGACCAAACTTCATCTTCACTGTCTTAGCGCCTGACGCAAGAGCAAGAATTTGGTGGCCTAGACAGATACCAAAGATTGGTAAGCCTTTTTCTAGAAACACTTTTGTCGCTTCAATTGCGTAAGTACATGGTTCTGGGTCACCAGGGCCATTTGAAAGGAATACACCGTCTGGGTTTAGTGCAAGCACTTCTTCAGCAGAAGTTTCAGCTGGAACAACCGTTAGGCGGCAGCCGCGGTCAACGAGCATTCGTAGGATGTTTCGTTTTGCACCGAAGTCATAAGCAACAACGTGGTATGGCAATTCTGAGTCTGCTTTCGCTTCAGGAAGTCCACCCGTAAGCGTCCACGAACCTTGTTTCCATTGATACGCTTCTTTTGTTGTAACTTCTTTCGCAAGGTCCATACCTTTCAGGCCAGGGAATTCTTTTGCCTTAGCTAGAGCCAAAGCTTCGTCTAAGTTGTTACCCGCTACAATACAACCGTTCTGAGCGCCTTTTTCACGAAGAATACGCGTCAGCTTACGAGTATCGATATCAGCGATACCAACAACGTTTTGCGACTTAAGGTAATCAGAAAGGGATTGTTCATTACGGAAGTTAGAAGCGATAAGAGGGAGATCGCGAATCACAAGGCCTTGAGCGTGGATTGAAGAGGATTCTTCGTCTTCGGAATTGGTTCCGGTATTGCCAATGTGAGGGTAAGTAAGGGTAACGATTTGTTGAGAATAGGAAGGATCAGTGAGGATTTCTTGGTACCCCGTCATCGAGGTATTAAAAACGACTTCACCAACTGCAGAACCTACTGCGCCAATGGCTTCACCGTGAAATACTGTCCCATCTTCTAGGACAAGTAGTGCTGACTTTTTCAAGACAACCTCCAGAAATAAATATGCATTAAAATTGATTTAATTTGCAAATCTACCTTCCTGCAACACTTAAAAGTGAGTGTTTATGGAAATTAGACAAATTGGCGGTATTTTAGTGATGTGCGTGATACGTGTCAACATTTAACGCAAAAGAAATTAAAGATTTGTACGCACTAATTCAATTTACCCTTCCAAAGCTCCAAAAGTTCAACTTTCATGGTCAATTAAGCACGATATTGAGATTTTCCAATTTTATCCCATTACTTTTGTCTGCCTTTAAGTACTAAAAACATCACCAACAAAAAGCAATCGATAAATACAAACAGAAAACATGAAGATTTAAAGATCTAATCCAAAAATAAGACCAAGACAACAAAACAACAAGAAAAGTGAGGTGAAAACGATGTTAAAAGGTAGGTTTAAGAGATAGGTGATAAACAAGGATACAGCGTCAAAGGTAGCAAATAAAGAAAGCGCCGGCAATTGCCAGCGCATAATTATCTATTTACAGATCATTCAAACCAAGGACATCTGTCATGGTATAAAAGCCCGCTGGCTTGTCATTGAGCCAAACAGCAGCTTTGATCGCACCGTTGGCAAAGGTCATTCGGTCAGTCGCTTTATGAGTAATCTCCACTCGTTCGCCGATATCTGCAAACATAGCAGTGTGTTCTCCAATGATGTCACCGGCACGAATCGTTGCGAAACCAATCTCATCTTTCGTACGTTCGCCAGTGATGCCTTCACGTGACCATACCGCCACATCGTTCAGCTCATTACCCATAGCACCGGCGATCGCTTCACCCATACCAATTGCAGTACCTGATGGTGCATCCACTTTATGACGGTGGTGGGCTTCAACGATTTCAACATCACAGTAATCACCCATCACTTTAGCGGCTTTTTCTAGTAGCTTAAATACGAGGTTAACACCTACACTGTAGTTTGGTGCCATTACGATAGGCATCTCTTTTGCAGCAGCGTCAATCACCTGCTTCTCCTCTTCTGAGAAGCCTGTCGTACCGATGATAAGTTTTTTGCCGTGACGTTTACAAAGTTCAATATTCGCTAATGTGCTAACAGGTGCGGTAAAGTCGACAATCACATCAAACTCTTCGATGGCTTTAGACAAATCATCCACTAGAGCAACATCAAAGCGACCTTCCCCACATAGCTCGCCAACATCAACGCCAACTAATGATGACTCGGGACGTTCCGAGCCAGCGCCAACACTAGCTTCTGAATTATGATGAGCGGCTTTCACCAAGTTGCGGCCCATACGACCCGCTGCTCCTGCTATTGCAATTCTTACCACTGCGAATATCTCCATTGTTTTGGTTACTGTTGCCGCAGTTCTCTTGCAGCAACGTTCATTCGATTAATCTCTTTAAACTAACAACAATCTCAAACTCAGGCTAGCAATTAAGAAAACTCTTTTACCACTCGCTCTAAAATTGGCACATTTGCTTCAGGAAAGGCGTATTGATTCAATGATTCAAGGCTTACCCATTCACCTTGCTGACCTTCTTTACCATAAGGTTGCTCTTCAAAATCAGTCACGAGAATGAAATCGAACTTAAGTGACTTATCCGTGTAATCAAATTCAAGATGCTCAAACAGAGACTGCTCGGTCACCTTGATACCGATCTCTTCATCAAGCTCGCGAGTCATCGCTTGCTCAATAGTTTCGCCCTCTTCAACCTTGCCACCAGGAAACTCCCAAAAGCCGCCTTTGTGCTTGTCATCTGGGCGCTTTGTAATAAATACCTGTGACTTATCTTGATTGAAGATAATACCCGCTACTATATGGATTCTTTTCATTGATGGTGTTCCTTCTATGTCTCTACCGTCATTCCCTACAATGAGGAACGAATTAGATAGGGAATCTGCTCTTTGGTTAGTTCGAAAGATCCCCGACTCGCTCGTCCCTCACTCTCGAGGATGACGCAATCGAAACCGTATTATTTTCACATACAAAAAGAGCCGCCTAAGCGACTCTTTATATTCTATTTGTCAGTTTCATGAAGCTAAGCTGTAGTACTTGAGAGTAAGGCGGTGGCACGGAGCTTACGATAGTAAGTGAGTACCACCAACGCAGCTATCATGCGCTACAGCAACGATTCATTAAACTTACGCGATTTTACCGTGACACTGTTTGTACTTCTTACCGCTACCACATGGGCAAGGCTCGTTACGGCCAACTTTACGCTCATCACGTACTACAGTTTGTGGCGACGCTGCTTCTGCTTCATCATCACCTAGCTGGTTTTCTGCTGTTGCGTGTTGCGCTTGTGCACGACGCGCTGCTTCTTCAGCTTGAGCTTGACGCTGCGCTTCCATCTTTTCTACTTCTTCTTGTTGCTGAACGCGAACTTTCGAAAGGATAGTAATAACGTCTGACTTCAGTACATCCAGTAGACCTTCAAACAGTTCAAACGACTCTCGCTTGTACTCTTGTTTCGGGTTCTTCTGAGCGTAACCACGTAGGTGGATACCTTGACGAAGGTGATCCATCGCAGCCAAGTGCTCTTTCCATAGACCATCTAGCGTTTGCAGCATTACAGACTTCTCGAAGTTGCGTAGCACTTGTGCACCAACCACTTCTTCTTTCTGTTTGTAAGCATCAACAGCCATGCCTAAGATGCGTTCACGTAGTGCTTCTTCGTAAAGCTTGTCGTCTTCGTCCAACCAGCCTTGAATATCAAAGTCTAGGTCGAAGTCGTTCTTCAGACGATCTTGTAGACCAGCGATGTCCCACATATCTTCTAGCGATTGCGGAGCAATGTACTCATCGATAACCGACGTAAACACGTCTTCACGGTTGTGTTCGATCATTTCGCTGATGTCGTCAGAGCCCATTAGCTCGTCACGCAGCTCGTAAACCACCTTACGTTGGTCATTGGCTACATCATCGTACTCTAGAAGTTGCTTACGGATATCGAAGTTACGGCCTTCAACTTTACGTTGTGCTTTTTCGATAGAGCGAGATAGCATCTTAGATTCGATCGCTTCACCTTCATCCATACCGCTCTGGATAAGACCAGCCATACGATCAGATGTGAAGATACGTAGTAGTGAGTCTTCCATTGATAGGTAGAAACGTGAAGAACCTGCATCACCTTGACGACCAGAACGACCACGTAGCTGGTTATCGATACGACGAGATTCGTGACGCTCTGTACCAATGATGTGTAGACCACCTGACTCTAGTACTTTGTCGTGAACCACTTTCCAATCCGCTTTGATCTTGTCGATCTGCTCTTGAGTTGGATTTTGTAGTTTCTCAACTTCAGACTGCCAGCTACCACCTAACACGATATCGGTACCACGACCGGCCATGTTAGTTGCGATGGTTACTGCACCAGGTGTACCTGCTTGCGCTACGATTTCCGCTTCTTTCTCGTGGAATTTCGCGTTGAGTACGTTGTGCTTAATTTTTGCTTTTTTCAGTGCGTTAGACAGTAGCTCTGATTTCTCGATAGAAACCGTACCAACCAGTGATGGCTGTCCTGCAGCAACACGGTCTTTAATGTCTTCAATGATCGCATTGAATTTGTCTTCTTCTGTACGATAAACCACATCTGGCATATCGTTACGAACCATAGGTTTGTTAGTTGGGATAACAACCGTTTCTAGGCCATAGATAGACTGGAATTCGAAAGCTTCAGTATCGGCTGTACCTGTCATACCTGACAGTTTCTCGTACAGACGGAAGAAGTTTTGGAAGGTAATCGAAGCTAGCGTTTGGTTTTCATTCTGAATCTTCACACCTTCTTTTGCTTCAACAGCTTGGTGTAAACCTTCAGACCAACGACGACCTGGCATTGTACGGCCAGTATGTTCATCAACGATAACCACTTCGCCTTCTTCAGTTACGATGTAGTCTACGTTCTTCTCAAACAATACGTGAGCACGCAACGCAGCATTAACATGGTGTAGTAGGCTGATGTTTGTTGGAGAGTAAAGCGTATCGCCCTCTTCCATCAGACCATTTTTCACCATTAGCTCTTCAACAAATTCTTGACCGTTTTCAGTCAGGTGAACCTGCTTAGATTTTTCGTCCATGGTGTAGTGACCTTCACCACGGTACTCTTCAGAATCTTCTTTATCTTGACGCTCAAGATGAGGAATCAATGTGTTAATACGCGTGTAAAGATCTGAGCTATCTTCAGCCGGGCCAGAGATAATAAGAGGTGTACGCGCTTCATCGATTAAGATTGAGTCAACCTCATCGACTACAGCAAAGAAGCGTTCGCGTTGAACACGGTCTTCAGCACGGAAAGCCATGTTGTCACGTAGGTAATCGAAACCAAACTCGTTGTTTGTTCCGTATAGGATATCCGCTTGGTATGCTTCTTTTTTCTCTGGTGGAGCCATGTTTGGCACGTTCACGCCAACAGTCATACCAAGGAATTCAAATAATGGGCGGTTAGTTTCCGCATCACGCTTAGCTAGGTAGTCGTTCACCGTTACTACGTGAACACCTTTACTAGGTAGGGCGTTAAGATAAGCAGGTAGAGTTGCTGTAAGAGTCTTACCCTCACCAGTACGCATCTCTGCAATTTGGCCAGCATTTAGAACCATGCCACCAATCATTTGCACGTCAAAGTGACGCATGCCGTAAACACGCTTAGACGCTTCACGTACCGTAGCAAATGCTTCAGGTAGGAGTTGGTCTAGCGATTCACCTTTGTCTAAGCGCTCACGAAACTCAACAGTTTTCGCTTTTAGCTCTTCGTCAGAAAGCGCTTCAAACGTTGGCTCGTAGTTATTAATTTCTTTTACAATTTTTCTAAGGCGGCGCAGTGTTCTGTCATTGCGACTGCCAATTACCTTTGTCAGCAGCTTAGTAATCATGTGCTTGGAATCTCTTCGTTCTCAGATCGTCCGCGATCTATTTTAAATGCCGTCAGTCTCTACTAGCGATGAACCAGTCTTCAGTTACTAACCAAGGATACTGAGATAAATCTAGTATTTCTGATATTGTACTTGAGAGTAGAGTTTTCAAGGCTTGAGTTAAAATTAATGCCCCTTAGTGTAAGTAATTTTCACACCAACGACCATTTATAACCCCATTTGTTTGATGTGCTTGGAACTTTTCTTTCTAATTGCTGATGGATTAGCCAGACTGGCGACCATTAGTCGATGACTTTCGGATGTTGATGACACTGTATCTGGAAAATAGATACAAAAAAACCAGGCCGATAGCCTGGTTTTCGAAATCTTACATTGTTGAAAACAACAATTACGCTAGAACCATTCCTGGTTCAGCAAAAGCCACTGGCGAGCCAGCTTCTTCTTCGAATGTTGCCCATTCCCAAGCTTCTGCGTCAGCAAGCACTGCACGTAGTAGTTGGTTGTTTAGGCCGTGACCTGATTTGTATGCACGGAATTCACCGATAATAGCGTGTCCACACATATAAAGGTCACCAATCGCATCTAGCACTTTATGAGTTACAAACTCATTGTCAAAACGTAGACCTTCTTCATTAAGAATTCGGTATTCGTCTAGTACGATTGCACAGTCAAAGCTACCACCCAAACACAAGTTTTGTGATTGAAGGTATTCGATATCACGCATGAAGCCGAAAGTACGAGCTCGAGAGATCTCTTTCACAAAGCCTTGAGAAGAGAAATCAAACAATAGATGCTGTTCGTCAGACTCAATTGCAGGGTGGTTGAACTCGATTTCAAAGTCCATACGGAAGCCGTTAAATGGAACAAACTCTGCCCACTTATCACCGTCTTCAAAACGAACTGGCTTTTTGATGCGAATGAAACGTTTTGGTGCATTCAGTGTTTCAACACCCGCTTGCTGTAGCAAGTATACGAATGGGCTTGCGCTACCATCCATAATTGGGATCTCTGGTGCATCTACTTCAACAATAATATTGTCGATGCCCATGCCCGCTAGAGCCGCGTTAAGGTGTTCCACTGTAGAGATACGTACGCCTTCGTCATTCACAAGAGCAGTACATAACATAGTGTCACGAACTGATGCTGGATCAGCTGGAAAATCTACAGGTGGATTTACATCAGTACGACGGTAAACAATACCTGTATTTGCAGCTGCCGGGCGAAGAGTAAGTGTGACTTTACGACCAGAGTGGAGACCCACACCAGTTGTTTTCACAATTTCTTTCAGAGTACGTTGTCTGATCATCTGCTTGCCTCGTTATCAGTGCTACAAATCACGGTCAGTATTTACCGACCGCGAATTTTACCATTAATTCGACGATAGTCAAATTTTGGGTAATTGTTAATCAGCCTGACGTCGTAAGAATGCTGGAATATCTAAGTATCCGCTCTCTTTCTCAGCCTTAGGTGCTGCACTTTGGCTAGCGCCTGTACCTGAAGAAACAGGCGACGTTGTTGGCTGCGGCTTAACTTGAGGTTTTACCTCAGTTTTTTCTTGCAATGGTTGTGCCACTTTCTCTTCCACTTTTGGTGCAGCTTGTGCCGCTACTTGTGGTTGAGGAGTTGCTGCAACCTTAGCTTTACCACCAGCAACTAGTGTAATGTCTGGTTTTCTCTCTGTACCGATACCTGTTGCAACAACAGTTACACGGATTTCGTCCGTCATATCAGGGTCTAGAGAAGTACCAATCACAACAGTTGCGTTATCAGAAGCGAATGCCTTAACTGTGTTACCTACTGTTTCGAACTCATCTAGACGCATATCTAGGCCTGCTGTGATGTTCACAAGAACGCCACGCGCACCAGCTAGGTCGATGTCTTCTAGTAGTGGGCTAGAAATTGCCGTTTCAGCAGCTTCTTCAGCACGGTCTTCACCTTTCGCGATACCGCTACCCATCATTGCATGACCCATTTCCGACATTACGGTGCGAACATCCGCGAAGTCGACGTTGATCATACCAGGGCGAGTAATTAGCTCAGCGATACCTTGTACAGCGTTTTTAAGTACATCATTTGCACTTGCGAAAGCTTCTAGCAGTGTAACGCCACGGCCTAGTACTTTAAGTAGCTTTTCATTTGGAATCGTAATTAATGAATCCACATGTTTAGAAAGCTCTTCGATACCTTGCTCAGCAAACGCTAAACGCTTTTTGCCTTCAAAGCTAAATGGCTTAGTTACAACAGCAACGGTTAGCACACCCAGCTCTTTCGCAACTTCAGCAATAACTGGAGCAGCACCTGTACCAGTACCACCGCCCATACCAGCTGCGATAAATACCATATCGGCGCCAGTTAGAACTTCTTTAATTCTTTCTCGATCTTCGAGAGCTGCATCACGGCCTACTTGTGGATTTGCACCAGCACCAAGACCTTTAGTGATATCACCACCAATTTGGATCACGCTGCTCACGCTTGTTTTACGAAGTGCTTGTGCATCAGTATTAACACTGATGAATTCTACGCCTTCGATTGATTCACGTACCATGTGCTCAACAGCGTTACCGCCACCGCCACCAACTCCAACGACTTTAATTACTGCATCGTCAGACATTTCCATCATCGGTTCAAACATGTGTTATCTCCGTTTTTTCCTGCAACTCAGGTTAAAACTCTTTTTGTATCCAATTACGCAATTTACCAAATAAACCAGACATCGAAGGTGCTGAACGCTTAGGTTCGCTGTAATCACCTTCATCACTGATCTGACAATCTCTTGCGTAATGAAGTAAACCAACCGCCGTAGAATGATACGGCTCTTTAACATAATCAGTTAAGCCACTAACTTCTAATGGCTTACCAACTCGAACTTGATTGCGGAAAACACGTTCCGCACACTCTACCAATCCGTCAATTTGTGCCGCTCCACCAGTGAGGACGACGCCAGCTGCAAGGTGGTGTTTAATACCTTCGTCTCGTAGCTGTAATTGAACCGTATCGATAGTTTGGTTAACGAGGCCCATAAGTTCAGTGTAACGTGGTTCAATCACTTCCGACAAAGTTTGTCGTTGCAAACTTCTTGACGGGCGACCACCAACACTTGGGACGTTAACAGAGTCATCCTTGCTAACGAGTTCACTCAGAGCGCAACCATGGTTTACTTTTATCTCTTCAGCATCGCTCACTGGCGTACCGAAAGCGAAGGCAATATCACTGGTTACTGCATTTCCAGCATAGGAAAAGACTTCTGTGTGTCGTAGCGCGCCGCCAGTCCAAATGGAAATATCCATTGTACCTGCACCGATATCAACCACACACACTCCGAGCTCTCTCTCGTCTTCAGTAATTACCGCATTACTTGAGGCAAGTCCTGAAAACACGATTTGTTCTACTGTGAGACCACATCGTTCAACAGCTTTAATAATGTTTCTCGCCATGTCGCTATGGCAAGAAATTAGATGAACGCTCACTTCCATTCGAACACCAGACAGACCAAGTGGGTTCTTAATCCCTTCTTGATAATCAATGGTAAATTCTTGTGGGATCACGTGCAGAATTCTCTGCTCTTCACCTATTTTAATTGATTTCGCAGTATGGATCGCTCGATCCATATCGTCTTGAGACACCTCTTCATCAGAGATAGTGCCCATGCCTTTTTCAATTCGGCTTGCGATATGTTTGCCTGATAGCGAGATAAACACATTGCTGATTTGGCATTCCGCCATCAACTCTGCTTGATCAATTGCTCGCTGAACTGACTTAACTACCGACTCTAGGTCGTTCACACCACCTTTATCCATACCTCTGGATGGGCTTTGCCCAGAGCCAATGATATTGATTTGACCATCAGGCAGTATTTCACCAACCAGAGCTGATATGGTCGCAGTGCCTATATCAAGACCAACGATTATGTTGTCATCTGCGGTCTTAGTCATCTGTGCTCTCTTCTAACTCTTGCTCTGGAAACCAGCCTACAGCGGCTCCCGTATCATACCTGAGGTCGATGTAGCTCACTTGATTCGCCTTACTACCGAGTTCGTTGTAAAGCGAAATGAAGCGTTCAACACGCTCATCTAAAGAATCTTTACCTAGTTCTAAACGGATACCGTTATCTAGGATTATTTGCCAAGCGCGACGTTCGTTGAGAACAAGTGAGGTAACCGTTAACCCTAGACTGTTAATCAAAGGGGTTATCTTTCTCCACTTTTCGATCACTTCTTGGCTGGTGCCATCTGGGCCGTAAAGCTTAACTCTATCGCCTTTCAGAAGGCCGATATCGCCATTAAACACCTGACCATCATCATTCAACAGCATGTTGCCGTTCCAGATTGCTGCAGCATGATACTCAGTCAAAAATACTTTTATTGTGTCTGGCCACTGCTTACGAATAGAGACAACAGACACCCAAGGCAATGCTTCTAAACTGTCTTGCAACACACCAATGTCTTGTGACATGAATGTACCAATATGCTCGAGTCTTCCAAAAGCATGTTGAACATCACCAGCGGTTACATAAGTTAAGTCACCTTGAATGACTATTTTGGAGAGAGGCAATCGTTGATCGTCCCACATCCAAGTCAGTGTGGTGTAGAAAAGAAACCCAATGAATAGCAATACCATGACAAAAAAGGACCCGCCTAGGGCGTGTTTCTTTAACGATGGTAAACTGAATAGGTGGCGGTTTTCGCTAAAAGTACTTTCTACCAAAGCCCGCTTTCCCTGTCGTTGGTTCGCAATTCTATTCCCTATCTTCGTAATAGAGGTAAAAGCACTTACTTTAACCTATGAATTATACTGAGCAAAATCAAACTATCAAACGTTGATAATAAGATTTTTGGTCAATTTTAGGTCAATCGCAAGAAGTGAGCGATTGACCACAGTATGTAGACAGTATTCTGCTACACGTTCTGCATTTTATTAATGTCTAACTGTAACGATTCTAGTTGCTTAGCAACGCGGCCAACATCGCCTGCACCCTGCGTCAATACAAGGTCGCCGCCTTGAATCACGTTAGCTAAAACCGATGGCAGCGTGTTGATATCAGCAACAAAGATTGGGTCAATCTTACCACGCCCGCGAATAGTTCGACTTAATGAGCGCCCGTCTGCACCTGCAATAGGTTTCTCACCCGCAGAATAAACATCTAATAAGATTAAGACATCAACCTGCTCAAGAACGTTCGCAAAATCATCATATAAATCACGTGTTCGGCTGTAACGGTGCGGCTGGAAAATCATCACGAGACGCTTATCAGCCCAACCACTTCGAGCAGCCTGAATCGTTACATCAACTTCGGTTGGGTGATGACCATAATCATCAACCAGCATTGCGACACCATTACCCGTCTCGTACTCACCAAGATGGTCGAAACGACGCCCAGTACCTTCGGTACCTGCCATCGCTTTTAGGATCGCTTCATCGCTGATGTCATCTTCCGTTGCCACTGCAATCGCCGCAGAGGCATTCAGTGCATTGTGACGACCTGGAATGTTCAACGTGATATCCAGATTAGCTTTACCTTCACGTACAACAGTGAACTTGCCTTGCTGGCCTTCTTGTACGTAGTTTTCAATACGGATGTCCGCATCTTCTGAGAAACCGTAAGTGATCACTTGGCGACTAACCTGAGGAATCAGCTCTCGTACAACAGGATCATCCACACACATCACAGCCTGACCATAAAATGGCAGGTTGTGTAAGAAATCGATAAACGTCTGCTTTAGTGTTTCGAAGTCACCGCCATAGGTATCCATATGGTCCGCTTCGATATTGGTTACGATACTCACCATAGGTTGCAAGTGTAAGAATGATGCATCACTCTCATCAGCTTCAGCAATCAAGATACGGCTCGAACCTAAGCGTGCATTAGTACCTGCACTTTTCACTAAACCACCGTTTACAAACGTTGGATCTAAACCTGCTTCAGAGTAAATCTGTGTAACCAAAGCAGTCGTAGTTGTCTTACCGTGCGTACCTGCCACAGCAATACCGTGACGAAAACGCATCAGCTCAGCCAGCATTTCTGCACGACGAACGATAGGCGTACGCGCTTCACGAGCGGCAATAATCTCTGGGTTCTCTTCGTTGATAGCGGTTGATACCACCACGACACTTGCATCAGCAACGTTACTCGCCTGGTGGCCAATGTAAACAGTCGCACCCTTGCTAACTAAACGCTCTGTCACTGGATTTTGAGCGATATCAGAACCAGTGATCTGGTAGCCTTCATTAAGCAAGACTTCAGCAATCCCGCTCATTCCAGCACCACCAATACCAATGAAGTGGATAGATTTAACACGGCGCATCTCTGGCACCATTGCACGGATTTGCGCTAAGTCTTGGGTATGTTCAATCGTCATCAATTCAGTCTCATTATTTTGCTAAAGCTTTAATCGCTTCAGCGACAGTAACGTCGGCATCAAGCTTGGCTGCTTGACGCGCTTTTGTTGCCATCATTTTTAATTCATTTCTATCAAGCTCAGCGATGGTGTTCGCTAGCTTTTCAGCCGTCAGTTGTGGCTGTTCAATCATTAACGCCGCACCACATTCAACTAAATGGTCGGCATTCAGTGCTTGCTGTCTGTCTTTGTGCATAAACGGAACAAAAATTGAACCGACACCGGCTGCTGATACCTCTGATACAGTTAACGCGCCGGAGCGACACACTAGTAGATCTGCCCACTCATAAGCTTGCGCCACATCATCAATAAATTCAGTTACTTGAACATTATCTACAGAATGTGATTTGTATTGTTCAATCACTTGCTGTTGATTGTTCTTACCCGCTTGGTGCATCACAGTGAAGCCTTCTCCAAGCTGTGCCATCGCAACAGGTAAAGTATCGTTGAGGATTTTAGCCCCTTGGCTGCCACCCATAACTAAAATGCGGATATCGCCATCACGCTCAGCCATGCGCTGTTCTGGCTCCGGCAAAGCAACCACATCCTCACGAACTGGGTTCCCCACTACCTCTGCTGTTGGAAACGCTCCAGGGAAGGCTTGAAAAACCTTTTTCGCAATCTTAGATAGCCACTGGTTAGTTAGACCCGCCACTGCATTTTGTTCATGCAAAACCACAGGAATGCCTGATAACCATGCCGCAATGCCACCAGGACCACTCACATAACCACCCATGCCAAGCACGACATCTGGCTGCCATGCTTTAATGTGCTGCCTTGCTTGAAGTATGGCATTAATAATTTGGAATGGTGCTTTAATTAGCTTGCTAATGCCTTGACCACGCAGGCCTTTCACTTTAATGAAGTCGATCTCAATGCCATGTTTTGGCACTAAATCCGCTTCCATTCTGTCTGCTGTGCCTAACCAGCGAATTTCCCAACCTTGCTGCTGAAGCTTTTTAGCCACCGCTAGCCCTGGGAAAACGTGACCGCCAGTACCACCAGCCATCACTAAAAGTTTTTTGTTTTGTTTCATCGCTTTAGATTCTTATTCTACTAATTCGTTTTGACTATCAGCTTGTTCTTTTTGTTGCATTCGGCATTCGTGGTCAATGCGCAGCAGCATTGATACCGCCACAGACATAACAATTAAACTTGAACCACCGTAACTGATTAGCGGGAGGGTTAGACCTTTGGTCGGAACAATGCCAGATGCGGCACCTACGTTAACAAGCGTCTGAAACGCAAACCAAATACCAATACCAAAAGCCAGATAGCCACTGAACACTTGATCATGTTCAAAGGCTTTTTTGCCGATAAGAATGGCTTTTAACACCAAGCTGAAGATCAACATTAATACTAAGGTAACACCGACAAAGCCAAGCTCTTCAGCCAAGACCGCAAATACGAAGTCAGTATGTGCTTCCGGTAGGTATTCGAGTTTCTGAATCGAGTTACCAAGCCCTTGTCCCATCCAATCACCACGGCCGAACGCCATCAATGATTGAGTTAATTGGTAGCCGCTACCAAATGGATCATTCCATGGTTCCCAGAATGAAGTCACACGTCGAACACGGTAAGGTTCTATGACAATCAAACCAACGACGGCAGCAATACCAGCGACCATCAAGGCAATAAACTGTGACAGTTTGGCACCAGCAATGAACAGCATGCCAAACAGCGTTACTAACATTACAACTACGGTACCTAAGTCGGGTTGACCAAGTAGCAAGACGGCAAAAGCACCAAACACCATGATGGGTTTTGCAAAACCGCCGAAGAAGGTTTTTCTCACTTCGTCTTGCTTACGAACCAAGTAGCCCGCCATAAAGATAAACAAGGAAAGCTTAGCGACCTCGGCAGGCTGTAAGTTGAATAGCCCAAGAGGAATCCAACGAGATGCACCGTTAACTGACTTACCGACGGCTAATACTACGACCAGCAAGAAGAAGGATAAGCCCAAAAGGTACATGCTGTATTGAAACCAGCGCTTCATCGGAATTTGCAATATCACACTGGAGACGCCCAATGCGAGCAACAGGAAGATCGCGTGACGGAACATAAAGTGAAACGGCTGATCGGTTAAACGAGCACTGATGGGGAACGAAGCAGACGTCACCATCACCAAACCTGTCAGCATTAGCCCAAGAGCAATCCACACCAATTGACGATCGTAAAGCGCCTCAGGAGTAGCACGGTTTAGCCACTGCCAGATGGATTGATTGATCTCTTTGACTCTTTGCACTGAATGTTAGTCCTTCAACACGTTAAGCATACTCATGAGCAAGCTCAGTGAACGCGTCACCTCTTGCCATGAAATTATTAAATTGATCGAAGCTTGCGCACGCCGGAGACAGCATCACCATATCTCCAGCCACCAGCAGTGGCGAGATAGATTCGATTATCTGCTGCATAGTGTCGAACTTTTGTGCCGATGGGTGCAGAGGCATGAATTGATCCGCATCTTCACCGAAACAACACAGCTGAACACGCTCAAGTTGCGCCAATACTGGTTCAAGCTCACTAAAGTCAGCACCTTTACCAACGCCACCAACCAAGAGATACAAAGTACCTTGATACTCCAACCCAGACAGGGCTGCCAATGTGCTGGCTACGTTGGTTGCTTTGGAGTCATTAACCCATTTGATTTCGCGCTTGTCAGCCACGACTTGGCAACGATGCGTCAAACCGTTATAGGCCTTCAAAGCATCAAGACTTTTGCAGTAGTCGATACCAACTTGCTTCAATAGTGCAAGTGAGACTAACGCATTCGCCACATTGTGACGTCCAACCAATGTTAAATCTTGGGTAGCAAGGACAGGTTTACCGTGATCGACCAACCACTCAGTACTATCAATCGTTGATACACCAAACTCTTGGTTATCTAGGCCAAAAGTCAACAATGGCATTGTCTGGTCAGGGTAAGTCTCTTTGTCTTCACGATTAACAATCGCAAACTGCGCGTTATTAAAGATTCTTAACTTGGCCTCACGGTAATCAGCCATGCCTTGATAGCGATCCATATGATCTTCAGACAGGTTTAAGAATGCCGCAGCGGCAAGTTTTAAATTCGATGTCGTCTCTAGCTGAAAACTTGAAAGTTCAAGGACATATAAATCCGCATCAAGTTCTAGAAGGTCTAGGGCAGGAATGCCAATATTTCCGCCAACGCCAACATTAAGCCCAGCAGCCTTAGCAAGCACACCAGTCAGATCCGTCACGGTACTCTTACCGTTTGAACCAGTAATCGCCACAACAGGCTTATCTACAGCCCAACCAAACAACTCGATGTCGCCAACGACAGGCGTACCCGCTTGAAGCACATCTTGAATTTCAGGTGTCGCTAAAGCAATGCCTGGGTTAGCAACCACCAGATCAGCCTCAGCTAACCATTGGCTATTCCAGCTTCCAGAATGCAGCTCAACCGACTCAGGCAAAGATTCTTTTCCTGGTGGTAGATCTCGCGTATCAATGACCTTCACATGCGTATGAGGTTGATATTTTACGAGATGTTTAACGACAGAGAGCCCGGTAATACCGAGCCCCACAACCACTACATTTTGAATATTTTGCCAACGTTCCATTTAAACAAGATGCTCTTAATAGTTTTAAAGAGCCTCTAATACAGAGGCTCGCATAGGATTAACGAACTTTCAGTGTCGCTAGGCCAATCAGTACCAATACCATTGAGATGATCCAAAAGCGCACGATAACACGCGGTTCTGGCCAGCCTTTCAGCTCATAGTGGTGGTGAATCGGTGCCATACGGAAAATACGCTGGCCACGTAATTTGTAAGAGCCCACCTGCAGGATTACTGACAAGGTCTCCATTACAAACACACCACCCATGATCACTAGTACCAACTCTTGACGAACGAGTACCGCAATCACACCTAGCGCACCACCCAGTGCTAGAGAGCCAACATCGCCCATGAATACTTGTGCTGGGTAAGTGTTAAACCATAGGAAGCCAAGGCCTGCACCAACGATAGCAGTACATACCACAACCAGTTCAGAGGTGTATGGGATGTATGGAATGTGTAGGTATGCTGCAAAGTTAACGTTACCTGTCGCCCAAGCGATAACAGCAAAACCCGCTGCAACCATAACCGTTGGCATAATCGCCAAGCCATCTAGGCCGTCGGTTAGGTTTACGGCGTTACTGGTACCCACAATAACAAAGTAAGTTAGAACAATGTACAGTAAACCAAGTTGTGGCATCACATCTTTAAAGAAAGGCACCACTAATTGTGTTGCTGCAGTGTCTTGCCCGTGAGCATACAGAGCAAATGCCACTACCAAAGCAATTGCCGACTGCCAAAAGTACTTCCAACGAGCAATCAGACCATCAGTGTTCTTACGAACAACTTTACGATAATCATCAACAAAACCAACTGCACCGTAACCGCCTAGCACGACAAGCACCGCCCAAACGTAAGGGTTTGATAAGTCAGCCCAAAGCAAGACTGTAATAATGATCGCAGCAAGGATCATCACACCACCCATAGTTGGTGTGCCACGCTTACTAAAGTGAGACTCTGGGCCGTCGTTACGAACAACTTGGCCAATTTGCAGCATTTGCAGACGCTCAATTAAACGAGGTCCCATCCACAGCGACAGACATAAAGCCGTCAAAATACTCGCGATTGCACGAAACGATAAGTATTCGAACAAACGGAAAAAAGAAAAGTGTGGCTGTAGTAGCTCTGCAAGCCAAATTATCATGAAAAGTTCTCCTTTAAAGCAGCGGCTATTTTACTCATTCCTGCACTATTAGCGCCTTTTACCAACAAGGTATGTGGCACGTTTTCTGGCAAGCTCAAGTGCTGCTCTATGTGCGCGATCATCGCTTCATGCGTTGCAAAGTGAGTGCCGTTACACACTTCACTAATCACCTTGATATCATCACCGTAAGTGAGTACATGCTCAAAAGCGAATGGGGCAGCATATTCACCGACTTGACGGTGAAGTGCAAGGCTTTCATCGCCTAATTCAGCCATATTGCCTAAAATCAACCAGCGCTGACCTTTAAAGCTCGACAGCAATTTAGCTGCGGCCTTCATTGCCGGTACGCTGGCGTTGTAACTGTCATCTATCAGCTTGATATTCTGACTTAATTGTTGAACCTCAACTCGGCCTTTAACTGAGATAAGATTCGCTAAACCGCTTTTAATTTCTGCAAGCGTGGCACCGAATTGAATGCTCAGTGCAGCTGCCGCTAATGCGTTTGCTACATTGTGCTGACCAATAATGCCAAGTTCGACATCGATGGCACCTTGCGGGGTCTGCATATCAAAGCAAGCTTCACCCTGCTCGTTGATGCGAATATTCGTCGCAAAGTAATCCGCCGTGTCATCACTTTCAGAAAAGGTCAGTACGTTTTTGTCTGCAAGGACATCTTTCCAGAAGTCACCACCATTGCTCTCTAGGTTAACAATAGCAGTATCACCAGTAGCAAGCCCCTGAAAAATTTCGCCTTTCGCTTGCTTCACACCATCGATAGAGCCAAAACCTTCTAAGTGTGCCGCCGCGACATTGTTCACCAAAGCAACCTGTGGTTTCACAAGCTGGGTAGTGTAAGCAATTTCACCGATGTGATTGGCGCCTAGTTCGATCACTGCGTAGTCGTCGCTTGACTCACTACGCAGCAGGGTTAACGGTACCCCAATATCATTATTGAAGTTGCCTGCTGTAAACAGCACCTTGCCACGTTGCTGCAAAATGCTCGCAACCATCTCTTTTACAGTTGTCTTGCCGCAGCTGCCTGTAATCGCCATAGTTGGAACGTTACATTGCTCATGAATCCAAGCACTTAGCTGACCTAAAGCAAGTTTAGTGTCTTCAACAACAACTTGAGTAATATTTAGGTCAAGTTTTCGTTGAACTAATAACGCACTCGCATTGGCCTCAACAGCCTGACCGCAAAAATCATGCGCATCAAAACGTTCACCTACGAGAGCAACAAACAGCGCACCTTGTTCAACGGTGCGAGTGTCGGTAGAAACCGCATTGATCAAACTATTGCTCGATTTGCCAGCCTCTATCAGCTGACCGTTCACCGCTGAGCAGATCTGCTCGAGTGATACATCAATCATTATGAAATACCTAAAAGTTGTAGCGCAGACTCTCGATCCGAATAGTGGATCGTTTTGTCTTTCAATACTTGGTAATCCTCATGGCCTTTACCTGCCAGAAGAATAATGTCGTTATTACCCGCCTGCTCTAGAGCAAACTTAACCGCCTGAAAGCGATCGTGTTCAACAAAGGCGACTTCAGGCTCACTTAAACCTGCCAGCATGTCTTTAACAATCAATGCCGGATCTTCGCTGCGAGGATTGTCATCTGAAATAATAATTTTGTCGGCGAACTGCTCTGCGGTCACCGCCATCATAGGGCGCTTGCCGGTATCTCGATCACCACCGCAGCCAAAGATTGCCCATAGCTTTCCAGAGCAGTGAACTCGCAGTGCTGCTAGTGCTTTCTCTAGTGCGTCTGGTGTATGCGCGTAATCAACCACTACTTTTGCTTTATTTGGTACTTGGAACAATTCCATGCGACCAATAACTGGTTGTAGTTGAGGTGCTGTGTCGATCAAGGTTTGCTTGTCGATGCCTAGTGAGAGTAATGTCGCGAAAGCAACCAATACATTTGAGGCGTTGAACTGACCAATTAAAGGAACAGACAGTTGTCCCTGCCCCCAGCTACCATCAAAAGCGAGTTTGATACCTGTCTCTGCATAAGCAACATCCGATGCCCATACTGACTGCTGGTAGCCCGATAACGGAAGTAATGAAACCGCTACTGCATTAGACAGATCTGCCATCCAAGCTTTACCGACTTCATCGTCGACATTAATCACAGCGTGCTTACACTTATGCTGAGTAAACAAGCTCTTCTTAGCTAGAGCGTACTCTTCCATCGTGCCGTGGTAATCCAAGTGGTCACGGCTCAAGTTGGTAAATACACCAACCTCAAAGTTCAACGCCTTAACTCGACCTTGAACCAAACCATGAGACGAGATTTCCATCGCGGTATAAGCAGCGTTTTCTTCAGCCAACTCACTCAGTGTACGTTGTATTTCAATCGCACTACCGGTCGTATTAGCCGCCGTTTTAAGGTTGTCTAGAAAGCCATTACCCGTTGTGCCCATTACCGCAGAGCGTTGGCCGACTAGGTCTAGCCACTGAGCAATCAATTGAGTGATAGTGGTTTTTCCATTGGTGCCAGTAACGCCAATCAATTTAGTCGCTTGAGAAGAGTAAATACGACCCGCCAGTTCTGAGAGGATTACATTCAGCTCAGATACATAAATCACCGGCACTGCATCTAACCATTCAACCAAACCATGCGTTTTGTCATCGCTAGCTTGTGCAATAACCGCCTTTGCGCCCTGAGCAACGGCTTTGTCGATAAAGCGGCGACCATCGACAGCATGCCCTACAATGGCAACAAAGATATCACCGTCCTTGATGGCACGACTGTCTAGCACCAATTGCTCAACCGCAATCGACGCTAACTCGGGAGCACTAAAATCTCCCCAAGGAGAAAGTAAAGATGACAGCGTGAGGCTATTACTCATATTGAATCCTGATTAGATCTATTCTTGAAACTTGTTTTCATCAGCAGGGACATTCAGTATTTGCAGTGCGCCCTTCATGATTTCAGAAAAAACAGGGGCTGCGACCGAGCCACCATAGTAAAGGTCACCTTGAGGTTCATTGATCATCACAACCAAAGAGACTCTTGGGTCACTCACTGGAGCAACACCAGCGGTATAGGCGAAGTACTCGTCTCCATAACCACCGGAAATCGCTTTTCTAGATGTACCTGTTTTTGCTGCTACTCGGTAACCCGGCACGGCAGCTCTTGTCGCTGTACCGCCCTTTTGGGTTACGCCTTCTAACATGTTCAAAACCAACTCAGCATTTTCGCGCTTGATGATCTGTTTTGAGAAATCTTGGTCGTTGCTTTTAACGATATGAATAGGCTCGTAAACACCGTGATTCGCTAACGTCGCATAGGCATGAGCCAATTGAAGCGGAGTAATCGCTAGGCCATAACCAAATGATAAGGTAGCAATTTCAAACTTAGACCAGCGTCGACGGTTAGGGAAAATACCGGCAGTTTCACCGACTAGGTTCAGTCCAGACATCTCACCAAGGCCTACTGAACTGTACATACCCAGTAGCGCTTCAAGCGGCATATCCAGGGCTAATTTCGCCACACCGATGTTACTCGACTTCTTAAGGATTAACGCTAAGTCTGCCTTACCAACTTTGGAAGTATCACGTACACGACTACCACCGATTTGCATGATGCCGTTGCCCGTATCAATCACGGTATCAGCATCTGCGGTGCCATTTTCGAGAGCCGCTAGCACGACAAAAGGCTTAACCGTCGAACCTGGCTCAAAAGCATCGGTGATCACGCGGTTACGCATCTTAAAGCTTTGTAAGTCAGCACGATTGTTTGGGTTGTAAGACGGCGCGTTGACCATGGCCAAAACCGCCCCCGTTTTTACGTCTAATAAGATAGCAGAGCCAGACGTCGCTTTGTGATCGGCTACCGCCTGTTTAATCGCTCGATAAGCGATGGCTTGTAGGCGCTGATCGATGGTTAATTCGAGTGGTTTGCCTTCTTCACGCTCTTCTAGTGCAATGTTTTCCACTACTCGCCCGTAACGGTCTTTACGGATTGTACGTTTACCGGCTTCACCCGTTAGCCACTTATCGTAGCTGCGCTCAACACCCTCTAGCCCGTGTCCGTCAATTCCGGTCACACCTATCAGATGCGCACTGACTTCGCCGGCTGGGTAATAACGACGTGATTCTGCTTTAAGACCAATACCCACCAGCTTTAAGTCGCGGATGTATTTCGCCATTGCTGGGCTAACTTGTCTTTGTAGGTAGATAAAACGACGAGATTTGTCACTGGAGATCTTGTTGATCATTGATTGTCGATCTAAGCCAAGTACATCAGCTAGCGCATACCAACGATCAATTTGGGCCATGCCATTTTTATCGAAGATGGTTTTCGGGTCAGCCCATACCGCCTCAACAGGCACACTGACGGCAAGTGGTTCGCCATTGCGGTCTGAAATAATCCCGCGGGCAGAAGGAATAGCCTTAACACGTACAGAACGAAGGTCGCCCTGACGAATTAAGTTATCTGGTTCAATGACTTGGATGTAAGCCACACGACCTACTAGTACAGAAAAGGCAACCAACACAAAAGCAATAACGACGTTGAAACGCCATTTAATCAGAATTGGATCCGAGTCCTTTTCGCTCTTCACTCGCTCTTTCGTTGGTTTCTTAACGGCTTTCGCGGGTGCTTTTTCCTTTTTTCCGGTCATTTCAGTGTGATCACAACTTCTTTGTCGGAGTCTGGACGTTTCATGTCTAGCTCTCGTTTTGCCGATGCTTGAACGCGACTATGTTCAGCCAGAGCTGTCTCTTCAAGCATTAAATTTCGCCATTCATTATCAAGCTGTTCACGCTCACTCAATGCCATGTCTTTTTGCGTGATTGCCTGACGTGACATGTGTGTCGTGAGAACGACCCCCATCGCGCTCGCGAAGATACAGATAAGCAACACCAATGGGACTTTACCCACGGAGATCAAATCAAAAAATATTATCTTGGCTAAGTTCGGCTTGGAGGTCTTCATTGACTATAGCTTTTCTGCGATTCGTAATACTGAGCTACGTGAACGAGTGTTCTCATCCACTTCGCCTTTCGATGGTTTGATCGCTTTACCGACAGGCTTAAGATCAGCACTGCCTAGTGCTTTGATCTGCTCTTCCGTTAACGGAAGGCCGTGAGGTACTTGCGGGCCTTGGCTCTCTTTACGAATAAAGCGCTTCACCATACGGTCTTCAAGTGAGTGGAAGCTAATAACAGACAGGCGACCTTCTGGAGCAAGAATGCTTGCCGCGCCTTTTAGTGCCGTGTCGATCTCTTCCAGTTCACTGTTAATGTAGATACGGAATGCTTGGAAAGCACGCGTTGCTGGGTGCTTTTTCTCTTTGAAGCTTTTTGGTGCTACATCAGAGATAAGCTTAGCTAACTGACCAGTGCGAGTTAGCGGCTCATTCTCTTCGTTTTCTTGATAAGCAATGATGCCTTTCGCGATACGACGAGCGTGCTTGTCTTCACCGAACTCACGAATCACCCAAGTGATGTCATCAAGATCTGCTTCTAGTAGCCACTGAGATACTGGGATGCCCGAAGTTGGGTCCATACGCATATCCAACGGGCCATCTTTCATGAAACTAAAGCCACGTTCAGCGTCATCAAGTTGAGGAGAAGAAACACCTAAATCCAGCAGAACTCCGTCTACTTTACCCACTAAATCATAACGCTCAGCGTACTCAGCCATACCAGAGAATGGGCCGTGGATGATAGTAAAGCGAGGGTCATCAATTTTTTGTGCTTCTGCAATCGCTTGTGGATCGCGGTCGATACTAAATAGTCGTCCATTCTCGCCCAGTTTAGACAGGATTGTACGGCTGTGACCACCACGGCCAAAAGTACCATCGATGTAGGTACCGTCAGGTTTGATCGCAAGTCCGTCAATAGATTCGTTAAGCAATACTGAAATATGTTTGAATGCTTCTGTCATAGTCTTCTCAGTGAGTGGATTGAGCCATTAGTTCGGCAATAATTTGTTCTGTTAACGTTTTAGTGTACTGATTTCACGCTGTATCTCCACCATATTGTGTACAGGCTTTGGGAATTTTTGACCCAAGCTCATACCAAGGTGACGGATTTTAAGGAAATCTAAATAATTTACGTCAATATAAAGCAAAAAACCCATCACTACCGTTAAGTAATGATGGGTTCTTAAAATGGGTGGAGTTGACACATACGCCGGGTTCTGTTCCGCTTGCGCGGCGGTAACCATTCGTCTAGGCCTGCAATCGCTCACAGGCTCAAGCAATCTACCCGCCCCCATACGCGAGCAACGCAATGTGAGGGCCTATTTGATCTTGCTCCGGGTGGAGTTTACCTTGCTACGAACTGTTACCAGTCGCACGGTGCGCTCTTACCGCACCCTTTCAGCCTTACCTGTGCCCCTTCCGAAGAAATGAGGCCATCGGCGGTCTTCTCTCTGCTGCACTTGTCGTGGGCTCGCGCCCCCCAGACGTTATCTGGCACCCTGCTCTATGGAGCCCGGACGTTCCTCCCCTCTGCCAGTCTCCCGAAGGACTTCAACGTCAGTTTCCCGAAGGACCTCAACGTCAGTCTCCCGAAGGACATCAGCAAAGCAGCGATTACCCGTTCAACTCCGAGGGCGGATTGTATAGAGATTAGTGTGCAGTGTCTAGCGAGATCACAAATATGGTGCAAACCAATGATTAACTGATGGGGAATTGACCTAAAAGCGGATGCGAGTGGCGGGATGAGAGATGAGAAAAGAACTAAGAGCAGATTAGAGATACAGATAAAAAGATGGTTGGGTTTCTTGTTTATCTGTATCTGAATTGTGTAACTAAAGAAGCATTAGTTGTCTAGGTGCTCTAGGCCCCATTTGTACAGCGCGTTCTTTTTCAGGTTGTAGATTTCTGCTGTCATTGCCGCCGCTTTTTTAAGAGGCAGTTCTTTGGTCAGAATACCCAGCGTGCGAGTCGCTTCATCTGGTAGTTCAGTGCTCGCTTCTTCGCGGTGACCATGAATCAGTAATACCATCTCACCGCGCTTGCGGTTCGCGTCCTCTTCAATCCATTCAATCAGTTCACCAAGAGGCAGGCCTTGAATGGTTTCGAAAGTCTTAGTTAGCTCACGCGCCAATACAACTTCACGGTCAGGGCCTAAAATCTCAAGCATATCTTGCAAAGAGTCAGAAATGCGGTGCGGTGATTCGTAGAAGATGCACGTGCGCTCAGCTTTCGCGATCTCTAGGAACTTATCTTTACGACCTTTACTCTTAGGCGGTAAGAAGCCTTCAAAGCTGAAACGATCCGATGGTAAACCTGACGCACTTAACGCGGTAATCACAGCACAAGCACCAGGAAGTGGCACAACTCTCACACCCGCTTGACGACATTGTGATACAAGATGGTAACCTGGATCACTGATTAAAGGTGTACCCGCATCAGAGACTAATGCGATAGACTGACCTTCTAATAGCTTTTCGACTAGAACTTGAGCTTTAGTTTGTTCATTATGATCATGTAAAGCGAACGTTCTGGTTGATATATTGAAGTGAGCAAGCAGCTTACCCGTGTGGCGTGTGTCTTCGGCTGCAATAACATCGACACTTGATAAGATTTCAATTGCTCTTTGAGTGATATCTCCCAAATTTCCGATTGGGGTTGGCACAATGTAGAGAGTTGGGCTCTCTGTGAGCAAGGTTTTGTTATCTGTCATTTGTTTACCATCACTTCAACGATTAATATAGATACAAATTTATACGGAATTTAAAGAACTCATGGCAACGATGAACCATAAGAGACTCAGTGTACCACGCTTACTAACTCCAATTGCATTAGCAATTACATTGGCGGCTTGTTCTTCAGGTCCACAAGCACCAACAAGCGTAGATATTACACTAGATCCAGTGCAATCCACTGAAAGTTACATGATGCAGGCGGACAGTAGCAAAGGAAGCCTACAAAACGACTGGTTAATCATGGCGCTTAAAGCTTCTGTGCAAGCTGGCAAAACCGACCAAGCGACACTGCTTATCAAACGCTTAGCAAAACAAGAGCTCACTGAAGTTCAGCAAGCAGAATGGCAACTCGCTCGAGCTCAACTGTTGGTGAATAACTCACAGCCGGATCAAGCGTACAGCCAACTGAACTTCCAGCCCTGGTGGAAACTGCCAAACGAGCAGTGGAAAGATTACCACGAGCTGCGTGCGAATATTTCAGAGATGCGAAGCGAGTATTTCGAGGCGAGTCGTGAACTTGTTCTTTATTCTGAGTACGCGAAAGATAACGACGAGATCCAACAACAAGCTGCAGATCGAATTTGGCAAAATCTAAATAGCTACTCTCAATATGAAATTCTGGAACTGAAAACGTCACCGACGGAAGACGTTTTAGCCGGTTGGTTACAACTCGCTATTTACATGAAGACACTCAACTCGAACCTGCCAAACCTACAAGAAACCTTGTCTGATTGGTTAGCCGAGAACCCTCAGCACCCTGCTGCTACTTATACACCGCAAGCGATCACTGACATCTTAGCCTTAGAGATCAGCAAGCCAACCAGCACTGCATTGCTACTACCGCTAACGGGGAAATATGGTAAGCAAGCACAACTGGTACGTGATGGTTTCATCTTTGCGATGATGAATGACAAAGAGCGCGAAGAAGATGCAACGCTGACGGTTATGGACACCAATGTTCAAAGTGCCGCTGAAATTAAAGCGACACTTGAAGAGAACAATGTTGATTTCATCGTTGGCCCGCTGATTAAGAGCAACATCACTAAGCTTCAGCAAGCGCAGAAAAATCACGAGAACGCGATTCCAGCTTTAGCTTTGAATATTCCAACTCAGCTAGAACCTGACACCAATATTTGTTACCTCGCTCTATCTCCTGAGCAAGAGGTTGCTCAAGCAGCGAAACACCTGTTTGCTCAAGGCTACAAATACCCACTGATTCTGGCTCCGAAGGGACGCCTTGGTGATCGTGTTGAGCAAGCGTTTAAAGAAGAGTGGAAGAAATACAGCAATAACGATGTGGCAATCAGCTTCTTCTCGGACAAACGCCAACTTCAACGCAACGTGAATCAAGTATTCGGTCTACAAGAGAGCCAACAGCGCATCGCGCAAATGGATAACCTACTTGACCTAGACCTAGAAACCGAGCCACGCAGTCGTCGTGATATCGATTCTGTCTACATCGTGGCGAAGAACTCCGAGCTAACGCTGATCAAGCCTTTCATTGAAGTTGCGATCAACCCAGATGCTAGCCAGCCTGCTCTGTTCTCTAACTCACGCAGTAATAGCGGCGACAAGCAGTATGAAGACCTAACAGGTGTATTCTACAGCGATATCCCACTGCTAGTTGAAAACAAAGGTGAGCTGAACAAAGAGCTTAACGAACTATGGCCAGCACATTCAAACGGCCAGAAACGCCTACAAGCGTTAGGTATGGATGCATACTACCTAATGGATGCGCTACCACAGATGAAAGCCGTACAGGGTTACAGTATTCCGGGTGAAACTGGCGTGTTAACCATCGACAACAACTGTGTTGTACAACGTGAAATCAGCTGGGCAGAGCATGGGGCTTTTTAGCCGAACGTTCTTGTCCAAAGCAACGGTCACCCATAAACAAGTGGGTGATCAATACGAGGCCGTGGCAAAGGCCTATTTGACTCGCCACGGTTTATCGTTAATTCAACAAAACTTCATAGCAAAATGTGGCGAGATTGATCTTATAATGCGCCATAACAATACGATTGTGTTTGCCGAGGTAAAATACCGTAAGCAAACTCGCTACGGACATGCCGCTGAGATGGTGACAGCGAAGAAGTCACAAAGGCTACTCAAAACAGCCCAAGTGTGGCTGATGCAGCAAGGCTTGTCGGTACATTCCACAGATTTCAGGTTTGATATCATTGCCATTGAAGGGCCAGATGATCATATCAACTGGATTCAAAACGCGATTACCCAAGGATAAACATGCTAGACAGCATTAAAGAAAGTTTTACAGAAAGTATTCAAATCCAAATTGCGGCTGCAGAAGCACTACCAGATGCAATCACGCACGCCGCTCAAGCTATGGTTGCTACCTTGCTCAACGGAAACAAAATCCTATGTTGTGGTAATGGTGGATCCGCATCAAACGCTCAGCAATTTGTATCATGCCTACTTAACCGTTTTGAAACCGAGCGCCCTAGCCTACCAGCAATGGCCCTTACCGCTGATAACACCACGCTTACTGCGGTTGCAAACGACTACCACTACGAAGAGATCTTCTCTAAACAGGTGCGTGCGTTTGGTCAAACGGGTGATATTTTACTGGCTATCTCGACTAGCGGTAACAGCAAGAACATCATTAAAGCGATGGAAGCAGCGGTAACTCGTGACATGACTATCATCGCCTTTACCGGTAAAGATGGTGGTGAAATGGCAGGTTTGCTTGGTGAGCACGATGTAGAAATTCGTATCCCGTCACACCGCACAGCACGCATTCATGAAGTGCACATGGTGACACTACACTGCCTATGTGACCTAATCGATCAAGTACTCTTCCCTGCTCACGAAGAGTGATATACGGAGCATCACAATGAAATCATTTACCTCTAAGACGCTATTGAAGCTGATTAGTGTTTCGCTACTTACACTATCTTTGTCTGGTTGTGCTGGCATTTTCATTGCTGGTGCAGCAACCACTGCAAACATTGTCACTGACACGCGAACCACTAAAGAGATTTGGAACGACAACAATATCGAATTTGAAGTCGCAGCCATCACTAATAAACAGCCATACCGTGGTAGCGTTCGTGTCACAGCAAGCTCTTACCGCGGCTCGGTGGTATTAATGGGCCAAGCAACAACAGATGCTGAACGCCGCTCTTTTGAGAGCCAAGCGAAAGATGTACCTGGCGTCGACACGATTCACAATCAGATTCGCGTGAAAGAACCTCTCTCTGTTAGCGCTATCAGTAAAGACAGCTGGATTACCACGAAAGTGAAATCGGCTCTGCTGGCTAATTCTGAGCTGAACGGCATCAAGGTGAAAGTCATCACTGAAGATTCAGAAGTATTCTTACTGGGCTTAGTATCTCGTGAACACGCAGATATCGCGACGGAAGTTGCACGCAACATTTCCGGTGTGAAGCAGGTAATCCGAGCATTTGAATATGGTGAAGAAGAGACAGCCGTTAACTAGCGATTAAGCTAAAACTGCAAAGAAATCAGCAGGTAACAGAAAAGAAAAAAGCAGCGATGAGTCGCTGCTTTTTATTGAGTCGTTACTTATAAATAACGTTATTTGATAACACGAAGGCTTGGACGACCTTTCGCCGGGCGAGGTGGCTCAGGATCTGAGTCTGGCTCTTCAGCTTCTGGTTCAACCGTTGCAACACTCAAAGATGGGCCTTTTTCTGGCTCTTCGAAAGGACTTTCTTCAATCCCTTCTTCGAACGACTCCATGTAAGCCTCTTCAGGTTCAAACATGGTACCAGCACCATTCTCACGAGCGTAAATCGCTTGTACAGCATAAAGTGGAACGATCACAGAGTGAGGACGACCACTAAAACGAGCGCTAAACGTCACAGCTTCGTTACCCAGCTCAAGCTGTCCAACTGCACGAGGTGCGATGTTCAGAATGATCTGACCATCTTGAACAAACTCTTCTGGAACTCGCACGCCTGGCAGTGTTGCTTCAACTACAAGGTGTGGAGTCAATTCGTTATCAACCAGCCAATCATAGAATGCACGAAGCATGTATGGTCGGCGTGGTGTCATATTTGAGATATCCATAACGCTTAGCGAACTAGTCGCATCTCGCGCTCAGCTTCCGTTAAAGAAGCTAGGAATGAATCACGTTCAAATACGCGGTTCATGTAAACTTTAAGCTCTTTAGAACCAGGGCCAATTAGCTCGATACCAAGCTCAGGTAAACGCCATAGTAGCGGAGCAAGGTAGCAATCGATTAGGCTGAATTCTTCGCTCATGAAGTACTCGTACTCTGCGAAGATAGGAGCTAGAGTCAGTAGATCGTTACGTAGTTTAGTACGTGCTGCTTCAGATTCTTCAGCATTGCCTTTAACGATCTTCTCTGCAACTGAGTACCAGTTGCGCTCAATACGGTACATCATTAGACGGCTATTACCACGAGCAACCGGGTATACAGGCATCAATGGTGGATGAGGAAAACGCTCATCTAGGTATTCCATGATGATCTTAGAGTCGTAAAGAGCAAGCTCACGATCAACAAGAGTTGGTACTGATTTGTACGGGTTCAGTTCAACAAGCTCTGCTGGAAGATTTTTTTCATCAACCAACTCAACTTCAACACTTACGCCTTTTTCAGCAAGAACGATGCGCACCTGATGGCTATACATATCAGAAGCACTTGAGAAAAGAGTCATTACAGAACGTTTATTGGCAGCTACAGCCATGGAGCCCTCCAGTACACTTTAAATAAAAACAATGGAGGCCTAAAGCCTCCATTGAACATTAACATAATTTGGGAATTAGCACGGTATTATAGCACAATTAGTGCACATCACGCCAATACTCTTTCTTCAGCAGAATCACAATGATAGTGAAGATTACTAAGAAAGCCATTACCCACCAACCTAGAGCATGACGCTCAAGTTGAACAGGATCGCCCGAGTAAACTAGGAAGTTAACTAGGTCGCGAACCGCTTCATCGTATTCACCAGCACTTAGTTCACCAGAGCCATCAGTCTCAGTACCAACAACCACTGTTACTTCTTCGCCATCTACAATGTGAGTATCGTAGATTGGTGTAGGGATACCTTGCAGCTCTTCAAGAACGTGCGGCATACCAACACTTGGGAAAACAATGTTGTTCACGCCAAATGGACGAGACGGGTCTTCGTAGAAAGTGCGAAGGTACGTGTATAGCCAGTCAGCACCACGAACACGAGCAACCAAAGTTAGGTCCGGTGGCGGAGCACCAAACCAGCTTGCCGCTTGCTCAGAAGGCATCGCATTAACCATTAGGTCACCAATTTTCGCTTCAGGGTCGAAAATCAGGTTTTCCTTCATTAGATCAACTGGGATCTCTAAGTCATTCGCAACACGCTCATAGCGTTGGTATTGCGTTGAGTGACAAGCAAAACAGTAGTTCATGAACATCTTAGCGCCATTTTGCAATGAAGCTTTGTCCGTTAAGTCATTGTTCGCTTTGTCTAATGGTACGTTTGCACCCGCTGCCATCGCCAGTGACGGCAACATAGCAAATAAAATTACAATCCACTTTTTCATTTGAATGTCACCCTTTCTGGTAATGGTTTCGTCGCTTCATTTTTACTGTAGAACCACAGCAGAACGAAGAACATGAAGTAACCTAAGCTAAAGATTTGAGCTAGTAGCGTGTATGTTGGTGTTGCTGGAAGCGCACCAAGTACACCAAGCGCAATAAAGCTTATTGTGAATTGGATGATGTTAATCAAATGCAGTTTGCTACGGTAACGGTAAGAACGCACTTTACAACGGTCGAACCATGGCAGTAGGAATAGCACAACAATCGATGCACCCATTGCTACAACACCTAGCAGCTTATCAGGAACCGCACGTAGGATTGCGTAGAACGGCGTGAAGTACCATACAGGAGCAATGTGCTCAGGTGTCTTCAGCGGGTTCGCAGCTTCAAAGTTTGGCGGCTCAAGGAAGAAACCACCCATCTCTGGGTTAAAGAACAGCACATAACAGAAGAAGAATAGGAAACCAGCAACACCAACCATATCTTTCACTGTCCCGTATGGGTGGAAAGGAATAGAGTCAATGATGTCGTATTTCTTCGTGTAATCTTTATGGAATGGGAACTGAGTTTTGTAGTCGTCGCCCATTGTGCCTTTAGGAAGCTTAGTCTCGATACCGTCTGGGTTGTTCGAACCCACTTCGTGCAGCGCTAGTACGTGAAGCACGATAAGCAGCAGAAGTACGATTGGTAGCGCGATAACGTGCAGTGCGAAGAAACGGTTCAACGTTGCACCAGAGATGATGTAATCACCACGGATCCAAAGCGTTAGGTCATCACCGATAACAGGAATCGCACCAAACAGAGAAATGATTACCTGAGCACCCCAGTAAGACATTTGACCCCATGGTAGTAGGTAACCCATGAAAGCCTCGGCCATAAGCACCAAGAAGATCAACATACCGAAGATCCAAAGTAGCTCACGAGGTTTTTGGTAAGAACCGTAGATTAGACCACGGAACATGTGCAGGTAGATAACAACGAAGAATGCCGAAGCACCTGTCGAGTGCATGTAACGTAGTAGCCAACCGTATTCCACATCACGCATGATGTATTCAACAGAAGCAAACGCACCCTCACCAGACGGTACGTAGTTCATTGTTAGCCAAATACCCGTAAGGATTTGGTTAACCAATACCAACATTGCCAAAGAACCGAAAAGGTACCAAAAGTTAAAGTTCTTAGGCATTGGGTATTCAGATAAGTGCTTTTTGTAAGCATTCATCGCGGGTATACGTTTTTCAACCCAGTCTAGTAGTCCTTGCATTATGCATCTCCCTCGTCAATACCGATCAGGATCTTGGTGTCGCTTAAATACATATGCTTTGGCACAACAAGGTTCAATGGTGCAGGTACGCCTTGGAATACTCGACCAGCCATATCAAATTTCGAACCATGACACGGACAGAAGAAACCAGACTTAACACCTTGTACTTGTTCTGCGAAAGAATCAGGTAGGTAAGTCGGAGAACAACCTAAGTGCGTACAGAAACCAACAGCAACGAAGAATTCCGGCTTAATTGAACGGAATTCGTTCTGTGCGTATTCTGGCTGTTGTTCAGCTTCAGATTGAGGATCACGAAGTTGACCACCGATAGATTTTAGGTTTTCTAGTACCGACTCAGCACGACGTACAACCCATACAGGTTTACCTTGCCACTCGACACGAACCATTTGTCCCGGTTCTAACTTGCTGACTTCCACTTCAACCGGTGCACCCGCAGCTTTCGCCTTGGCACTCGGATTCCATGATTTAATAAAAGGCACGGCTACAGCAGCAGCTCCCAAACCACCAACAACGGCTGTTGTTGCGGTTAAGAAACGCCTGCGACCGTTATTTAAAGGCGCGTTGCTCATCCAAACATTCTCCCATTTGCTCCTTGTGGATTGAAATTATTCCGATTAAAGAGCATGGCTAACAAAATATGTATTTAGTTCTATTTATTGACGGCAAATGATAAATAAAACCCTACTTTTTGACAAGATAAAGCTACCTTTTTGTAACAATCATGAGGCAAAGCGCACATTGAGTTACAAAAGCTTTCAAAATACAAGAATTTGGAAATAAAACGAGAGGGGAAAAGCATTTAGCAGGGGGGAGAAAAACAAAAAGCCCGGCATATAGCCGAGCTTTGAACCACAATTCCAGTAATAAAACTGGGAGCGTGTACTTTTTCGTAAAGAAAAATTAACGCTTAGAGAATTGAGGTTTACGACGTGCTTTACGTAGACCAACTTTCTTACGTTCAACGCAACGAGCGTCACGAGTAACGTAGCCAGCTGCACGTAGAGCAGGACGTAGAGTTTCATCGTACTCCATAAGAGCGCGAGTGATACCGTGGCGGATTGCGCCAGCTTGACCAGAAATACCACCACCAGAAACAGTGATGTAAAGGTCAAGTTTCTCAGTTAGTTCAACTAGCTCAAGAGGTTGCTTAACAACCATACGAGAAGTTGGACGACCGAAGTAAACATCAAGGCTACGCTTGTTGATTACGATCTCACCAGAACCTGGTTTGATGAAAACACGAGCTGCTGAGCTTTTGCGACGACCAGTGCCGTAGTATTGATTCTCTGCCATTTTCATAATCCCCAATTAGATGTCTAGTACTTGTGGTTGTTGAGCAACATGGTTGTGCTCAGCACCAGCGTATACTTTTAGCTTACGGTACATAGCGCGGCCTAGAGGACCACGTGGAAGCATACCTTTAACAGCTAGTTCTAGAACCATTTCTGGTTTCTTGTCGATCAGCTTTTCGAAAGTGATAGACTTAAGACCACCTGGGAACTCAGAGTGACGGTAGTAAACCTTACCCTTAGCTTTGTTACCAGTTACAGCAACTTTCTCAGCGTTAACAACGATGATGTAATCACCAGTGTCTACGTGAGGAGTGTATTCTGCTTTGTGCTTACCACGAAGGCGAGAAGCGATTTCACTTGCTAGACGACCAAGAGTTTTACCTTCAGCGTCTACAACATACCAGTCGCGTTTTACAGTTTCTGGTTTAGCAACGAAAGTTTTCATGCTAATAATTACCTATTTAAAAAATTTACACTTAAGGAATACTCGCGTATTCCCACTGTCTAAGAGTCACCATTCATCACCCCTTCGAGTGTTGGAAAACTCTTGGCATAACGTGATTTAACTCATCGTTAGAGGCCCGCAGTAACGGTAGGTCGCAGGATTATAGAGAAGAGCGAAGAAAAAATCACCTCTTTTTGAACAAAATCACGATTTTTTTATTTCTACTTCTCAATCGAGATAATCCTAGCTAACTCAAGTGCTCTTTTGCTAAATATTCATGACTCTGCATTTCAATTAAACGCGACTGACAACGTTTAAATTCGAACTCTAGCTGGCCGTGGGTATATAAATTTTCAAGCTCTACTTCCGCAGAAATAATCAGCTTTACATTGCGCTCATAGAACTCGTCCACTAGTGCGATAAAACGTCTTGCTGCGTCATCGGAAGTCGCGCCCATTTGTAGTACATCAGCCAAGAGAACCGTGTGGTAAACGCGCGACAGTTCAATATAATCATTCTGGCTTCGAGCCGACTGACAAAGCTGAGCAAAAGTACCATGCAACACACCATCGCTTGCTTCAATAACGTCTAACTGACGATGATTCACTTCAATTTGCTTGAGTCTCTCTTTATCTTCACCAACCAGTTGGTTGTAGTACTTCTCAAGATTGATGTTCGCTTGGCTATCGAGTGGATAGTGGTATATCTCAGCCTGCTCTAGGGTACGTAGACGATAATCAATGCCGCTGTCCACATTAAGAATATGGCAGTTGTCTTGAATCAGCTTAATCGCGGGCAAGAAACGCGCACGCTGCAGACCATTACGATACAGGTCAGCAGGCGGAATGTTCGAGGTTGCAACCAAGATAACCTTTCGTGCGAACAACTCTTGGAATAAGGTACCTAAGATCATCGCATCGGTGATATCGGAAACGAAAAACTCATCGAAACAGATAATATCGGCCTCTTGCTTCAATTTATCAGCAACCAAAGGCAGTGGATCGCTGACATTGCCCAACGCCTTTAATTCATCATGTACTCGATACATAAAGCGGTGAAAGTGAACTCGCATTTTTTTAGTGGTCGGTAAGGCATCGTAGAACGTATCCATAAGGTAAGTTTTACCGCGCCCTACGCCACCCCAAAAGTAGAGACCTTTCGGTGGTGTCGGTAGCTCTGGCTTCTTACCGAGCAATTTCTGGAATCGAGTCAATTGAGGAATGGGAGTATTTACGTAATCTTGGAACTGATGAAAGAGTTCATCTAAAGATTTTACGGCTTGCTCTTGCGCTGGATCTCTTTGAAATCCATGCTCTTTTATATCTTGTTCGTATTTTTGGACGGGATTCATGACGACATTTCCACAATGAAAGCGATATCAGACAGCGAATAAAATTAAGTTCAAACAGTAAGAGACGTGACATTAAGCGGTGAATAATGCAGCATTAAACTGCTAAGTAGCGCACATGCATTTCTCTTTATACTGCGGCTTTCTCATAGTACCATGGAGCCGTAGCACGTGTAACTAAGCAGTAACAAACATGTTAAAAAACAATAATAAGGAGCTGTTATGCCTTGGATGTATGCCATTGCCGGTTTACTAGTCGGAGTTATTTTAGGGGTCGCTATTTCTCGTCTTATGACGCCTGAATACAAGAAGCAAAAGAACGTACAGAAAGAATTGGATAGCGCAAAGTTTGCCCTTGAGCAGCAGCGACAAGAGCTGGCTGATCACTTTGCGAAATCAGCAGAGATGTTGGACACCTTAGGTAAGGACTACACAAAACTGTACCAACACATGGAAAAAACCAGCTCAGAGCTAATCCCTAATTTGCCAGAGCAAGACAACCCATTTGTGAAGACAGCGGCTGCCCATTCAGAAAAGCCACAAGAAAAATCGTCAACCAAAGAAGCAGCACTGGAAGAGCAACCTAAAGATTACGCCAATGGTGCAACCGGTTTGTTTACTGAACACAAGAAAGAAATCATTGATGCTCCAGATGTAGTCACAGCAAAAGCATCATAAACATTTAACACTTAGGTGAACTTTACAAAGGTTTTTGAGTCATAACTTTCACTCAGGTCATTTGAAACTTCTCATACGTATCACACGTAATGAGAGGGGTAAGACCTTAACTAGAGAGGAGTTTATGATGAAAAAACCTTTGCTTGCTTTATCAGTACTGACCTTAAGCTTAAGTTCAATCATCACCCCGATTCAAGCAACCGCCGCACTACCATTAAGTGTAGGTAATGAACAATTACCAAGCCTTGCACCTATGCTTGAACAAGTGACCCCCGCTGTGGTTAGTATTGCCGTTGAAGGCAAACAGGTACAACGTCAGCAAATCCCTGAACAATTCCAATTCTTTTTTGGCCCGGAACAAACTCGTGAGCGTCCATTTCGCGGGTTAGGCTCTGGCGTGATCATTGACGCCCAAAAAGGCCATATCGTCACCAACTACCATGTAATTGATGGTGCTGACAATATCAAAGTAAGACTTTATGACGGTCGAGAATACGATGCCGAGCTTATCGGCGGTGACCAGATGTCCGATATTGCCCTCTTAAAACTCGAAAAAGCCAAGAACCTAACTCAGATAAAGCTCGCAGACTCAGACAAGTTGAGAGTCGGTGATTTCACTGTCGCGATTGGTAACCCGTTTGGACTTGGCCAGACCGTAACATCTGGCATCGTTTCTGCACTTGGCCGAAGCGGCCTCAACCTCGAGAACTTTGAGAACTTCATTCAAACCGATGCAGCTATCAACAGCGGTAACTCAGGTGGTGCGCTAGTCAACCTCAACGGTGAGCTAATTGGTATCAACACTGCCATCCTTGGCCCTAGCGGAGGTAATGTCGGTATCGGCTTTGCAATCCCATCCAACATGATGAAAAACCTGACAGAACAGATTATCGATTTCGGTGAAGTAAAACGCGGCATGCTTGGTGTACAAGGTGGCGAGATCACCTCAGAACTGGCAGAAGCTCTAGGTTATGAGTCCAGTAAAGGCGCCTTTGTTAGCCAAGTCGTGCCAGATAGTGCAGCCGATGATGCTGGCTTAAAAGCGGGTGACATTATTGTCTCTATTAATGGTAAACGCATCGATACCTTCAGTGAGCTGAGAGCGAAAGTAGCAACGCTCGGTGCAGGTAAAGAGATCGAGTTAGGTGTCGTTCGCGACGGCAAGAATAAGACGTTTGATGTAACGCTTGGAGAATCGACTAATAATAAAACCAAAGCCGAGAAGCTTCATGAAGGGCTAACTGGCGCAGAGCTTACCAACACCACTGGTAATGACTCTGCAACAGGCGTCAAAGTATCCAGCGTCGCTCAAGGCTCACCGGCGGAAGCTTATCAACTTCTAAAAGATGACATCATCATCGGAGTGAACCGTCAGCCGGTTAAGAACCTCGCTGAATTTAGAGCGATTGTTGAAAAACAACCCGGCGTATTAGCACTCAATATCCAGCGAGGCGATAGAACCATCTACCTCGTAATTCGATAGCTACTTCGCCGACATAAACACAGGGAGACTTTGTAAGTTTGCTTTAAACTTACTCTGTCTCCCTTTTCTTTAGATGAATCAAAATGCTATGCTTCACTAGTAATCAAGTCAGTCATCCATCTACGGAGGCTTCACACCTTACTTGTTGAAGAGGGAAACATGCTGTCCTTTCTATTTCGTTCTATTTCCCTTGGACTTGTTTCAGCGGCGCTGATTCTTCTAGCCTTCCCTAGCTTAAGGCCAGCAATTGTCGCAGATGTGACTAATCCCAAAGTAGATAATATTGGCTCTCTTCAGATTTCATTTAATCAAGCGGTACGCCGCGCTGCACCTGCTGTGGTGAATATTTACAGCCGTAAATACGCAGAAAGTGATCGTAACAAACTACTGACTCAAGGTTTGGGTTCGGGGGTTATTGTCAGCGAAAAAGGCTATATCATTACCAACTTCCACGTGGTTGCTCAAGCTGACCAAATCGTAGTGGCACTTCAAGATGGCCGAGTCGCTGCTGCACAACTTGTCGGCTCAGACAAGCGCACCGATATCGCGATACTGAGGGTTAGCGGTGACAACCTACCAGTAATCCCATTAAACCCAAGCTACAAAGCCAATGTCGGTGATGTGGTGCTGGCGATCGGTAACCCATATAACCTAGGCCAAACGACCACCTTTGGCATCATCTCGGCAACGGGTCGCTCTTCGATCAGTGCAGATGGGCATCAAGCCTTTATCCAAACCGATGCGGCGATCAATGAAGGTAACTCTGGTGGTGCACTGGTTAACTCACAAGGTGAGTTAGTTGGCATCAACACCGCTTCTTTCCAGCAAGCTACGGATATGGAAACCTACGGAATCTCATTTGCTATCCCTTACCCGCTGGCTAATAAAATCATGGAGAAGATCATTGCTGATGGTCGTGTGATTCGCGGTTATATCGGTATCGATGGGCAAGATATCAACTCAGTCACCTCTCGCATGTTGGGTACTAAGAATATCGGTGGGATTGTGGTGTTGGGTATCGATCCAAATGGCCCGGCTGCGGATGCAGGTTTTGAAGCTCAAGATATTATTGTCAGCATCAACAATAATCAGGTGAATGGTCGCCAGAGCGTGATGGATATCGTTACCGATCTACGCCCAGGTACGGTGATCGATGTCGGCATCTTGCGCCAAGGTGAAAACAAGACTCTCAAAGTGACGATTGCTGAAGATACTCGCCTGTAGAGCAAACGCTAAAAGTAAGCGATTCAAAACAACTGACAGACAAATACAAAAAACCCAGCTCACAGGCTGGGTTTTCTTTTATCCGAAGATAGCATCAAATGTCTTTACGGTTCACTTGGCTCTTCGATATCAATGCGAGTCACACGCTGTAGGCCTCTTGGCAGTAGACCGCCACGACGACCACGTTCACCACGGAAGTTTTCAAGGTCAGCTGGTTTCAAGCCAAGCTTACGTTTACCCGCGTAGATGGTTAGCGTTGCATTCTCAGGAATAGCCATCAGGTGCGATACAAACTCTTCACGCTCTTTAGCCTTCGCAGAAGGAATGTTGATGATCTTGTTACCCTTACCTTTGCTCAATTGAGGTAGATCTTTTATTGGGAACAACAACATGCGGCCTTGGTTGGTAATCGCTAGAATCTGGTTACTTTCCAAATCAGCAATCGGACTAGGCGCCATCACTTCTGAAGATTGCGGCAGGTTAACCAGAGCTTTACCGCTCTTGTTCTTAGACAGCAGATCGCTACCCTTACAAACAAAGCCGTAACCAGCATCAGAGCCAACTAACCATAGCTGTTCATCTTCTCCCATCACCACTTGGCGAATAGAGGTGCCTGCGCTTATGTTCAAGCGACCGGTAATCGGCTCACCTTGACTTCGCGCAGATGGTAATGAATGAGACTCAAGGGAGTAACTTCGGCCATCACTGCCAAGGAACACCGCTTGTTGATTACTCTTACCCTTAGCGCTCGCTAGGAATTTATCACCCGATTTGTAGTTCAAGCCTTCAGCGTCAACCTCATGCCCTTTCGCATGACGAATCCAACCTTTCTCAGACAGCACAACAGTAATTGGTTCGCTAGGTACCAAATCACGCTCAGTCATCGCTTTTGCTTCGGCACGTTCAACTAATGGAGAACGACGGTCGTCACCGTATTTATCGGCGTCAGCTTGAATTTCTTTCTTGATAAGTGTGTTTAGACGACGCTCAGAGCCCAGCAGCTTCTCTAGCTTCTCACGCTCTTTCTCTAGTTCATCTTGCTCGCCGCGGATTTTCATCTCTTCCAGCTTAGCAAGGTGACGAAGTTTAGTATCAAGGATAGCGTCAGCTTGAATTTCCGTAATACCAAAGCGCTCCATCAGAACCGCTTTAGGGTCATCCTCAGTTCGGATGATCTCAATCACTTCATCAAGGTTGAGGTAAGCAACCAGCAAACCTTCCAAGATGTGTAGACGAGCTAGTACTTTATCTAAACGGTGTTGCAGACGACGGCGAACCGTTGTGCGACGGAACTCAATCCACTCTTTCAGAATTTGAACCAGGCCTTTAACTTGAGGGCGATTGTCTAAGCCAATCATGTTCAAGTTAACACGGAAGTTCTTCTCAAGATCTGTCGAAGCAAATAGGTGACTCATCAGTTGATCACAATCGATACGATTCGAACGAGGCACCACTACGATACGTGTTGGGTTCTCGTGATCGGATTCATCGCGCAAATCATCAACCATTGGCAGCTTCTTAGCACGCATCTGGTTCGCAATTTGCTCAAGTAGCTTAGCACCTGACACTTGGTGAGGCAGAGCTGTGATAACAATATCAGAGCCTTCTTTGTGCCAAACCGCACGCATCTTGATGCTGCCACGACCCGTTTTGTAGATCTTTTCGATATCCGACTTCGGAGAAATAATCTCAGCTTCTGTTGGATAGTCAGGGCCTTGGACGCTTTCCATGATGTCTGATAGCTCAGCTTTCGGGCTATCGATTAGCTTAATCGTCGCATCAGCAATCTCACGCACGTTATGTGGTGGGATATCTGTCGCCATACCTACCGCGATACCAGTAATACCGTTAAGTAGGATATGAGGCAGACGCGCTGGCAACATTTGTGGCTCTTTCATGGTGCCATCAAAGTTTGGTTGCCACTCAACTGTGCCTTGGCCTAATTCACCAAGCAATACCTCAGCAAACTTAGACAGTTTCGCTTCGGTATAACGCATCGCTGCGAATGATTTCGGGTCATCGGGAGCACCCCAGTTACCTTGACCATCTACCAATGGGTAGCGGTAAGAGAACGGCTGTGCCATCAGTACCATGGCTTCGTAACAAGCAGAGTCACCGTGCGGGTGATACTTACCTAGTACGTCACCAACGGTACGTGCTGATTTTTTATATTTCGAAGAGGCAGATAAACCAAGCTCAGACATCGCATAGATAATACGACGCTGTACAGGCTTAAGGCCGTCACCGATATAAGGCAATGCACGATCCATGATTACGTACATTGAGTAGTTTAAGTAGGCGTCTTCGGTGAACTTGCGCATTGGCAATTGTTCAACGCCATCAAATGTAATTTCGTTAGACATCCATTATACCTCGGCCATATCACCGTTAGTCTGTAGCCATGTACGGCGATCATCAGCGCGTTTTTTACCTAGCAGCATGTCCATCATCTCAAGTGTCGCTTCGTTATCGTCAATGGTTAATTGAACAAGGCGACGAGTATTTGGATCCATGGTGGTTTCACGTAGCTGAAGTGGGTTCATCTCACCCAGACCTTTGAATCGTTGTACGTTGATTTTGGATTTCTTCTTAGACAAGCGCTCAAGTACGCCATCTTTCTCATCGTCATCCAATGCGTAGAACACCTCTTTACCACAGTCGATACGATACAGTGGCGGCATTGCTACATAGATATGACCCGCTTCAACAAGTGCGCTGAAGTGACGAGTGAATAGTGCACATAGTAGTGTCGCGATATGAAGTCCATCCGAGTCCGCATCGGCAAGGATACAGATCTTACCGTAACGCAGGCCTGATAAATCGTCGTTGTCTGGGTCAATACCCAAAGCCACTGAGATATCGTGAACTTCTTGAGACGCCAATACTTGGTCTGCAGACACTTCCCATGTATTTAGGATTTTACCGCGCAATGGCATTACTGCTTGGAACTCACGATCGCGAGCTTGCTTAGCAGAACCACCCGCCGAGTCCCCTTCCACGAAGAAGATTTCAGTGCGATTCAAATCTTGTACCGAGCAGTCGGTTAGCTTACCTGGTAGTGCAGGGCCAGACGCGACTTTCTTACGCACAACCTTTTTGCTGGCACGCATACGACGGTGCGCATTCGCAATACAAGCTTCAGCTAGCTGTTCTGCCAGTTGTGGTTTTTCATTCAACCATAGGCTGAAGGCATCTTTTACGACACCAGAAACAAATGCTGCGGTTTGACGAGAAGATAAACGCTCTTTTGTTTGACCTGCAAACTGAGGATCTTGCATCTTCACCGATAGCACGTATGAACAGCGGTCGAAGATGTCATCACCCGTTAGCTTAACGCCACGTGGTAATAAATTACGGAATTCACAGAACTCACGCATTGCATCCAATAGACCTTGGCGCAGACCATTTACGTGCGTACCACCTTGCTTAGTCGGTACCAGGTTCACGTAACTCTCAGTGATCATGTCGCCGCCTTCTGGCTGCCAAATGATCGCCCAGTTAGCCATTTCCGTTTCAGCAACAAATTCGCCAACATAAGGTTCTTCAGGCAATAAGGTATAACCTTTTACGCCTTCAGCAAGATAGTCTTTTAGGCCATCTTCATAGAACCATTTGTGTTCTTCGTTGTTCACTTTGTCGCTGAAGGTAATTTCTAACCCCGGGCAAAGTACCGCTTTCGCACGTAAATTGTTGATCAGGCGAAGCGTTGAAAACTTAGAGCTATCGAAGTATTTAGGATCAGGCCAGAAGTGTACTGATGTACCACTGTTGCGATGACCACAAGTGCCTGTAACCGTCAGTTCAGTAACCGCTTTACCATGCTCTAGAGCGATTTCATGAACTTGACCTTCACGGCGAACCGTAACCTCAACACGCTTAGACAGGGCGTTTACTACCGAGATACCTACACCGTGCAAACCACCAGAAAACTTGTAGTTGTTGTTCGAGAACTTACCACCAGAGTGGAGCTTGGTTAGGATCAGCTCGACACCTGAGATACCTTTCTCAGGGTGGATATCGACAGGCATACCACGGCCATCATCGGTAACTTCTAATGATTGGTCTGCATGAAGCACAACTTTGATTTTCTTAGCGTGTCCCGCTAGAGCTTCATCGACCGAGTTATCAATGACTTCTTGGGCAAGGTGGTTCGGTCTTTCTGTCTCGGTATACATACCTGGGCGGTGTCGCACAGGGTCGAGACCTTCAAGTACCTCGAGGTCTTTTGCATTATATTGTTCAGTCATAATACGGAGTTTACTCAAAAAGTTTGCGTCAGTTCGCTGGCTCCAGTTTCACTAAAGCAGAATCATTACTATGAACCGTCATAGCAGAGCGAACGAGCGAAGTATTGGGGAATATAGTCTGGAAGCTGAGTAATGATGTCAAGCTAGTTCAAAAACTAAGACATCAAACTATGATATTTCACCATTGATAGATGAAATAACAAGCAAAAGAGAGATATCTACTCAGTGAATAAAATAGGTTATAGCTGTAGAAAGGTGATGATTTGTTGTGGGTAGCGTTCAAAATCAACAAAGCTATGATCTCCGCCCTCTTCTACAGTTTGTGTTGCACCTTGATACTTCTCAACCGCTTGTCGGTAATCCAGAACTTCATCTTCCGTTTGTTGAAGTAACCAGAAATCGCTTGGCTTTGCTACATCTGGCACATCTAACGCCTTTAATTCATCAATATGCTTTGTTTCCAGTACATATCGTTCATCTGTGTATGGGTTTACTTGCTCACCTAAATAGTCCACAAGCAGTTCATACGGTTTCACCGCGGGATTAACCACAACTGCCTTAAAGCCATAATGACTGTTGAGCCAAGTTGAAAGGTAGCCGCCTAATGAGCTGCCGACCAGTGCAATCTGATATTGATCTTTGTGTTGTTCCACGAGCTGCTGCAGGAAAAGGGCAGCTTGTTGTGGGAAACTCGGCAGTTGCGGTATTAGCACCTTAATATCCGCGCGATGCTCCGCGCAATACTCGGCCATCACCATCGCTTTGTGAGAACGTGATGAACTGTTAAAACCATGGATATAGAGAAGCAGTGATGGCTTTATAGTTTGATTGATAGAATCAGACATCGGTAGCAACCTTTATTAATAACCCGCAGCCTTAAAATCAGGCAAGAACTGCCCATGAGGCAAGCGACGAACTTGAGTGCTGACCGTACCATCTTGATGCAATTCGATCTCTCTCCACCCCGGAGATAAGGTATCTACGGCGAAGTCATCTGAATTTGGCTTGAACTGAACGCAAGTCGACGGAGTTGCCATGACTTGTACACCATGATGTTCTCGATTCATGTCTTGGTGAACATGGCCACACAACACAGCTTTCACGTTAGAATGCTGTTGGACGACGTCCCAGAACTGGTCGGCATCTTTAAGGTTGTGCTGATCGAGCCAAGCACTGCCCACCAACAACGGATGATGATGAAGCAAAACCAAGGTATTACGTTCAGGAAATTCCGCTAACTTTTGTTCAAGCAGATCGAGTTGTTGATCGCTCAGACGCCCGTGAGGTACGCCAACCACTTGAGAGTCCAACATGATCATTTGCCAACGCTCGCCCAGCAATACATGTTCGACACATTGAATCTGTGGTGATGGTAAAACACTGCCCATATTAGGCTTAAAATCATGGTTTCCAGGTAGCCAGTAACACGGTTTTTCTAAGGGTTGAATCCCTGATTCAAATTTCTGGTATGACTCAGCGCTGTGATCTTGAGAAATGTCACCAGTCGCTAAGATCGCTTGATAGTCAAAGCCCTGACTAACAATGCCATCGACTACAGCACGAAAGCTATCTTGAGTGTTGATGCTTAATAAGCTGCCATTGCTCGGCGCAAACAAATGCGTATCCGTTAGCTGCACAAGCTTAATACTGCTCTCATCAAATTTTGAAGTGTGTGATAATTCCAAAATAACAAATCCAGATACGTTACTGTTTAGACTTTAAAAATGTTTTTAAATTAGCTCAATTAAAAGGCAATTGGAGTTCGGCTGATACCAGTTTTTAAACAAAACGTTAACCATTCCCCAAGAAATTTATTCAATTGAAATTTCTCATCCTTTTGCAGAAGCTTAGTGTTGGGATAGTCATATTTCGCTTTGACTCGCGAAAAATCCCCGCTAGCGCACACTTCTGCAACTCGAGCGTCGTGATATAGCCTGACAGACATTTTTGGCAAAGGAAACACTGGCATCGCGTCACTCTGACATATATCTATTAATGTGGTGTATTTTGTGACCTCATTCACTGTCAATTGATACACCATATTAACGGCTTGGTAACAGCGGACATCACCAACCTCATGCCCAACCGGTAACAAAGCGTTAAGTTTGGCATAATTCGTCTCATAGACTCGCATCAATTCAGCAAGATCAACATGATACGGTTTTTTGACCGCTATATTTGGCATAACGTTAAGCCACCCACTCTGACTGTAATTCTTGGTAGTTCAATTGTAGCCATTGCAGCGCAATGATTGTGGCTCCATTTTCAAACACACCGTCTTTCACTAACTGATAAGCGGCTTCACGGCTCATCACTTGTACACGAATATCCTCACCTTCGTAATCCAATCCGTGCACCCCTTTGGCCGTGGTGGCATCCACACAGCCAACAAAAACATCCAGCTTTTCTGAGCAACCACCTGATGAAGGGTAATATGAAGTAATGGGCAACACAGTTCCGACTTCGACTCCGGCTTCTTCCATCGCTTCACGACGAGCCACATCTTGAGGCGACTCATCGGTATCAATGATCCCAGCAACAATTTCGTATTGCCAAGGGTTCTCATGCTCTAAAGCACCAACGCGGATCTGTTCAACGATCACCACTTCATCGCGCACAGGATCATAAGGTAGCAAAGCGGCAGCATGACCACGCTCAAACATTTCACGTTCTATCGGTTGGCTCCAGCCTCCCTCAAACAGCTTGTGCTTAAATGTGTACTTAACCATTTTGAAAAAACCACGAAACAGCGTCTCTTTTGAGACTATTTCCACATCTTGCGGAGTAAACTCATGTCGTTGATTGTCAGACTGTTGCATTTGGTACCTCACTAAGTGATCTTTATAGTTTACTCATTGTCCGAGTTAACTACCAAGGATAAGGTTCAACTTTTTATATAAAACTTATAATTAAAGTTAAGTTTTAAAAAATAAATATTGCACAAGTGGACAGTTAAATGTAAAAAAGTGCAAAGTTTCGAGTAAATTACCACCAAACTGGGTTAAACTCTTTTAAAGAAAATTCCATAAAAGGCAGGAATAGGAAAATGAAAAAACTGCTTCCACTATTTATCAGTGCAGCAATTGGCAGCCTGAGTTCGTCAGCTTTTGCTGATACGCTAGCTGAAGTTTACGACCAAGCAAAACAGAACGATCCACAACTTCTTCGTTCAGCAGCGCAGCGCGATGCCGCTTTTGAAGCAGTAACGTCAAGCCGTAGCTCTTTGTTACCGCAAATTAATCTAACAGCAAACTACGATATCAATCGTGGTGATCGAAGTGATATGAGCAATGACAACAACCAATGGGGTGTTGGCATCGGTTTCAGCCAAGAGCTATACCAACGCTCTTCGTGGATCACTCTAGACACGGCAGAGAAATCGGCTCGTCAAGCAGATTCAGCATACGCGGCAGAGCAACAAGCTTTGATTCTGCGTACAGCAACAGCTTACTTCGACGTACTTCGTGCTCAAGATAACCTAGAATTTGTTCGTGCTGAAAAAGCAGCGGTAGCTCGTCAGCTTGAGCAAACTAAGCAACGTTTCGAAGTGGGTCTTTCTGCTATTACCGATGTACATGATGCGCAAGCTCAGTACGATGGCGTTTTAGCTGATGAAGTATTAGCAGAGAACGATCTGACTAACAGCTATGAAGGTCTACGTGAGATTACAGGTCAAGAACACTCTAACCTAAGCATCCTAGATACTGACCGCTTCTCAGCGAGCAAATCTTCTGAGTCGGCAACCGCTCTTGTTGAACAAGCCGAGCAAAAGAACCTTAGCCTACTAGCTGCGCGTATCTCTCAAGACGTAGCAAAAGACAACATCTCTCTAGCAAGCTCTGGTCACCTGCCAAGCCTAACGCTAGATGGTAGCTATGGTCTCTCAGAGCAAACTGACAGCTCTAACAGCCAAAACGATTACGATGCAGATAACCTAAACATTGGTTTGAACTTAGTTGTTCCTCTATACACGGGTGGTAACACAACTTCTTTGACTAAACAGGCTGAGTACAACTACGTTGCAGCAAGTGAAGATCTAGAAGCGACTTACCGAAGCGTTGTAAAAGACGTACGTGCATTCAACAACAACATCAGCGCTTCAATTGGTGCGCTACGCGCTTACGAGCAATCTGTTGTTTCTGCTCAGTCAGCTCTAGAAGCAACAGAAGCAGGTTTCGATGTGGGTACTCGTACTATCGTTGACGTACTAGATTCAACTCGTCGTCTGTACGATGCAAACAAAAACCTTTCAGACGCTCGTTACAACTACATCCTAAGTGTCCTTCAGCTTCGTCAAGCAGTTGGTACGCTAAGCGAGCAAGACATCGTTGATGTAAACGCAGGTCTAAAAGTAGCAAGTAAGTAATTCTTAATTGCTATACTTAAGCTATAGGTACAAAAATGCCGCTCAATGAGCGGCATTTTTATTATCTGTTCTAAAGCTAGCTGAGAAGTTTCGAGCTAAAAGGCAAAACGTTAACCTCGACCGCCTTTGATCGCTTTAATGATTTCAGTAGTCGAGCAACCATCTTCAAAGTTAAGTACTTTAACTTCACCACCAGCAGCAATCACTTCCGCACCACCAGCGATCTCTTCAGGCTTGTAATCACCGCCTTTCACTAAGATGCTTGGTAGTACTTCAGAGATCAAACGTTGAGGTGTGTCTTCAGAGAAAGGCACCACCCAGTCAACTGCGCCTAAGCCCGCCAATACCGCCATACGACGATCAGTTGGGTTCACAGGACGACCAGGGCCTTTCAAACGCTTAACAGATTCGTCGGTATTAACGGCAACGATCAAACGGTCGCCAAGTTCAGCCGCGTGGTTCATGTAAGAAACATGCCCCGCATGCAGAATATCAAAGCAGCCATTAGTCATAACGACCTTCTCGCCTTTCGCGCGAGCGCGCTTCACCGCTTCTACCAGTGCTGCTTCAGAGATCACACCGTAGTCTGTATCTTGACTACCGTGAATCGCTTCCGCTAATTCAATTGTCGACAAGGTTGATGTACCTAGCTTACCAACCACAACACCAGCTGCCGCGTTCGCTAATGCACACGCTTCATCCAATGGTTTACCGGCAGCAACAGAAGCAGCAAGAACGGAGATAACCGTATCACCAGCACCTGTCACGTCGTAAACTTCTTTCGCTTGAGTTGGCAAGTGGAATGGTGCCTGACCTTTACGTAGTAACGTCATACCATTTTCACTGCGAGTCACCAATAAAGCTTCAAAGTCATACTTCTCGATCAAGGCAATACCCTTCTCGATAAGATCTTCTTCTGATTTCACTTTACCTGCAACCAGCTCAAACTCTGCCATGTTTGGTGTCAGTAATGTCGCACCACGGTAGCGCTCTAAATCCGCACCTTTGGGATCGATGAATACAGGAACATTGGCTGCGCGTGCTTTTTGAATGAAACTCTGTACATGCTCTAATGCACCTTTCGCGTAATCCGACAAGATAACCGAACGTACATTTGGTAGGGCTTGCTCCATGCGAGACAAAATAAGCTCTGGATTGGTGTTTTCAAACTTGTCTTCAAAATCAAGACGTATCAACTGCTGACCACGGCTCATCACTCGTAGTTTGGTGATGGTTGGATAGTCTTCTAACTCAACAAAATCACACTTAACCTTCAGCGCACCCAAGGTGTTTTTCAACACCTCAGCTGGTTCATCTTTACCAGTTAAACCAACAACATGAGCATGACCGCCAAGCGAGGCAATATTCATTGCTACGTTGGCAGCACCACCTGGACGCTCTTCGTTATTTTCTACTTTTACCACGGGCACAGGGGCTTCTGGTGAAATACGGCCAGTTGGACCATACCAGTAACGATCAAGCATGACGTCACCGACAATAAGAACACCTGATTGGCTGTAGTCAGGTAGAATTGGTTTCATTGTTGAGCTCCAAAAATCGAATCTGGCTAGAGTCTAGCACACTGATTACAGTGGCTAAACCATAGAAAAATGAGTAAAGCCTATCTCGATAGGCACTGTGCTAGCTAAGCGAAAGACAAGTTACACTTCCATCCATTGCTTCCATGCGTGAACCACATGTTCTCTTTCCATTTCGAACTTATTAATTGCAACATCAGCATCAAGATTAAGTAGGTTACGATGGTGTATTTCATCGCGTAGCGTTGTGTATGCATTGGTCAATGCCATGCCTTGTTGCTCGTCCATGATTCCTTGTGACATCAGACTCTCAAAGATTCTGACATTGTCACACCAACGTGTCAGCTTTGGCTTCTCGTGGCTGTATCGTAACACTAAGTATTGCGCTAAAAACTCAACATCAGTGATGCCACCAGCATCCTGTTTGAGCATGAATCGTTCGGCTTTTTTACCGCCAAGGTGATCACGCATTTTTTCTCGCATATCTACCACTGCTTTTTTCAAAGTTGCTTCATCACGTGATAGACACAACACCTCATGACGTGTTTTGTTGAATGCGGAAGCCAATTGCTCATCACCGTAGATCATACGAGCTCGAGTCAGCGCTTGATGCTCCCATGTCCATGCGTCGTTGTGTTGATACTCATCAAAGGCATCAGTTGGACTAACCAACAAACCCGAAGCACCCGATGGACGCAAGCGAGTATCGACTTCATACAGGATTCCCGACGCGGTTCTGGTCGAGAAGATATGAATAATACGCTGCGCCAACCTTAGATAAAATTGGCGTCCATCGATCTCTTTCTTACCATCAGTATAGATGTGTACCGGGCAGTCGTGCATAAACACAATATCGAGGTCTGAGTTGTAACCAAGCTCCCAGCCGCCGACTTTGCCATAACCGACAACCGCAAAACCGCGGCCTTCACGGTCTTTAACATGAGTGGGCTCACCAAACTTAGCCGACACTTGTAACCAAGCTTGGTTAACACCGGCTTCAACAATCGCTTCTGCTAAGTAAGTCAGGTGATCACTCACCTTCATCACCGGCAGCACACCCGCTATATCCGCCGCAGCAATCCTTAGGATACAAGTCTGCTTAAACTGACGCAGACCTTCCATCTGCTGTTCCATGTCGTCTTCAGGAATACGAGCAAGGTAATCACGCAATTCTGTCTTGTAAGACTCAAGCGGCACCGGGTTATAGAGCTGCTGAGGGTCGATAAGTTCGTCTAACAGAATTGGGTAACGTCCAAGCTGTTCTGAGATCATCGGGCTCGCGGTACACAAACGAACAAGTTGAGTCAATGCAGCGGGGTGCTCATCGAGCAACTCTAGATAAGTGGTACGCGTGACAATTTTATGCAGTAAATGCAGTACACGCGATAAACCAAACTCAGCGTCTTTAGCTGTGTACAGGGCCTGAAAGACTTTCGGCATCAGTCGATTGAGAACTTCACGCCCACGCGGACCAAGGGTTTTCTTAGCGATATCCGCTTTAAATTGAATAATGGTTTTCGCTGCTTCTGGCGGATTGGCGATAGCAATATCATGCTCCAATACATGCTCGATAACATCCGGCTTATGGGCCATATCCCACAGCTCACTGAAGTGACTCGCGATTGGGTTAGCGTCCTCTTCGTCAATCCCGATCAGCTCTTCGAACACGTTATGTACGTTTGCCATATGGGCACGAGTTGCAGTAATCAAACTATCCCAATCACTGAATTGCATGGCAACAGCAAGCTGAAGTTGTTCAAACTCACCATCCGGCAACGTCTGAGTTTGCTTGTCAGCCATCGCTTGTAGTAGGTTTTCTAGGCGACGTAAAAACAGGTAAGCATCGCGCAGATCAGTCACTTCTCCGGCTTCTAGCAGATGCAGAGAGTCAATGGCGGTTAACGTCTCTAAAAGCCCTCGTCCACGTAGGCTAGGCTCACGGCCACCACGAATCAGTTGGAAGACTTGTGCAATGAACTCAACCTCACGAATACCGCCTGAGCCGAGCTTGATGTTATTGGATAAGCCACGACGACGCACTTCACTGCTGATCATCGATTTCATGCGGCGCAAAGATTGAATTGCACTGAAATCGATATAGCGACGGAAGACAAACGGACGTAGCATCTTGCGCAACTCTTGATACTCTGGGTACATTTCACTGCCCATTACGCGCGCCTTAACCATCGCGTAACGTTCCCAGTCTCGCCCTTGTTCTTGGTAGTAATCTTCCAGAGCGGCGTAACTCATCACCAATGGTCCACTCTCGCCAAAAGGACGCAGACGCATATCGACGCGATAACAGAACCCATCAAAGGTTTGTTGATCCAGCGCCTTGATAATACGCTGCCCTAAGCGGGTAAAGAACTGCGCATTGGCGATACTGCGTCTTGCTCCTTGGGTTTCGCCATTCTCAGGATAAGTAAAGATCAAATCGATATCAGAAGAAAAGTTGAGTTCACCGCCACCAAGCTTACCCATGCCAATGATAAGCATCGGCTGTGCTTCACCCTGTTCATTACAAGGTGTGCCCCACTCTTTACAGCAAATGTCGTACTGCCATTGATAAGTCTCGAAGATCATCGCTTCGGCCAACATAGAGAGATGACTTAGGCTCTGTTCAAGCTCCCAAGAGCCCATAAAGTCACGCCATGCAATATAGGTCATTTCTCGATTGCGGAATTGACGTAGCACTCGCTGACCGCTCATTTCGTCCGTACAATCAGAAAGCAGCTCAGCCAATCGTCCACGATACCCTTCAGCACGCTCCTCACATTCCAACATATCCGGTAGAGTCGTCGATAAAACCGTGTCACGTTGTAAGCAATCACCAATAAAGCAGCTTAATCCTAAGACGCGTTTAAGGTCTTCAATTAGCGGCTCAGGCCAAGCATTAATGGCTTCACTTTGGTGCTCTAATAATTGCTTAAAAGCTGACTGCGAATGAGTGACGAGTTGAGGAGGCAATGGCATGTTTCTTCCTTGTATAAGCTGCGCGCGAACAATCAATTTGTTGGGTCAGTTTTTCAATAACGAGTTTTCATAACTAAAGATAGTTATACCAAAGTTACGCCAATAAAAAACGCCCACATCAGCAATGTGGGCGTTTTATCAGTGAACTTATCAAGTTAGACCTTTCTCTCTAGAAAAAAAGGCTCTATCAATAGGGTTTAGAGAACAAGGTTATACCTTAAACTGCTTAATCTTACCGTCGAGTTCTTGCGCGTTGCTTTCCATAAGCTGAGAGGTTTCTAGAAGCTCACCGACCACGACAACAGAAGCTTCCACCAGCTCACGAACATTGGTCAGGTTAACACTCATCTCTTCCGCAACGCTGCTCTGCTGGCCTGCAGCCGTCGCAATCTGGAAGTTCATGTCATTGATTTGGTTAACTTGGCTCACGATGCCATCAAGTTCGGAGCCAGCATTAGTCACAAGATCGACACCTTCAGCCGCTTCAACAACACTCTTTTCCATTAGCTCTACCGCAGAGTTAGCACTGCTTTGTAGATGGCTGATCATATCTTGAATTTCGACGGTTGCTTGCTGAGTACGTTGTGCAAGGTTACGAACCTCATCAGCAACTACAGCAAAACCACGACCGGCCTCACCTGCACGCGCCGCTTCAATCGCTGCGTTTAGTGCCAGTAAGTTGGTTTGTTCTGAAATACCTTGGATAGTGCCTACAACGCTGCCGATTGAATCAACACGCTCTTCAACTTGGTTTACCGCTGCCGCTGATGCTGCGATATCAGAAGAGAGTTCACTCATCTTAGAAACAGACCCTTGAACGAACTTCTGACCAGTAAGAGCTTGGCCTGATGCCTGTTCCGTCAATGAAGAAGCGCTTTGCGCATGCTCAGCCACCGTTTGAACGGTCGAAGTCATTTCGCTCATTGCCGTTGCTAACTGATCGATCTCGTTAAACTCTTCTTGAGCAGACTCTTTGGTCTCCGACATGCTGATGGTCATCACTTCTGTTAGAGCAAATAGCTCATCAGAAGAAGCCAATTGAGCCTTCACCATGTCATGCAGCTGAAGTCGTGTTTTTTCTAGCTCACGAGCTACATCGCCGTATTCATCTTTACAGTCCATGTGAATCGGCACTGATAGGTTCTTGTCTGCCATCGTTTTAATGGCATCGCTGAGGTATTGAGTTTGACGCAGCATAACGCGAGCTGCCGCTAATAAAAGAACCACAAACACAATGATCATTAAGCCTGTCTGCCAAGCCACTTGAACTAAGTAAGTCTCATAATGCTGCTGCGCGACTTGTGCATTATTCGTTGCAGCGAGCAATGAATCGTAAAACGTGCTCGCGTCCCATAGCTGCTTAGAAATGATCAAGATGGTACTGAACACCATCAGCATGATCATTTTCGGAACGAGACGAACGTCAGAGATTACCCTTTCCCACGGCTTGAATGACAGTTTAGTCATTGTCAGTTCTCCATTAACTCTTATATATTGATGGCTTCTATACCCGCGAGATGGCTGATTGAGTCAGGTTCGCGATTTATTTTGAGCCTCGTATGAATGTTAAATAGTATCAAAGACACACCTAAGCCGATGAGCTTATTATCACTGATTCTCTCTTTCTTAGCGTTATTTGTGATCTCAGGCTTGTTGTTTGCGCCGATTGATAAAGAATCGAAACAAGTCCTTATCGGCCTCGATTTTATAATCTGTAGTGTTTTTCTTTTTCAGCTCACGATTGATCTATTCAGATCACAAAACAAGAAAGAATACCTCAAAGTACACTGGATCGATTTCTTGGCAAGTATCCCAATGATCGAGCCACTCCGTTTCGCTCGTATTTTTCAAATTCTGCGAGTCATCTTGGTTCTACGTTCAAGTAAACGTATTTTCAGAGAGCTGTTTCGTAACAGAAAAGAGACCACTTTCGCTTCCATCATTCTGCTTTTGGTGATCTTACTGACCATCGGTGCTGGCACGATCCTGCTATTGGAACACAAAGATCCTAATGCCAATATCACGACTGGTCATGATGCGTTGTGGTGGGCTTTCGTGACCATCAGTACCGTTGGCTATGGCGACCATTATCCAGTAACCACCGCTGGTCAGTTAATCGCATCGATTGTGATCATCTGTGGGGTTGGTGTATTTGGTATGATCTCAGGTCTAATTACCTCGCTGATTACTGAGCCTACCGACCTCCAGAATCAACAATTGGAAAACAAAGAGCGTAAACTGGACAAGATTCTAGAGCAGCAGCAACAGATACTAGAGCGGCTCGAGTTGCTTGAACGACAGACAAAAAAATAGGGCCAAGGCCCTATTTAAAAATGGATGTTAGTGTAGATACTAGTCTTGCCAGTATGGCTCAACTTCAACACTGATTTGGCGAGTCTGCTCCATCGCATGCAAAATGGAAACTTCTTGACGAGCAAGCCAACGCTCTAGCTGATCTTTCTCATCACCTTCTAACTTCTCAGTGAGTGGCTGTAAGGTTCGTAGCATCAACAAATCGTCGATACCTTGTACCATGTCCGCCCAAGGCAAACGGAAGCTATTACGCTCATCGTCATCGTACAAGCTCGCAAAGCCAACACCAGAATACAGGTTACGCATCAAACGATACTGCTGGTCGATATAGGCTTGGCTTGTCATCACGCGCTCTGGTGGAAAGGCTTCCATCAGCTCCGCCCAAGTGCGATCAAGCTGCTTCACAGAGAACCACTCTATTCCGCGCTCCATTTGCTCACGCGCTTTATCGTCCAAGAATGGCTGCCAACCTCGAGTAAGTATCCAGCGGCTTAAATCAAGCAGAAGACCGGTGTAGCGGGCTGAACTCAAGAGAGTCAGTAACTCTTCACGATCTGGCAATTGCTCTTGCATCTCTTTTAGCTCAGCCACTAGGAACTTACGAGCATCAAGCTTACGCAGAACGTGGCCTTTATCTTCTAGCAAATCCTCAAAGTGGTCATAGCTTTTTAGCCAATCCAACTCTTGTTCTAGCCATTTCAGCTCTTGGCGTAAAATAGCGCTAGCGCGTCTCGGTACGATGCCACCGTATATAGTGAAAGTCTGGCGGATAAAGCTCAGTGAATGGCTGATCTCGTGCAGAGCTTCAATCGATTGGCGCTCGGTGAAAATTTGCTCGTGGTAATGCCAATGAGCGAGAGCATGCTCTAAAGATTGAATGAAACACGATTCAACGGTGTCACTTTTGTCAGTATCAACTAAGGTCAAAGGAGTTACTTCATCGCCTTGATAACCTTGAGCAAGTCGGTAACCCTTAGCAGCTTTGCTTAAGTTACCTAAGCGCATACCACCTTGTTCGCAGAATTGGCGAGACAGTGTAAACAGAGCATCCGTTTGGCCGGATTTAAGTTCAAGCTCAACTTCGCAAATCGGTTCTTGCAGATCGCCGGATTCAACGAAACCTTGGTCAAAGGCAACCTCGACTTGGCTACCGTCAGGCATGCCAATCAGCCACTGTTCACGCGTGAAGTTAGTCGAGAACAGAGGAGTAAGCTCAGCTTGCAATGTTTCAATGTCCTTACCTTCAGGCCAAATATCTTCTGGATGTAAGGCAAGTTTTGGCTCATTGCTATCGTGTTCTGCATTGTATTCCGGCCTTTGATGCAGGCCAGCAACAACGCGACCCGCTGTCTTTACCGTTTGTACAAATACGTCATCAAAGCGTCGAATGCGCAAGCCGGTATCGTGCTTGCGTAGCCAGTTGTCAGGGGTGTCAAAGTAGATGTTACCTAGCTCACGACAACTGTGCTGAAGTACTTTAGTTTCAGCAATTTTATTGCGTAAAGTCTCTGAAAAATCAGGAGAAACAAAAAACTTCAGTTCTATCTCGGTTTCCATAGTTATACCTTTCTGTGAAGATAGGGACAGGATATTGCCAATTTTCAAAGTCGGCAAGTCAGAAATATCGCCCTTATGATGATCTAAAACAGTTTTAATGAGAGATTGATTAGGTTAACATGCGCGACTTTGTAGCCATCGCTTAACATTTCACCATGAATATGGTGTATGTTGTTTTAAGGTTATTATTTATTAGGTTGGATGACCATGCCAGTAAATACAATTATGGGGTTATTTGCAAAGTCCCCAATTAAACCTTTGCAGCGTCACGTAGTATGCGTGAACGAATGTTGTTCTCACCTAGTTAATTTCTTTGAAGTTTCTTCAAAGGGTGACTGGGAAAAAGCAGCTGAAATTCGAGCTCAGATTTCTCACCTTGAGAAAGAAGCTGACGTACTAAAACGTGAAATTCGCCTTAAACTTCCTCGTGGTTTGTTTATGCCTGTTGATCGCACCGACATGTTGGAGCTATTAACTCAGCAAGACAAACTAGCAAACCTAGCGAAAGACATTGCTGGCCGTGTATATGGTCGTCAACTTGTCATTCCTGCTCCTCTACAAGAAAACTTCATCGCTTACGTTAAACGTTGTCTAGATGCAGCGAACCAAGCACAAAACGTAATCAATGAACTAGACGAATTACTTGAGACTGGCTTTAAGGGCCGTGAAGTAACACTCGTTGCTGAAATGATTCATCAATTAGATGTAATTGAAGATGACACGGACGCGATGCAGATCGAACTACGCCAACAACTAATGGCGATTGAAGGCGATCTGAATCCAGTTGATATCATGTTCTTATACAAAATTCTTGAATGGGTTGGTGGTATTGCAGATCAAGCACAGCGTGTAGGCGCTCGTCTTGAAGTAATGCTTTCTCGATCTTAAATCATACGTTAACCATATAACGAAGAGCATTTTTTGAACAAACCACTTATGCGTTGAGTATTTCTCTCGCTGAGCGGTTTTTTGCGTCTAAATTTGTTCCGCTTGTTATCAAACAACTAGGTATTACGATGGATATCCTTGCTAACTACGGCACTGTCCTGATTATTGTTGCAGCAGCTTTCGGTTTCTTGATGGCTATTGGTATTGGTGCAAATGACGTTGCGAACGCAATGGGCACCTCAGTAGGCTCTAAAGCTCTAACCGTTAAACAAGCGATCATTATCGCAATGATCTTTGAATTCGCTGGTGCATATCTTGCCGGTGGCGAAGTTACCGATACGATCCGTAAAGGTGTTATCGAAACATCTCTATTCGCACATCAACCAGACGTTCTTGTATTCGGTATGATGTCTGCACTTCTTGCTGCAGGTACATGGCTACTTCTAGCTTCGTACATGGGCTGGCCTGTTTCTACTACTCACTCAATCATCGGTGCAATCATCGGTTTCGCTTGTGTGTCTGTAGGTACTGAAGCGGTAGACTGGAACAGCGTTCAAGGCATTGTGGGCAGTTGGATTATTACTCCTGTCATCTCTGGTTTCTTCGCCTACGTGATATTCGTAAGTGCTCAGCGACTGATTTTTGATACAGAGAACCCGCTATTCAACGCGAAGCGCTTTGTACCGGTATACATGTTCATCACAACGATGGTAATTGCACTGGTAACAATCAAGAAAGGTCTTAAGCACGTTGGTCTTCACCTAAGCAACACTGAAGCATGGGTTTGGGCTGCAGCAGTATCAGCAATTGTAATGATTGGTGGTTACTTATACATCCAGAAGAAATTCGCTAACCGCGAAGAAGACCACGGCTTTGCTGGTGTTGAAGGTATCTTCTCTGTACTAATGGTTATCACAGCTTGTGCTATGGCATTCGCACACGGTTCAAACGACGTTGCAAACGCGATTGGTCCACTGTCTGCTGTTGTATCAACGGTTGAGCACATGGGCGAAATCACAGGTAAGAGCACTATCGCATGGTGGATTCTTCCTCTAGGTGGTTTTGGTATCGTGGTTGGTCTTGCGACTCTTGGTCATAAAGTAATGGCAACCGTAGGTACTGGTATTACAGAACTAACACCGAGCCGTGGCTTTGCAGCACAACTTGCTACAGCATGTACGGTTGTTCTAGCGTCAGGTACTGGTCTTCCAATCTCAACTACACAAACACTGGTTGGTGCGGTATTGGGTGTTGGTTTTGCTCGTGGTATCGCAGCACTGAACTTAGGCGTTGTACGTAATATCGTGGCTTCGTGGATTGTGACACTGCCAGCAGGTGCTCTACTTGCTGTTGTGTTCTTCTACGGTATTCAGGCTATGTTTAGCATGTAATTGCCACTGCGTTAGTCGATGCTAGCGTCAGAATTATGTGAGCTTCAGTAACGATATGTAAATGCCATGTCATTATTGACTCAAACGCACAGAAAGGGAGGCTTTGCCTCCCTTCTTTGTTGCACCGCATAAAGAAACTAAATATTATTTGCTAATTGAGGCTGACTCATCCGCCTACCCAATTAGAATCGTTAAGGGATTTACTGTGAAAAAACTGATTAGCTTAGTTTTGTTCGCAATGCTTGCGGCTCCAGCTGCCTTTGCACAAGACCGTTATATTGCTGACAAACTATTTACTTATATGCATTCTGGCCCAAACAACACCTTCCGTATTATCGGCAGTGTTGACGCTGGTGAGAAGATTACCTACCTGCAAGCAAACAAGAGCACGGGTTACACACAAATCCAAGACAACCGTGGCCGTAAAGGTTGGGTTGAAAGCAAGTTTGTAAGTACTAAAGAGAGTATGGCTCTGCGTATGCCTAAGCTTGAAAAAGAACTGACAGAAGTGAAAACCAAGCTGGCTAACGCACGTCAAACGGCTGACAGTGAAAAAGCAGGCCTAGCAAGTTCTCTAGATTCTCGTAATAAGCAGATTGCTGAACTAGAACAGAACTACAGCGAGATTAGCCAACAGCTAACAAGCTCTCAAACAGAAAACCGTGAACTACGCGCTAAGCTAGACACGCAGAAAGATGACCTACTATTGAAGTACTTCATGTACGGTGGTGGTGTTGCTGGTATTGGTCTACTTCTTGGCCTTGTTCTACCACACATCATCCCTCGTCGTAAGAAATCACCAAACGGCTGGGCGTAAGCTGATCGTTTGACTGTTTTGCATTACGCAAAGTAAATTCAATATCGGATACCAAAAAGGAGCACCTAAGTGCTCCTTTTTATTTATCTCAACATGTTATCAAAGCGCTTGTAGCAGCTTTAGGTTAGCCCTTCCACTCATACAAAGCAGGAATCTCAATCTTCTGCTGATTAAACTCAACAACCACAGATTGCGGCTTGATCTCTAGCAGTTGAACATCATTACCGATCCAATCGCCCTGTGACATCTCTTGCCCATTCACTTTGACCCAACGCTTGTTCTCACTACTTGAGTACATATGGGTTTGTAAGTCAAGCTTAGGTAATACGCCAGACAAACTGTTAACGTGATTTTCGAGCTCAATCACTTGAGGTTCCATCTGGCCTGCTGGTCGCGAGTCCATCGGCTCAGGTGCACTTGGCTGCTCATCCATAATCGCTTCTAGCTTCAATGCCAAATCAGGCGGTAACTCGGTCAAATCCAAGCCTTGTAGCAGGTCGCTATCTGATTGCTGATAATTGCTTTCGTCGTTCACACCAGGTCCAACTTCAGGCTCAGCTAATGACAGCTCTGAATCATCCACTGTTCGCGCAGTGCTCTCTGCTTTGGTTACCGGCACAATTACCCCAGCAGACAGTTGAGTGCTATCAGAGTTAACTTGAGCATAAACCTCTTGGCGAGGTAACGATTTTAACGTCTTGCTTGTCGGCGCTGGACGCACCACAAACAGAGGCTCATCTTCGACTTCTTCTTCGACATTCAAACCAGCCGTTTCGATATCCTTGGCTTGAACAGGCTGGGTTTCTGATTCTGAATTCGATCTAATAGCAGCTTGGTTAGCCGTTTGCTGTTGATGGTAAGATTGATACACCAAGGCACCACCTACCAACAGAGAAGGCACAAGTAAAACAAGCAACCCCATAGCCAACGACGAACCGCGTTTGTTGCTGATACCCTTTGCAGAACTCGGCACTTGATGGTTTTGGTAACCCTTGAAGCTAGATTTGTCTGAGGACTGATTCAACTCATGCATAATGCGTGACATTAGCTCGCTCCTCCGCTTAATGACATTAACTTCGGAGAATCTAGCTGAGCTAGTCTTTGTAGCCTCGCTAAAGTTCGTTGACCAGCAATACCGTCGACCGACATGCCCTGCCATGTTTGAAACGCTTCGACTTTCATTTTTAATTCGTAATCAAATACATCACTACCGGACACAACCTCTCCAAGAACCTCAGAAAGCAACAAATCAAGCAAAGCGACAGCTTCACCCTGATATCCCTCTTTTAACGTTTCTCGCAATGGCTGTTTCCAAATCGCGACATAATCACCATGCCAGACCTTCTCTAAAGATTGCTTCGGCATGACTAACAGTTTTTCGTTCACCAGTAACTCGACAGCGTCTTGTGATGCGCCATAAAGCACAGCAAACACAGGCTCTTGCTCTACATTTAAGTTCAATACCACAGGGACGCCTAACCCTAGAAGGTCATCTAGACTTGCTTGTTGTTGTTCACATACGAACACGCTTTGTGGCTCACTTAAGCATAAACCGTCACGCAGAGAGGATTGGTAGCCCCAAAGCGTATATAAGTCCTTGATCGCCAGCGAACGGTTAGTCCCTTGCATCAAGTGTTGCTGAATATGTGTTGGCAGTGCGAACTTGTCTATCTCAGACTCAACAACCAGCTTAGGCGTATCTGCGACTAACGACCGCTGCATCCTTACTGAGCTTAATGTTTGGGCTTCATTCGAAGGTTGGGTTGTTAGCCATGAGTCAATGTAGCCTGGCGCAAAGTGAAAGGTCGCCATCGCAAGTGCGACACTCAAGGTAGCAGCACTCGCATATTGAACTAACTTTGGTAGCGTGCTCGCTGCACGAGGTTTTTCGACATGGTAAACCTCAGCTTGAAACGCCATGATCTGCTGGCACGCTCTGTTGACCGTGTCATTGCTCGGTGTTTGCTCTCCATCATGAAAAGCTAGCTGAAGCGCCTTATCACACACCAAGTTAATCAACCGTGGAATACCATGTGTATATTGGGCGATCAGCTTAACGGAACGATTCGAAAACAGCATCTGCTCGCCACCCGCTGTCTCTAGACGAAACGCGATGTACTTGCCGGTCTCTTGAATATTGAGAGGCAACAAATGGTAACGCCCTGTAATACGCTGAGCTAATTGACGCAGTTGCGTGGTCTGCAAATGCTGTTGTAATTCAGGTTGGCCAACCAGTAATACTTTTAATAACTTGCGACTGTCGGTTTCCAAATTCGTCAAGAGGCGTAGCTGTTCCAACACATCGGCAGCTAAGTGTTGAGCTTCATCTATCACCAATAAGGTTTGAATACCTTCCGCATGGCTATCCAGTAAGAAATAGTGAATCGCCTGACTCAGCTGCTTGAGTGATGCCTGCTGTGGATAGTCGATCTCGAACTCATCACAGATAGCTTCAAGCAAATCAGTGTTGGAAAACGTAGGGTTGAGTATAAGGCCAGCTTGAGTGTGGCTATCAAGAGAGGACAACATCGCCTTAGCGACCGTTGTTTTACCGGTTCCCACCTCACCAGTAAGCATTGCAAAGCCCCCACCCTCACCTAAACCGGCTTGTAGGTTCTGCATCGCCTCTTGGTGGCGCTGACTCAAAAACAAGTAGCGAGAATTTGGTACAATCGAAAATGGCATCTCAACGAAGCCAAAATATTCCTTATACATGTGCTGCCCTATAATTACGATTAATGGAAAGTACCATTGCTTGCCGTAAAGTCCAGCAGTGATAAAACATTTCGAGGTGATAAGTTGCAAATATACGATAGCCTACCAAAAGAGAATGGGCTACAGCGCTATCTAGTCGGTGGAGCGGTGCGCGATAAACTACTCAATATTGATAGTTATGATAAAGATTGGGTGGTGGTCGGCAGTACCCCTCAAGAGATGGAAAGCCTTGGCTTCACTGCAGTGGGTAAAGACTTCCCAGTATTCTTGCACCCAAAAACCAAGGAAGAACACGCACTGGCTCGCACTGAGAGAAAATCAGGCTCTGGTTACACAGGCTTCGAATGTTACTTCGCGCCAGATGTTAGCCTGGAAGAAGACCTCATGCGCCGCGATCTAACGATCAACGCCATCGCTCAAGATGATGCAGGCAACCTTCACGATCCTTACCACGGCCAGCAAGATCTCTCCGATCGTATTCTTCGACACGTATCCGATGCCTTTGTCGAAGATCCACTTCGAGTGCTGCGAGTGGCGCGCTTCGCTGCCAAACTTCACCATCTCGGTTTTAGCGTCGCCCCTGAAACTATGTTGATGATGAGTGAGATCGTTGAATCTGGTGAACTCGCCCATCTTACTGCAGAACGAGTATGGCAAGAGTGGCACAAATCACTCAGCACACCACACCCAGAAGTCTTTCTTTCCGTATTGAGAGAGTGCGGAGCACTAGCGGTTGTTTTGCCAGAGATTGACGCTCTGTTTGGTGTCCCTCAACCCGAGAAATGGCACCCTGAAATCGACACAGGTATCCATACTATGATGGTGGCTCAGCAAGCAGCGCTATTAAGCCCATCGCTGCCCGTACGCTTTGCCGCTCAAGTGCATGACTTAGGTAAAGGCGTGACACCACAAGCTGAATGGCCAAGCCATAAAATGCACTGCCACACAGGTGTTAAGATCATCAAGAAACTGTGTGAGCGAGTGAGAGTGCCTAATGAATTCAGAGACCTCGCACTATTAGTGTGTGAGCAACACTCAAACATTCATCGTGCAGGCGAGCTCAAGCCGACAACTTTCCTTAAAGTTCTCAACAAGTTCGATGTTTGGCGCAAACCAGATCGCCTTAACGACATCTTGCTATGCTGCCAAGCTGACCACGCTGGTCGCAAAGGGTTAGAAGATCAGCCTTACCCTCAAAAGGCTCGTTTTGAAGCAGCCTATCAGGCAGCACTTCAAGTTGAAGTAAAAGTGATCATTGCTGATGGCTTTAAAGGTAAAGATATTCGAGAAGAGCAAGAGAAGCGCAGAGCGGTGGCTATTGAAAGCGCGTTATCAGAACTCACTGATAGTTAATCTTCAATCTGTTAGTAAGCACGCATTAAAAAGCCCGCAGTTAAGCGGGCTTTTTCAATTTTACGACGAGGCTGTTATCAGCGTCTGTTATTGCATCATTAAGAAAGCAAACAGACCACAACCTAGAATTAGGCGGTAGATAACAAACGGCGTCATGCCCATACGAGAGATAAGCTTCAAGAAGAAATGAATACAGATGTAAGCACTGATGAAAGACACCGCAACGCCGGTTAGCAGTGTACCAACGTGGATTGGATCGCCACTGGTCACAAGCTTAAGGCCTAAGTAACCACCAGCTAAAGTGATGATTGGGATAGACATTAGGAAAGAGAATCGAGCTGCCGCTTCACGAGTAAAGCCAAGGTAAAGTGCTGCTGTAATCGTAGCACCTGAGCGAGAAGTACCAGGAATAATTGCCATAGCTTGAGCAAGACCAATAAACAACGCTTTTTTCCAGCCCGCTTGGTACTCATCATCACGTAGGCTTGAGTTCTTATCCACCCACCACAACAACAAACCAAAGACGATGGTCGTTGTCGCAATTACCCATGCACTGCGCAGGTAAAGTTCAACAATGTCCTTCATCAGCAGGCCAAAGATACATGCCGGAATCGTCGCAAGGATAATCATCCACGCCAATTTCGCTTCTTTGCTGCGGTCGCCCTTAAACACTGAGCCGAAGAATGCGCTCAACAACGAAATCACTTCTTTACGGAAATAGATCACGACTGCGGCCAAAGTACCGACATGGACCGCGACATCAAAAGCCAAACCCTGATCTTCCCAGCCTAAAACCGCTGATGGAAGGATCAAGTGTGCCGAACTGGAAATAGGTAAAAACTCAGTAAAGCCTTGCACCAACGCCAATATAAACGCTTCAAAATAACTCATTACTTACCTTTAAAATTATAGTTTTATATCTACGACAGAGAGCGAGTCTAGTTGCTGCATCTTCTGCCATATTTCACTGACGGTTCTTCCGTCTTGCGGGATCACTCTCGCAGGACAAAGATCATAAAGTGGTTGTGTTACAAAAGGATATTTATAGATATCACTGCGTGGTAACTCTGGAGCAGACTCAGATATCTCATCGCCAAACAGCACAATATCAAGATCCAAATTTCGATCCTGAAGCTTGTGTGCATCTTGCGCACGCCCCCATTTGTACTCAATTTTACGAAGTTCTTGTGAAAATTCAGTCAATGAAAGTGGCGTGTCGAGCTCTATCACAAAGTTATAAAATGGATGGCTATCAAAACCGACAGGCTCACAGTGATAGATTTTAGAGCATTTAAGGTTAGTCCCTAACGATTGAAGCTCTGTCCATGCCACCCTTGCATGCTTGTCGCGGTCTATGTTCGTGCCAACACCAACATAGGCGATGGTCATGCTTGACCTCGTTCGATGATCACACCCACCGCTTTTGCTTGAGGAACCGCACCAGGCTTCGCTAGGTGAATTTTAACCCAAGGAACAGAGAACTGAGTCATAATTAGCTCTGCGACTTCTTCAGCAACACGTTCTACGAGTAGAAAACGGCCATTCGTAATGTGATCGAGTACTGCAGTGCTTACTTTCGAATAATCCAAAGCATCAACCACATCATCACTCTGGCCTGCTGGGCGGTTGTCATGAGCCATTTCAATATCAAGAACCAGTTTCTGTTTGATCTCTTGTTCCCAATCGTAAACACCGATCGTTGTAATTACTTCTAGCTGCTCAATGAAAACTTTATCCAGTGCCATGACTTGTCCTTTTAGAGGTCGGATACCCAAATTTGGGAAAAAAACGTATTATTTGCGTAATTCGAGATATGATATCAATTACTCTTGGATTGAGCATTATTTTCCCATCGTTAAGCGTATAACCGTTAAAGGACAGACATGACCCCATTGGCACTTATCATGATCATTGCTGCCTATTTGCTAGGTTCAATCTCTAGTGCGGTCTTGATATGCCGAGTCTTAAGGCTTCCAGATCCTAGAACGGTGGGCTCAAACAACCCAGGCGCAACCAATGTGTTACGTGTCGGTGGCAAAGGTGCCGCAGCAGCAGTATTACTCTGTGATATGTTAAAAGGCACCATTCCAGTCTGGCTTGGCTACTTTCTCGGTATCGACTCAATTATTTTAGGTATCGTTGCGATTGCAGCTTGTCTTGGTCATATGTATCCGATCTTCTTCCACTTTAAGGGTGGTAAAGGCGTCGCAACGGCACTGGGTGCCATCGCCCCAATTGGATTCGACCTAACCGGTATGATCATGGCAACTTGGCTCGTGGTCGCGCTTTTATTTCGTTACTCCTCTTTGGCAGCATTGGTGACAGTGCTACTTGCCCCTTTCTACGCTTGGTTAGTCAAACCGCAATACACCCTGCCCGTGGCTATGCTGTGTTGCTTGATCGTGCTGCGTCACCATCAAAACATCCGCCGCCTACTGGACGGCAGTGAGCCAAAACTCGGACAAAAAAAATCGGCTTAACCTTATATTCAAGATTAAACCGATCATTTCAAACGATAGAAAGTCTACAGCAGGTGCTTACCTAAAAACTCTTTCAGCATAGTGTTTACAAATTCTGGCTGCTCTAGCGAGCTAATATGTCCTGCGCCAGGAATTACCACTAATTCACTACCAGAAATGCAATCATGCATCAGGTAAGATTCAAGTACCGGGCGTGGTTTATCTTCTTGGCCGACAGCGACCAACACAGGTAGAGCAAAGTTCTCTATCGTTTCAATCATGTCACGACGTCCAAACACCATACGACCAATTCGAGCTACTTGCTCTGCTTGCTCGCCCTGTAGTGCCGACAACTGCTGAGTAAAACCTTCTACCAAAGCTGGCGTGTTAGTTTGTGCGTCATTAGCAAAGAACAACGGCACAACCGCTTCTACAATCGGTTGAGGAACCATCTTCGTTTGAGAGATGGTGTCTAGCATGCTGAAGTATTTCGCGTGTGCAACTTCTGGCTCTAGACCGACAAAAGTGTCCATCAGTACCAAAGATTTGATACGTGCTGGTGCCAGCTCTGCAAGCTCAGTACCCCACATACCACCAACCGATAAGCCCACCACAGAAAACTCTTCAATGTTTAAATGGTCAAGCAGTGCCAGAACATGTTGAGCGTAGTCTTTTAGGTTGCCCATTCTATTCGGTGCCGCTTGAGACTCACCATGAGACCAAAGCTCAGGCACAATACAACGGTACTGAGATTTTAACGCTTCAACCTGTGGCTTCCACATCGCACTATCCCAAAGGTAGCTGTGTCCAAGTACAACAACCGGGCCTTCGCCTTCGTCTAGGTACGCCATCGATTGATTATCTACAGTGAACTTATTCATCTTCTTCCCTAATCTCTATCAGCAATTTTTTATCGACATATCGTCGGTAAGCTAAGATATAAAAACGGCCGCACTAGGCGACCGTTTATCGAAACATTTTGATGTATTACGCAATTGGCTCTAATTGGTCGATCGGCCAACGCGGTGTGGCTTGAACTGAAAGATCAGCAGTCTCACCATTTTTCAGGCGCTGCATACCGGCATAAGCGATCATCGCACCATTATCAGTACAGAACTCAGTACGCGGGTAGTAAACCTCGCCACCAATTTTCTTAGCAAGTGCTTCAAGCTCAACACGTAGTTGTTTGTTTGCACTTACACCACCAGCAATCACTATACGTTTCATGCCTGTCTGTTCCAAGGCACGCTTACACTTGATTACCAAGGTACCACAAACCGCCTCTTGGAATGCATATGCGATATCGGCACGGGTTTGCTCACTATCGTCATTGTCACGAATCGTGTTCGCTGCAAAGGTTTTTAGGCCAGAGAAGCTCATATCCAAGCCCGGACGATCCGTCATTGGACGTGGGAACTTAAAACGACCCGGTGTGCCTTTTTCTGCTAGTCGAGATAGTAATGGACCACCAGGGTAATCTAAGCCCATTAACTTAGCCGTTTTATCGAAGGCTTCACCTGCCGCATCATCAATCGATTCACCAAGGATCTTGTATTCACCAATGCCTTTCACTTCGACCATCATGGTGTGCCCCCCCGAAACCAGCAGAGCAACAAATGGGAACGGAGGTGGGTTATCTTCTAACATAGGCGCAAGAAGGTGACCTTCCATATGGTGAACAGGCACAGCTGGTACACCCCAAGCGTAAGCAATACTGCGACCAATGGTTGCACCAACAAGCAGCGCACCAACAAGGCCAGGGCCAGCAGTGTAAGCGACACCGTCGATGTCTTTAGAGGTCAGATTTGCCTCTTTTAGAGCCGCTTTAATTAGCGGAATAGTTTTCTTCACGTGATCACGTGATGCGAGCTCAGGTACCACACCACCGTAATCGGCGTGCAGTTTTACTTGGCTGTATAATTGATGAGAAAGCAGGCCCTGCTCATCATCATAAATTGCGATTCCTGTTTCATCACAAGAGGTTTCAATACCAATAATGCGCATAATTTTCTCGGCACGCTTTCGTCTAAAATGGGAAATTAGCGCAATATTACCCTGCCTAAGCTCTTCAAACAAATATTGTACAGACTATAATCGACAAAGTGCTTTACAAAGCCACTCTGATCGGATTAAAATTCCGCACCATTTTTGATCAAGCTGGTTAGAGACCACACTTAATCGAAAGTTGTCTACGGATAATTTTTCTGATTTGGTCATCAGTAGCCAGCGATAATGAATAACCCCTGAGGTGAAAGGCATATGCCAATAGTTAAAGTACGTGAAAACGAACCGTTCGACGTTGCACTACGTCGTTTCAAGCGCTCTTGTGAAAAAGCAGGTATCCTTTCTGAAGTTCGCCGTCGCGAGCACTACGAAAAGCCAACTACAGTTCGCAAACGCGCTAAAGCAGCAGCTCAAAAGCGTCACGCTAAGAAGCTAGCTCGCGAAAACGCACGTCGCGTTCGCCTGTACTAATAACTTAATCCATAAGGACTGAGTTATGGCTCTTATTGAACAACTCAAAGAAGAGCAAAAATTAGCGATGAAAGCCAAGGACAAACCGCGCCTTGGCACTATCCGTTTAGCTCTTGCTGCTGTAAAGCAACGTGAAGTCGACGAACAGATTACTCTGAGCGATGACGACATTCTTGCTGTGCTAGTAAAAATGGTTAAACAACGTCGCGATTCTGTTGCTCAATATGAATCAGCTGGTCGTCAAGATCTTGCTGACGTGGAACAAGCAGAAATTGCTGTACTTGAAGGCTTTATGCCTCAACCGCTTACTGAAGAAGAAGTAATCGCACTACTTGATAGCGCAATTGCAGAAGCTCAACCTGCGGGCATGCAAGACATGGGTAAAGTAATGGCTATCTTGAAACCACAAATTCAAGGGCGTGCAGATATGGGTAAAGTTAGTGGTTTAGTTCGCTCTAAACTCGCTTAATCCCAAATCAAATTGCAACAAGCCGTGCAATCCTTCGGAACGCACGGCTTGTTTGTATCTGTAACCTATTCAAACTATTATTATCCACACTCTCAGTTAGTGCATTTTTCTAAGGTTTTATGGCAGGACACATCCCGCGTAGTTTCATCGATGATCTCCTAGCGCGTCTCGACATTGTCGACATTGTAGACGCACGCGTGAAACTTAAGAAAAAAGGCAAAAACTACGGTGCTTGTTGCCCATTCCACAACGAAAAGACGCCCTCTTTTAGCGTAAGCCAAGAGAAACAGTTTTATCACTGCTTTGGTTGTGGCGTACACGGCAATGCCATCGACTTCATTATGGAGTTCGAGCGCCTCGAATTCGTTGAAGCCATTGAAGAGCTCGCCTCTTTCTTAGGGCTCGATGTTCCAAGAGAACAACGCAGCGGTGAGATCTCTACCGCACCAAGAGCCAACACTGAACAAAAACGTAACCTCTATGATTTGATGGGCGGCATCAGCCAGTTCTATCGCTCACAGCTAAAAATAGCAGCCAATAAGCCCGCGATTGAGTACCTAAAAAATCGTGGTTTATCGGGCGAGATTGTTCAGAAGTTTGGCATTGGTTATGTGGCCGATGAGTGGGACTTAGTTCGTAAGAACTTTGGCCAACAAAAAGAAGCTCAAGACATGCTGGTAACAGGCGGCATGTTGATCGAAAACGATAAGGGTAATCGATACGACCGATTCCGTGGTCGTGTTATGTTCCCGATTCGCGATCGTCGTGGTCGTGTGATTGGTTTTGGTGGACGTGTCTTAGAAGATGGCACACCAAAATACCTAAACTCACCAGAGACACCTATCTTCCATAAAGGCAAAGAGCTATATGGCCTTTATGAAGTATTACAGGCATACCGTGAACCGCCTCAAGTACTTGTGGTTGAAGGCTACATGGATGTCGTGGCTCTTGCGCAGTATGGTGTAGATTACTCGGTGGCATCACTAGGCACCTCAACAACTGGCGACCACATTCAAATGCTGTTTAGACAAACCAGCACTGTGGTTTGTTGTTACGATGGTGACCGAGCGGGTAAAGAAGCAGCATGGCGCGCTCTAGAAAATGCACTTGAGTACCTGAAAACAGGTAATACACTCAAGTTTCTGTTCTTGCCCGATGGTGAAGACCCAGATAGCTATATAAGAGAACACGGTAAGGCCGCTTTTGAGCAACTCGTCCAAAATGCGACCCCGCTGTCGACCTATTTGTTCGACAACCTGATAGAAATACACAAACTGAACTTGGGAACAACCGAAGGAAAATCGGCACTGCGTGCGCACGCAAGCGCCTTGATTAATAAAATTCCTGACAGCTATTTCCAAGAACTGCTCGAAAAATTACTGGATGAGCGAACTGGATTTGATAACCAACTGAGACGTGCTCGTGTTCATACACAAAACCCGACACCTCAGCCGCACAAAGAGCTCAAGCGAACTCCAATGCGTGAAGTTATCGCTTTGCTTATCCAAAATCCGAGCTATGCTGATATGGTACCGGATTTATCAAGTGTCAAAGGCTTACCGTTGCCTGGGCTAAGTTTATTCGTTGAAGTACTTGATAAATGCCATGCGCATCCCCATATCAACACCGGCCAGTTATTAGAGCACTGGCGAGATAATAAACATGAGGCTCTTCTGTCTCGTCTCGCGAGCTGGGAAATCCCCCTCGACGAAGACAATCAAGAAGACATATTTTTAGACTCATTGGACAAAATACTTGCCCAGTGCGTTGAAAAACAAATTGAAAACCTGCAGGCCAAAGCAAGAAGTGTCGGTTTATCAGCCGAAGAAAAAAGGGAGCTACTAGCTTTAATGCTAGATCTAAAAGCGTAACCCTGTTTGATTAGTCAGCATTTAATAAATTTGTTAACATAATTGGTTTGCATTTGAGAATGCAACGTCCTTCACCAGACCTGAAGTTGGATATCATCTATGGATCAAAATCCGCAGTCACAGCTTAAATTACTTGTTATTAAAGGCAAGGAACAAGGCTATCTGACCTACGCCGAAGTAAACGACCACCTACCTGCAGAAATCGTGGATTCTGAACAGGTAGAAGACATCATTCAAATGATTAACGACATGGGCATCAAAGTAGTTGAAACTGCACCTGATGCTGATGATCTAGCGCTTAATGATGACGATGCCAATATAGATGAAGACGCAGCCGAAGCTGCAGCTGCTGCGCTTTCAAGCGTAGAAAGCGAGATTGGCCGTACTACTGACCCAGTTCGCATGTACATGCGTGAAATGGGTACGGTTGAGCTACTGACTCGTGAAGGCGAAATCGACATTGCTAAACGTATTGAAGATGGTATCAATACAGTTCAGCTATCTGTTGCTGAGTACCCAGGTACTATTCCATACATCTTGGAACAGTTTGACCGCGTACAAGCAGAAGAGATTCGCTTAACAGACCTAATTAATGGCTTTGTTGACCCAGATGACGATGGCACAGCTGCACCAACAGCGACTCACATCGGTTCAGAACTTGCTGAAACAGATCTGGATGACGAAGACGCAGAAGACGTTGATGACGATGAAGAAGAGGAAGAAGAAGATACAGGTATCGATCCTGAGCTTGCTCTTGAGAAATTCACAGCGCTTCGTACTAGCTACCAAAACCGTCAGCTAGCGATCAACGAGTACGGCCATGAAAGCCCGAAAGCAATGCTTGCAACGACAATGATGCAAGACGTATTCAAAGAGTTCCGTCTAACACCAAAACAGTTTGATTACCTAGTAAACGAACTGCGTAACTCTATGGATCGTGTACGTACTCAAGAACGCCTGATCATGCGTCAAACGGTTGAGTACGGCAAAATGCCGAAGAAATCTTTCATTGCTCTATTTACTGGCAACGAATCTAGCGAAGCATGGTTAGATGAAGTACTTGCTTCAGACAAACCATACGCAGAAAAGATCAAACGTCACGAGAACGATATCCGTCGCTCAATCCAAAAACTGGATATGATCGAGAAAGAGACCTCTCTGACTGTTCAAAGCATTAAAGACATCAGCCGTCGTATGTCTATCGGTGAAGCAAAAGCTCGTCGTGCGAAGAAAGAGATGGTTGAAGCGAACTTACGTCTAGTAATCTCGATTGCTAAGAAGTACACAAACCGTGGTCTACAATTCTTGGATCTAATCCAAGAAGGTAACATCGGTCTGATGAAAGCGGTTGATAAGTTTGAATACCGTCGTGGTTACAAGTTCTCTACTTACGCTACATGGTGGATCCGTCAAGCAATCACTCGTTCGATTGCCGACCAAGCTCGTACTATCCGTATTCCGGTTCACATGATCGAAACGATCAACAAACTAAACCGTATCTCTCGTCAAATGCTACAAGAGATGGGTCGTGAACCACTTCCGGAAGAGCTGGCTGAGCGCATGCAAATGCCTGAAGACAAGATCCGTAAAGTACTGAAAATCGCTAAAGAGCCTATCTCAATGGAGACACCAATCGGTGACGACGAAGATTCGCATCTAGGTGATTTCATCGAGGATACAACGCTAGAACTACCTCTAGACTCTGCAACGGCAACCAGCCTACGCGGTGCAACTAAAGACGTTCTTGCTGGCCTAACACCTCGTGAAGCGAAAGTACTGCGCATGCGTTTCGGTATCGACATGAACACTGACCACACTCTAGAAGAGGTTGGTAAGCAGTTCGACGTAACTCGTGAGCGTATCCGTCAGATCGAAGCAAAAGCACTACGTAAACTTCGTCACCCAAGCCGTTCAGAAACTCTGCGCAGCTTCCTAGACGAGTAATCACACACATTGATGTGATTAGCTTTTAAGCATAATTAACAAAAGGTGAGCTATGGCTCACCTTTTTTGTAGCTGTGTGATTTAAGTGGCTAAGATGTAAGCGGAATTGCCCCTTATAGTGTCTAGACACCACTGAATGCTTCCCCTATAATCTATGCCCTACGGCCCCTTAGCTCAGTGGTTAGAGCGCACGACTCATAATCGTTCGGTCCCCAGTTCAAATCTGGGAGGGGCCACCAAATTAGAAAAGCCAGAACAGTTTATGCTGCTCTGGCTTTTTGCTTTTCTAAGCTCGCTATTTATTTACGCCCTACTCGTATCAATACATCCCTGAATGAGTGAACTCCACAGTACACAATGCTAATAGCCTCTCTGTGACTGAGCTTACTTTTCTTTTATAAAAAAATCGGCAATATGAGTGTACATAAATCGCTCAATAGTTCAGGGAAGAAACATGAAAGACGAAACACTCTCGATTCACTTCGGATACGAAACCGATCCTACCACTAAATCCGTTGCTACTCCTATCTACCAAACCGTTGCCTATGAATTTGACGATGCTCAGCATGGTGCTGATCTGTTCAACCTAGAAGTTCCAGGCAATATCTACACTCGCATAATGAACCCAACCAATGATGTGCTAGAAAAGCGCATGGCCGCCTTAGAAGGAGGTATTGCAGGCTTAGTGGTAAGTGCAGGCAGCGCGGCAATCAACTACGCGATTCAGACATTGGCACAAATCGGTGACAACATTGTCTCAACACCTCAGCTTTACGGTGGTACTTACACCTTGTTTGCTCACATGCTGCCAAACCAAGGGATTGAAGTTCGTTTTGCTAAAGACGATAAACCGGAGAGCCTAGCAGAGCTTATCGATGAAAAAACCAAAGCGGTTTACTGTGAGAGTATCGGTAACCCTGCGGGTAATATCATCGACCTAGAGCGTGTCGCCGAACTTGCCCACGCGCAAGGTGTCCCTGTGATTGTCGATAATACCGTCGCGACTCCAGTGCTGTGTAAACCCATTGAGTTTGGTGCTGACATTGTAGTCCATTCACTAACAAAGTACGTGGGTGGTCACGGTACAACCTTGGGTGGTGTGATTGTCGATTCAGGTAAATTCCCATGGGCAGAACACAAAGAGCGCTTCCCGGTATTTAATCAACCTGAGCCCTCTTATCACGGTGTGGTTTATACCGAAGCCTTTGGTGAGGCTGCATTTATTGGTCGCGCTAGAACGGTTCCACTACGCAATACAGGCGCAGCTTTGTCGCCAATGAATGCCTTCATGCTGATGCAAGGTTTAGAGACGCTGTCGTTACGTATGGAGCGCCATACAGAGAACGCGTTGAAAGTAGCTGAATACCTCAGCCAACATGAGAAAGTCAGCTGGGTAAGCTACGCTGGTCTACCAAGTTCAGAATTTTACCCGCTTGCTGAAAAGTACATGCAAGGTAAGCCATCGGCGATTTTATCTTTTGGCTTAAAGGATGGTTACGAAGCGGGTGTTCGCTTTTATGACGCGCTACAAATCTTTAAGCGCTTGGTAAATATTGGCGATGCAAAATCTCTTGCTTGTCACCCAGCGTCGACAACGCACCGTCAACTAAGCGAAGCTGAACAGAAACAAGCCGGTGTATCACCAGAGATGATTCGCCTATCAGTCGGTATTGAACACATCGAAGATATCCTTGCAGACCTAGAGCAAGCTCTTAACGCTTAACGACTATAAGCTGAATATAGATTTACTAAATAGCATGCACAAAAAAGCCCATCATGATGATGGGCTTTCGTCTATTTAAGGGTTTAAGTTAACTTACTCTACCGTTACCGCTTTCGCTAGGTTACGAGGTTGGTCAACGTCAGTACCTTTGATTAGTGCTACGTGGTAAGACAGTAGCTGCATTGGAACTGTGTAGTAGATAGGTGCAGTGACTTCACTCACGTGCGGCATCTTGATGATCTTCATGTTCTCATCGCTTTCAAAGCCTGCATCTTGGTCTGCGAATACATAAAGTAGACCACCACGTGCACGCACTTCCTCAACGTTTGATTTCAGTTTCTCTAGTAGGTCGTTACTTGGTGCAATAACCACTACAGGCATATCGGCATCAATCAGAGCTAGAGGACCGTGCTTAAGCTCACCCGCAGCGTATGCTTCAGCGTGAATGTAAGAGATCTCTTTCAGTTTTAGGGACGCTTCCATTGCGATTGGGTAGTATTCGCCACGACCTAAGAAAAGCGTGTGATGCTTGTCTGCGAAGTCTGTCGCTAGTGCTTCGATCTCTTTATCAAACGCCAGTGCTTTCTCAATGTCAGTCGGCAGTTGGTGAAGCGCTTGCACGATTTCTGCTTCTTTTTCTTCATTGATACGGCCTTGTAGACGACCAATTGAAGTCACCATCATCAGCATTGCTGCAAGTTGAGTTGTGAAAGCCTTAGTTGAAGCTACACCGATCTCGGTGCCTGCACGAGTCATGAATGCGAAGTCAGATTCACGAACCAGTGAAGATCCAGCAACGTTACAGATTGTCATCGCTGACATGTAGCCTTTCTCTTTCGCAAGGCGAAGTGCTGCTAGTGTATCTGCTGTCTCACCAGATTGAGACAGAGTAACCAGTAGGCTATTCGGGCGAACGACGAAGTCACGGTAACGGAACTCAGAAGCGATCTCTACGTCACAGCTTACGCCTGCTAGAGACTCAAACCAGTAGCGAGCAGCCATACCAGAGTTGTAAGACGTACCACATGCGATGATCTGCACGTGTTCAACCTTACTTAGGATCTCTTCGGCTTTAACACCAATCGCGTTAGTGATAACAGAAGTATCTGAGATGCGGCCTTCCATTGTGTTGATCAGCGCCGTTGGCTGTTCGAAGATCTCTTTCTGCATGAAATGACGGTACTTACCTTTGTCACCTGCATCATGCTCTGCATTTGATTCAACGATTTCACGCTCAACACGCTCACCTGCAACGTCAAATACGGTCACATCACGACGAGTTACTTCAGCAACATCACCCTCTTCTAGGTACATGAAGCGGCGAGTTACGCTTAGTAGTGCAAGTTGGTCTGATGCTAGGAAGTTTTCACCCACACCAAAACCGATAACGATAGGGCTACCAGAGCGAGCCACAACAATACGGCTAGGATCTTTACGATCAACCACAACGGTACCGTAGGCGCCGTCCAACTGTTTTGCTGTTTTCTGCAGTGCTTCAACCAAAGAAGCTGAAGTGCGAAATTCCCACTCCACTAGATGAGCGATAACTTCAGTATCCGTTTGAGAAGAAAATACGTAGCCACGCTCTTGCAGCATTGCACGCAGTGCTTCATGATTTTCGATAATACCATTATGCACTACCGCAATGTCACCAGACATGTGTGGGTGCGCGTTTGCTTCAGACGGCTCGCCGTGTGTTGCCCAACGAGTGTGAGCGATACCTGTACCACCAATCACTTGTTGCTCTTCTACCGCGTCTGCTAGCTCTTGTACTTTACCTAGGCGACGTACGCGAGTTAGATTTGATTCGGTATCAACCACAGCGACACCCGCTGAGTCGTAGCCACGGTACTCTAGGCGGCGAAGGCCTTCTACTAAAATCTCGGCTACATCACGCTGTGCTACTGCACCAACAATTCCACACATAGTTTGACTCCATCAATTTCGTTTATTCCTATTGGCAGCAAGCAAAGGCCATGTCTTTATTAAGAACAATTATAGGAAGTTAAATGCATAATAGTTAAAATAAGTTGTTAAGCTGGATCCGTTAAGATCACTCGAACATCATGTGATTCAATACTTGCCTGAGATTCTTTGCTCAAGTCTGTATCTGTAATTAAGATGTCGATGTGATCCCATGCCAACTCTAGATTAGGGATCTTTCGTCCCACTTTTTCTGACTCAACCATCACGATCACTTCTCGTGACACTTCAGCCATCACTTTACTTAAGCCAACCAGTTCGTTGAACGTGGTTGTGCCTCTGTCGAGGTCGATACCATCAGCCCCGATAAATAGTTGGTCAAAATCGTAAGCACGCAAAACTGACTCTGCAACTTTGCCTTGAAAAGAATCCGAATGGGTATCCCAAGTGCCGCCGGTCATGAGTAGCGTTGGTTCACTTTCCAGCTCATTGAGCGCGTTAGCCACATGCAACGAGTTGGTCATGACAACCAAACCACGCTTACTGTTTAGTTGCTGAATTAGGGCACCTGTTGTGCTGCCGCTGTCGATCACGATTCGATTATGGTCGCGAATTAAATCTGCAGCTGCTTTCGCTAACGAAACCTTTCGAGTCGAAACTTTTTGACCCAATTCCTCGTTCACAACCTCTTTCGGTAGCGAAATCGCACCACCATAACGGCGTAAAAGCTGACCGTTTTTCTCTAAAGACGCTAAGTCCTTTCTAATAGTGACCTCTGAGGTTTCGAACTTAGCGGACAATTCATCAACACTAACCTCCCCTTTTTCGTTCACTAGGTTAGAAATTGCATGTCTTCTGAGCTGAGTGTTTCGTTTCGACATTTAAAAAAGACCAGTAAGTTTCGATATGAAACATATTATAGTTACAACGAAACTATTTAGTCCATTTATTTTGATCCAAAAAATTAATAAATAGCGATAAAACCTTGTCCTAAGACAATTGTTAAGCAGTGATATTGAATTGATTAGGTGGTAGAATCCGCACCCGAAAAGAAAAAAAATTACAAAACTGACCGTTATTTTTTTGCAACTTTCACCTGATATATTGGTGTAAGTCACAGAAACCCGATGTTGAATCAAAATCTTTTGGTCATAAAATGACTAAAATTGATGAAAGACTTACAACTCTGAAGGACATATTGGAAGTCCCGCGATTTTACTCAACAGGCACAAAATGTTGATGTAGCGGACCAATCTTCAGAACTTAAATAAATTTCAAATTGTAACAATACTTACCGGAGAGTACCTTCCATGAAAAAGACCAAAATCGTATGTACGATTGGCCCTAAAACTGAATCTGTAGAGAAGCTAACTGAACTAGTAGATGCTGGCATGAACGTTATGCGTCTTAACTTCTCTCACGGTGATTTCGCAGAGCACGGCACTCGTATTGCGAACTTCCGCGAAGTAATGGACAAAGTAGGTAAGCAACTTGCTATCCTTCTTGATACTAAAGGCCCTGAGATCCGTACTATCAAGCTAGAAGGCGGTAACGACGTAGATCTAGTAGCTGGTCAAGAATTCACTTTCACAACTGATACTTCAGTTGTAGGTAACAAAGAGACTGTAGCGGTAACTTACGCTGGTTTCGCAGCTGACCTAAACGCTGGTAACACAATCCTAGTAGATGACGGCCTAATCGAAATGGAAGTTATCTCTACTACTGAAACTGAAGTTAAGTGTAAAGTTCTTAACAACGGCGCACTAGGCGAAAACAAAGGTGTTAACCTTCCTGGCGTTTCTGTTCAACTTCCAGCTCTTTCTGAGAAAGACAAAGCTGACCTTAAGTTTGGTTGTGAGCAAGGCGTTGATTTCGTAGCAGCATCTTTCATCCGTAAAGCATCTGACGTTAAAGAGATCCGTGAGATCCTAGACGCAAACGGCGGCAACGATATCCACATCATCTCTAAGATTGAGAACCAAGAAGGTGTAGATAACTTCGACGAAATCCTTGAGCTTTCTGACGGTATCATGGTTGCTCGTGGTGACCTAGGTGTTGAAATCCCAGCTGAAGAAGTAATCTTCGCTCAGAAAATGATGATCGAGAAGTGTAACCGTGCACGTAAGATGGTTATCACAGCAACTCAAATGCTTGATTCTATGATCAACAACCCACGTCCAACTCGTGCAGAAGCGGGTGACGTTGCGAACGCAATCATGGATGGTACTGACGCAGTAATGCTTTCTGGCGAAACGGCTAAAGGTAAGTACCCAGTTGAAGCTGTTACTATCATGGCTCAAATCGCGAACCGTACTGATTCAGCTCTTAAAGCTGAGCTAGGTTCTCGTCTAGACAGCCCACGTCTACGCATCACTGAAGCAGTATGTAAAGGCGCAGTAGACACAGCGGAGAAGCTAGCTGCTCCTCTAATCATCGTTGCTACTGAAGGCGGCAAGTCTGCACGTTCAGTACGTAAGTACTTCCCAACTGCAAACATCATTGCACTGACAACTAACCAAAAGACAGCTGCTCAGCTTGTTCTTACTAAAGGTGTTCGTCCAGTTCTTGTTGAGTCTATCGACAGCACTGATGCTTTCTACAAAATGGGTAAAGAATACGCACTTGAAGCTGAGTTCGGCAGCAAAGGCGACATCGTTGTAATGGTTTCTGGTGCTCTAGTAGCTTCAGGCACTACAAACACGGCATCTGTTCACGTTCTATAAGAATGAACCGATTCGCATAAAATATAAAAGAGGGCTTCGGCCCTCTTTTTTTATGAAACAAAATCTTGCCTAACTTTTCAGTACGCTGTATTATCAATCACAATAGAACTACGTACTGTTAACTTCCAATGGACTCTTTCTAAGAGACGGATTAGCAGACTAGAAATCAAATATACATGAGGTTTGTAATGTCTAGTCCTACTCTCACTGACAAAGTATCAAAGATGATTCGCCAAGATATTCTTAATGGTGAGTTAGCCCCAGGCCAAAAGCTCGTTGTTGCTGATCTAAAGAACAGATACAACGTTGGCGCATCTCCGATTCGTGAAGCCCTAGTACAGTTATCTTGGAGCAAATACGTGAAGCTCGAGCCGCAAAAAGGCTGCTGGGTATCGCCAGTGTCAAAGAAAGAGCTGAATGATCTTTATGAAAGCTTACGTGTCGTGTCTTCAGTTCTACTAAAAAAAGCCATTTCTGCGGGGGATGAAACTTGGGAACTGGATGTACTGACTTCTTACCATAAACTTTCGCGAGTACAGCACGTATCTGAAGAGTTTGATTGTGTGGAATGGGAAGAACGTCACCAACAATTCCACGTTGCGCTACTTGAAGGTGCGGATTCAGAGAACATGTTTAGCTTCTTTGAAGATTTGATCAATCAAGTAAAACGTTACCGCTTCCTAGCGATGTCGGCGGAAAGTGCATCAGATGATCTGTTCAATATTGATGAGCACGAAATGATCATGAAACTCGTGCTGTCAAAAAACGTAGAACAAGCGACAGAGTTGCTTGATCAACACCTACTAGGTTCAATGAAGCGAATTGAAGAAGTTATCGAAGCGGCTTAATGCAGCGATAAATTTTGAACAAATAAAAACGGAGCCTAGCAGCTCCGTTTTTTGTTTTTCAGCATCAAGCTGGCTACCACCCAAAAAACTCTTTGTGATGAGTATTGAGCAGCAAAACCATAGGTAAGAAATACAAAGCACTCAGCTTAAAACCAAGAATGACCAATGTACCTATGGTTAATCTCACTAAAAAATCGACAAACATACCACGCCTCTTTCAACCAGACTGTATGATCCCCAAACTCTTGCTCCAGCTAACCTAATTCTACTGCTGCTTTTCAACTCTTTGAAAAAGCTAGCTAACCAGCTGAATTAAGTTAACGGTGTCATCCCTTTAATATCTGGTAAACACTCTATTTATCACACCGCTTAACACGATGTAATCTGAAGCAAGGTAGTTTACTCATTGTTCATTTTAGCTCAAATTTTCGCCAACATTAGACTTTAGTCTAACCGTATAGAATTTGTGACATAGATCGCTCAAAAATGAGATTCCTCATATATACACAGAAGAAACGGCTTCATCACTTACTGAGTTGCAAGCTATATAAAGAGTACTCGATGGGAAAGCGGGAGGATATTTAGGAGTAAATAGAGCCTGTAGCTAAGCAACATCCGCATAGCTAGGACAAATCGAGACGGTATTTCGTCCAGAGGATTTCGATTCGTAAAGGCCGACGTCTGCGCATTTGTATGAACGGGTACTGTTACTCGTCAAATCAGTGAAACCGACGCTGACGGTTACCTTGGTGCCCGCAGATAACTCAATCTCGATTCGCAGCCGGTCCAATACACGCTTCGCTTCTGATAAAGAGGTGTGCGGCATCAACAGTGCAAACTCTTCCCCACCAACACGCGCCACAAAATCGGTACTACGGAGGCTGTCTTGTAGAAGCTTAGCTACTCTTGCAATCACACGATCGCCCTCATCATGACCAAGCTCGTCATTAATTCGCTTAAAGTTATCGATATCGACTAAAGCTAAACAAGTAGTCGCCTCATTTGGGTAACGCTCAACCAAACGAGAATAATAAGCTAACTGCTCTTCAAACTTTCGACGGTTCCAAAGGTTACTCAAAGCGTCTCGCTCACTCAGAAAACGCAGACGAACTTCGAGCTCTTTCCTTACTGATATATCCACCAGCGAAGTAATGTAGTAGCTTACTTTCCCTGAACTGTTCTTGACCGCATGGACACGCATAATAGCGGTAAAAGGGATGCGCAGTTTGTTTTTACACAGCACTTCCCCTTCCCACACTTCTTCGTTGTCTAGGTGTCGCCAGATGGATTCGCTGGTGATCTGCTGCTCTGTATTTTCCAACAGAAGTTGCAGCGCATTATGACCGATAACTTGTGCTTCGCTGTAACCGGTCATATTTTCAAACTCGTTGTTGATCATCATAGTACGATGCTGCTTATCAGTGATCATCACGGCAGACATGCCATTCAACGCTGCGCGTGCTAACTTACTCTCTAAGCTACGACGTCGATAATGCGTCACCAGATAAGCAAATGGGAACGCGAACAGCAACACAGTGAAAAGCACTATGATCTCTTCATGGGCAAGATCATTTAGATCACGTTCAGCTCTAGCGAGCAGTTGTTTTTGATTCAATTGAATCACAAGGTGCATCTTTTGATTATTAGCTAACTGAACCGTGTTAAACGCGAACAAGTTACCATCTTCAAACACAGTGCCCATTTGTTGTCGAGAGAGGGCTTCCCATGTTTGAGGTGCGATATTTTTTAGGTTGAAGCCTTTCCTTTCAGGAACAGAATCGCCAAACAATTTACTGTTGTTTGGACTCGCAATGTAATAACCCTCACCATTGACGACTTCAGCTCTAAAATCATAATCAGGTGCGAAATTAAGACGTGAAGACAACCCCCAGACATCCAGATTGATCACCAAATAACCGACTCGCTTCTCCGGAGTTTCAACAGGCGTGAAGACTCTAAACACCGGTTTATAAGGATATGCCAATTCACCATGTTCGGTTTCAAGCTCAATTCCCCAACCACCAATATCTTCATGCTCTAAGCTCTTAGCAAAATGATAGTAGCTAGAGTCAGACCTATCTTGTAATTGCTGAGGTATTGTCACAGCGCCCGTGGCAGAGGAATAATTAACTCGGACCAGCTCTTTACCCTCAACATCGATAAGATGAATTTGTGTATACCATTTTTGGTTCACTAACACAGACTGCCATACCTCTTCGAGGAGGCTTTTGGTTTGTTCAGAGGGGGAGGAAGCGAAATTAACAAGGCTTTGACTATGACTCAGTAGTTTCATCACCGAAACCAACTGAGATTTTAAGAGCTTGTAATCTCGTTCTGCGTAAACCAACTGATGAAGGGCTTGTTTCGCAGAGTAATCAAAACTTTGTTGTTTTACTTCTTGGTAACGTTGTAAATAGTAAAGACCCACTGCAGCAGACAGTGTTATCGAAATAATCAGCAATGTAATTATCGATTTACTATTTCTCATTGATAACTCGAGTAAAAGAAGGCGTGAAGCGCAGGATTATAGCACTCTATAAAATTAACAAAATAAAAGCCGCTTAAAAAAGCGGCTATAAAACTATTTTTTAAGTGCTTGTTGTTTAAGCTTTCAGCGCGCGTTCGCCACGGGCGATGCCCACAACGCCACTGCGTGCCACTTCAAGTACTTCAGTCACTTCAGACAACGCTTGAATGAAAGCATCCAGCTTTTCGCTCGTACCCGCCATTTGCACTGTATATTGAGAAGCCGTCACATCAACGATCTGACCACGGAAGATATCCGCTGTGCGTTTCACTTCTGCACGAGCAAAACCGCTCGCACGTACTTTAACCATCAAGAGCTCACGCTCGATGTGTTCAAGCTCAGACACCTCTTGCACTTTTAGTACATCGATCAGCTTGTGCAGTTGCTTTTGAATCTGTTCAAGCTGCATTTCGCTCGAGTTGGTCGTCACGTTCAAACGAGAAAGCGTTGGATCATCGGTTGGCGATACGTTCAACGACTCAATGTTGTAGCCACGTTGAGAAAACAAACCAACCACACGAGAAAGCGCACCCGGTTGGTTTTCCATTAGTAGTGAAATAATGTGTCTCATATTATGTTCTCTCCGTTTTGCTTAGCCACATGTTATCCATACCCTCGCCCTTAATCTGCATTGGGTATACGTGCTCGGTGTCATCCACACTGATATCGACAAATACCAAACGGTCTTTCATCGCCAGTGCTTTTTCCAAACCTGATTCAAGTTCATCCGGAGATGAAATGCGCATACCTACGTGACCGTAAGCCTCCGCGATTGCAGCAAAATCAGGAACAGAGTCCATATATGAGTTAGAGTGGCGACCTTGATAAACAATGTCTTGCCACTGTTTAACCATTCCTAAGAAACGGTTGTTTAGGTTAATAATCTTAACTGGGATATTGTATTGCAGCGCCGTAGACAACTCTTGGATATTCATTTGAATACTGCCGTCACCGGTTACCACTACAACTTCTTCATCTGGTTTAGCAAACTTAACGCCCATTCCAGCAGGCAGACCAAAGCCCATAGTGCCTAGACCACCAGAGTTAATCCAACGGCGCGGTTTATTAAATGGGTAATATAACGCTGCAAACATTTGGTGTTGGCCAACATCAGAAGCAACGTAAGCATCACCATTGGTTACTTTGTGCAGAGCTTCAATAACTTGCTGCGGCTTAATGCACTCAGAAGACTTTTCATACGCTAAGCAGTTGCGATCTTGCCACTGCTTGATTTCACTCCACCAGCTTTCCAGAGCTTCAGCATCATTGCTGCCGCCTTGCTCAACCAGTAGGTTAACCATGCTCTCTAGTACTTTTTCCGCAGAACCTACGATTGGCAGATCCACTTTCACGTTCTTAGAGATCGACGACGGGTCGATATCAATATGCATGATCTTTGCGTTCGGGCAGTACTTATCTAGGTTGTTGGTTGTACGATCATCAAAACGTACACCGACACCAAAAATAAGATCGGCGTTGTGCATCGCCATATTGGCTTCGTACAAACCGTGCATGCCAAGCATGCCTAGAGAGTTCTTGTGCGTGCCCGGGAAGGCACCAAGCCCCATTAAAGTGCTTACTACAGGTAAATTCAGTGCTTCAGCCAATTTGATCAGCTGTTGATCGGCCTCAGAGATAACCGCACCGCCACCGACATAAAGTACTGGCTTTTTCGCTTCAAGAAGTGCTTTTAGTGCCTTCTTAATCTGACCTTTATGACCCGTAACCGTTGGGTTGTACGAACGCATTTTGATCGTTTCTGGGTATTGATAAGGAAGCTTAATTTGCGGATTTAATACATCTTTTGGCAAGTCGATAACGACAGGACCAGGACGTCCTGTCGTTGAAATATAGAATGCTTTTTTTAGAACTTCAGGGATATCTTCCGCTTTCTTAACAAGAAAGCTGTGTTTAACGATCGGGCGAGATACACCGACGATATCACACTCTTGGAAGGCATCATTACCAATGAGATTGTTTGGTACGTTACCAGAGATAACGATCATTGGAATCGAATCCATGTACGCCGTTGCGATACCCGTTACGGTATTGGTTGCGCCAGGACCCGAACATACCAGTACTACGCCCGGTTTACCGGTAGAACGAGTGTAGCCATCTGCCATATGAGTAGCGGCTTGTTCGTGTCGTACTAATACGTGTTTGATTTCGTCTGTTTTCGCATGCAGCGCATCATAGATATCAAGTACAGAACCACCTGGGTAACCAAAGATTTGTTCTACACCCTCTTCAATAAGAGACTGCACCACCATCTCAGCGCCGGATAACATTGCTGTTTCAGGTTTTGTTGTCATATTGCTCTCCTCACCAGTTTCCAAGCACATTTGGTGAACATGTTGGGCTGGTTTTTCATAGTCTAGGGCTTATTCGTAGCCTAATTCGAAATACTTCCACTTTTTCGGCTATGGCTGTCTGTCGTGATAACAACAAACAGTAATACGAAACAACTTTAACGCTTTATTATCATCTGGTCTAACACCCGTGACCCGGCGATCATGTAAAAAAACCAACCATAAGCTTAAAACATCAAATAAACACTAGCCCAAACCAAGTAACCAGTCATAAAAACCACATTTGAACTAAAAAAAAGCACTTAATATTTATATAAATGACTAATTATCGATAAATGAAGCGCTTTTCTGTGTGCGCATTCGCACATTCTGCCAAGTCTTGAGCCATAAAAAATCCCCCTAAAAATGCAATCACATTCGTAGGGGGATTTTTAAACAACTGAAAATTTATCTCAGTAGAAAACTACTTATCTTTCGACTTTTCAGTGTACATTTCTTCGATTTCGTCTTGATACTTGTCGTTGATAACTTTACGACGCAATTTCTGAGTTGGCGTCAGTTCGCCATCATCCATCGAAAATGCTTTTGGTAATAGCTTGAACTTCTTCACTTGTTCAAACTTAGCCAATTCTTGCTGCAAGTCATTCACACGCTTCTCAAGCATCTCAACGATCTGATGGTGCTTAATCAATTCAACGCGGTCGTGGTACTTGATATTCAATTCTTTAGCGTACTCTTCAAGAGAGTCGTAACACGGAACAATCAGTGCAGAAACGAATTTACGCGTATCAGCAATAACGGCAATCTGTTCAATGAAGTGGTCTTTACCGATCGCGCCCTCTACTACTTGCGGTGCAATGTACTTGCCACCTGAGGTTTTCATCAGCTCTTTGATACGGTCGGTAATAAACAGGTTACCATTTTCATCAAAATGACCCGCATCTCCGGTTTTCAAGAAACCATGCTCGTCGAACGTTTTCGCTGTCTCTTCTGGCATTTTGTAGTAACCACGCATTACCATTGGGCCGCGAACAAGAATCTCATTCTGCGCACCAATTTTTACTTCAGCGCCCGGCATAGCCATACCAATCGAGTCAGGATTAAAACAGCGGTCATCCCAGCACGAAACCGTTGCGGTGGTTTCTGTCATACCGTAGCCAAGTTTCACGTTAATGCCGATAGCATGGAAGAAACGACCAATGGTTTCATCCAGCTTCGCGCCACCACATGGCATAAAGTTGATGTTACCGCCTAACAGTGCTCGCAGCTTAGATAACACAAGCTTATCGGCTAACGCATGACTCTTCTTCAGCATCAGTGATGGTGTGCGACCTTCTTGGTGACAAACCGACAGCTTCGCGCCCATATTTACTGCCCAAGTAAATAGCACTTTACGGATAAACGGCGCTTTCGAAACCTTCTCGTGAATCGCTGAGAAGATTTTCTCGTAGAAACGTGGAACCGCACACATCACGGTCGGCTTCACGTCGCTCAGCGCGTCACGCACCTGCATAGTATCTTGCAGGTAACAGTTGGTTGCACCTTTGTAGAGCACGTAGAAAGTCCACGCACGCTCAAATACGTGAGATAGAGGTAGGAAACACAACGAGACATCGTCTTTCGTTAAGCTCAAGCGCTCATCGTGCCCTTCTAGCTGATAGCCAACATTGGTGTAATCAAGCATTACGCCCTTAGGTTGACCTGTAGTACCAGAGGTATAGATAAGGGTCAGCAAGTCATCCATATTTGCGTCAGAAAGACGAGTATCAAGTTCAGCTTGCTGAGCCTCAACACCGCGCGCCATGAAATCAGTCCAAGATACCGCAAAGCTATGGCCTTGAAGATCGATATCATCAGACATCGCGACAACCACTTCTAGCTGTTCGCACTCTTCAAATAGGCTCACGGCCGCGTCAAATTGGACTTGCTCACCAACGAATAAGATCTTCACATCCGCATTTTGGATGATGTAAGACGACTGCGCTGCTGTGTTGGTTGGATAAATCGGCACAGTCACAAGACGAGCTTGTAAAGATGCAAAATCTGCCACGGTCCATTGAGGCATATTGTTTGAATAGATACCGATCTTATCTTGAACTCTCAGTCCCTGAGCCAATAGTGCTAATGAAAGCGTATCGATTTGTTGTCCAAACTGCTGCCAGCTAATACCTTGCCATACATTATCTACTTTGTGCTTCAAAGCTGTACGGTTGCCGCCTTGGGCAATTTGGTCACGAAGTCTTTTTACGATATGAAAATCTAAATTGGCCATCTCTTTACCTTTGGCTTACACCTGTAAGCTTTTTTGAGCGCACAAGTGTACCTCTGCTCATGGAAAAGGCAACTGATGAAGCTCAAAGTTATAAGTAATAGTACGTATCACGCTAAGTTTTCTATCAACAAAAATAGCAGGTACAAAAAAGCCCCAAGCCAGACTCCCAGCTTAGGGCTTATAAATCATAGAGTTTAGTGCTTAGTTAAGCGCCACTACTTCGCCACAGATCATCATCAGCTGATCTCGTAACCAAATGTGTCCCTTATCTTTTTCACTTGATTCGTGCCAGCTTAGGTAGCCAGAGATTGCCGCATTATCGAATGGGAAATCTAGAATCTGTAGGTTCTCTTTGTTTGCTGCGTGCTCTACCATCCAGCGAGGTGCAATCGTCACTAACTCTGATTGACCAACAACGTAAAGTACGTTGCTTAGGCTCGTACCTTCGTAGAAAGGCATGCAATCTAGGTCACGGTAAGCTTGCTCAGAGAAGCTGCGTTGGCCGTGAATGCGAGACAGTTTAGCGTGCTTCTCGTTCAATAGCTCTTCAGCTGTCACTTCACCGTTAATGCGTGGGTGAGAAGACGAAGCAACCACAACCAATTCGTCTTGGAAGATCTCAGTACTTGAGAAACCTTGCTCATCAAAGCGAGCGTAATCGATCACGAAGTCGATTTCTTGGTAGCGCATACGCTCAGAAAGTTGACGATCAAATTCAGCATCCATGTGCAGTTTAACGCTAGGTGCTTGCTCGTTGATAGTCGACATAATCTTAGGTGCAAAACGCATGTCACAAGGGCTGCAAATCGCAAGCTTGAACAAGCGAGAAGACGACTCTGGAGAGAACACAGAGCTTGGTAATTCGTTGCGTACTAGTTGAAGCGCTTGGCGGATAGGACCGAACAACTGACGTGCACGTTGAGTCGGTTGAATACCACGACCCTGGCGCATAAATAGTTCGTCGTTAAACATCACTTTCAAGCGAGCCACAGCGTTACTTACTGCCGGCTGAGACATACCTAAATTGTGAGCTGCACGTGTAATGTTTTGCTCTTGCATTACTGCATCAAATACAGTCAAAAGGTTTAAGTCTACTCCACGAAGTGTGCTTTCCATTCTGTAGCTAGCAATAGCACTCATTGCGTCTTTTTTATCTAACATTCAAGTTGCCTCTTGTCGGTACGACAGCGTTAAATTTGTAATGGTATGGGAATAGATAACCACTAGTTCTTATATTTATCAGACCGATGTGTTTCGGATTACCACTACTATTAACCAATACATCCCTAGCTACCAACAAGATTGATAAAGAATAATTTTATTTTACCTTAATGATTAATTATCACTTAAAAATCAAAAACTTACATAGTTATAAAAAAACATAAAATGCGCTAATTATGAGTTTCATTTCGACTTATTTAGCTGTTCTATCGTTTGGTTACATTTGTTACAAATTATTGAATCGATGAATTGATTAACCATTCGATTCAAAAACACCACTTATGGATTAGGTGAGTGATGCATAGCTTGGAAAATCCACCTTGTCCCAAAGTTGTTTTCTTAGGTCATCTTGGTTGGACCAATTTCCGGCTAAAACCCACTCAACCAGTGCACTAGCGACGTCTGGATAAGAGACAACCTCAGCCTGTTTTTCGTTGAGCCAACCACGCAAGATTGCTGGGTCAAGAAAGCTCATCGTTTGGGCTAATCCAAGCGCCTCAAGTGTTGCCACATTACTCTGCTGCTCAAACTGCCCATCAAGTGGTTTAAGCAGTAGTTTCTTACCCAAAGTTAGAGCTTCAGATGGCAGTTCAAACCCACCATTAGCCACCACACCAGAGCACTGATTTAGGTCGAATTGGAAACCCGCATGACTGAGTGGTTTGAAGGCAATGTTTTCGACTTGGCTACGCTCAATCACATTCGGGTGATAACAGACAAAATTGTGTGAAACAAACTTCATTAATAGCTCTGAAATCGCTTCAAGGTCTTCAAACGGCAAATAGACTAATGTGAAGTCCTGGGGCGCTTTAGTCTGCTCGTTGTGAGCTAAGGTGTGAACGATAGGAGGCAATATTGGTTGCTCGAAATGATACCAATGCAAACCAATCGAGTGCTCTGTCGGCGCAAAATGTTGAATAACAGAGTGCTCAATCCAGTTCCCCCCTTCTTTAGGAACATCATAGCGAAACGCATTCTGGTGACTGATTCCGATACAAGGGACTCCCTGCCTTTTGGCTGCCCAAGCTGTTACAGGTTCAAAGTCATTGAGCACCAAGTCATAGGGTGTAAGGTCCATCTGTTTAACCTCATTAAGAAAGCGCCAGATATTATTCTTAATGAATGTCTTTCCATATTTGACCTGCCCTTGTTCACTATAAAAGGTTAAGCCGTTACGAACTTGGTAGTTGCCAAACTCTTCCATCGAAAAGTACTTGCTTGCTTCTCGGCCTGAAAAGAGAAAATCAACATCGATGTTTTGTTGACGAAACGCGACAGCCATTGCCCTTGCACGTGCAATATGACCATTTCCAGTGCCTTGTACGCCGTATAAAATTTTCATGAAACTTCCTTTCGATTCGCTGGTTTAGCGCTTGGTGATGTGGTCATTCGATAATTAAAGAATGAAGCTAATAGCAAGGCTGGTACAAGCTATGCCCAAAGCAGCACCAATGAGTACGTCCGTTAAAAAGTGCACGCCGAGTAATATTCGAGATCCAGCAATCGCTGCAGCCCAAGTCAAACTAAAGAGATATAAGCTCGGATAGAAATGCCCGATCAAAGTCGCCATTACAAAAGCCGCTGCGGCATGCCCAGATGGCAGGCTGTACTTATCTGATGGCACAATATGAGAGTGAAGCAAAGAGGAAAATTCGGCTGGTCGACGGCGCTTTAGAGTATTTTTAGCAAGCCAATAGATTGGCAGCTCAATCGCGAAGGCAGTTAAGCCCACCAACAGAAAATCACTGCCTGTTTTGCTATCGGCGAGCAATGCAATCAAAGCAATCAATATATAGAGGTGACCATCCCCCGTATGAGAGACCGCCTTACTTAACGTCGCATGTTGGCCACTAAAACGGTTCTTTAAACAGAAAACAGAAAATGCCACATCCCAGCGGACAATAGGTTCGATAGTACGCATACGTTCTCCTTAACAATCCTTATTCAGTTAAGGGTCAAGTTATGCCCAACAAATGACAGTTAAGTGACGTTTTGAATGAACTAAAATGAAATTTTCCACGGTTGAGAAGCCGATGATTCAACTGTATCAGAGGCTCATTCACCTCATAAAAAAATAAAGCGACCCTAGGCCGCTTTATTATTCATTTCTAATTTCTGACTTAAAACTCTATAGCGAAAGGGGCTCGTGCTTTTTCACTAAACCGAAGTCAGCCAAGATTGCGTAAGCCGCAGGGATCATAAACAGCACCAGCAGGGTTGAAGCAAAGATGCCAAATACGATCGAGATAACCAAAGGCTGAATAACCTGAGCCTGTAAACTGGTTTCGGTGAGCAGAGGCAATAAACCAGCTGCCGTCGTCATCGAGGTTAAGAACACGGCACGGAAACGCTCACGACTCGCTTTCACTACCGAGTCATGCACGCTATCTCCTTCATCAACGTGATGACGAATGTATTGAACGAGTAAGATAGAGTCGTTAACTACAATCCCTGCAAGCGACACAAAGCCCATCATACTTGGCATACTTAAGGAATGACCAAGCACCCAGTGACCAACTACAACTCCGATAAAGGCTAATGGAATCGCGAGCATCACAACTACAGGCTCTAAATAGCTTCTGAATTGATAACTCAGAATCGCAAACACACCAAACAGACCGAGCAAGAAGCCTTTGCCCATCGAGGCGCCCGTCTTGGCAGCATCCTTCGCTTCCCCTTCAAAATCAAAGCGTAAACCTGGGTACTTCTGGATGAGTTTAGGCGCTTCATCTTTTTGGAACTGAGCCAAGATTGCAGAAGAGCTCGCTTTCTTATTATCAATATCACCAAAGATACTAATGGTTCTCAGCCCATCAATACGTTGTATACGTACATAATTACGCTGGAAATCGAGCGTCGCCAGCGTAGCTAGCGGAATTTGGCTACCATCCGCGGTAATGATTGGGAAGTTAGCAAGTTGCTGTATATCGCCCGCTTGCTCTTTATCAAGACGCACCTCTATCGAGATATTCTCAACACCGATTTGAATCTCGTCCGCTGTCTGGCCAAAGAAGGCGGCACGCAGTTGAGATGCAATCATCTGCCCGTTCACATTGTAGGTTTCAGCACCTGGGCGAAGCTTAACCAAGATCTCTTCTTTACCCATCCGCATGTCATCAAGTACGCCATGAACACCATCAAACTCATTCAGGTAAGCCTGAATATCCAGAGAAGCAGCTTTCAATGCATTAAGGTCATCATGCTTGGCACGGATCTCAATCGCTCGTCCACCCGGCCCCATGGTTGGTTGCTTGAAAACCAGTGAGATTGGATCCGCAAGTTCACCGATGTCTTCTCGCCATGCATCGATGAAATCATCGATCACCGTATTACGGCTCTCTGCACCACGAAGATCTAAGCGCACGGTAGCCAAGTGTGGGCCAGATTCGTTGGCATCGGCATTGGCATTGAACTGGCTAGTAATATGTTCGACGAGCGTGTTGCCCTCTTCAACTTCTTCGCTCCACTGCTCATTCAAACGCTCAGCAGACGCCACAATCTTATCGACCACTCTCTCGGTTTGAGAAAGTGATGCCCCAGGAGGAAGAATAATGCGAGCCTCGGCAATATCGCCATCCAACTCTGGGAACGGTTGGAATTTGACAATACCACCAGCAATCAAAGCGATAGACAGAAGTAGTAAGGTCAACACTCCGCCCATGAAGGCATAGCGGAAGGTCACCACTTTCTCGACCATATTCATCAAAGTGGTATTACGGAAGTTCTCAAACTTCAATAGCAGCACAGTTTTGAAGCGCAGCGCTGGCTTATCGTTTTTCTCTTTGTGTAACGAATGCGACAAGTGATTCGGCAGAATTAAGAAAGCTTCGATCAAGCTCAACGACAGCACCAAAATCAGCACCTGAGGAACGGCCTTGAGTACCGCGCCCATTTCCCCATCGAGAAATAACAAGCTACCGAAGATACACACTGTGGTTAAGAAGGAAGACAACACGCCGGGAAGCACTTTCTTAACACCGTTATACACCGCGTCATCGACATTTTGTCCCCGATCGAGGTGGGAGGCTATCGACTCGGCGATCACGATGGCGTCATCCATCATAATACCGATCGCCATCAACAAACCCACCAGTGACATAATGTTAATCGACAGTCCTAAATTGGCCATTAAGAACAATCCGCCAAGAAAGGCTACCGGCAGGCCTGCAGCAACCCAAAAGGAATAACGTAAGCTGAAGAATAGCCACATGGTTGCGAATACCAGCACAATTCCTTGCCAGCCATTACGCACCATCATGGTCAGACGATCCCACAATACAGAAGAGAGATCATTGGTCATTTGCAGAGTCACGCCATCAGGTGCAATTGCACGCTGGTCCTCGACAAACTGAGTGACACGCTCTTTGATTCTCAGTGCGTCATCTTCTTTGTTCTTGCTGATCTTGAGCAGCGCAGAAGGTTTACCATCAAACAACACCTTCTGTTCATCGAGCTCAAAGCGGTCAGTGATCTTGGCAATATCTCGTAAACGGATCACAGAGCCATTTGGCGCAGAACCCACTACAATGCTTTCCAATTCTACGGGTGTGATACGCCTTTCATCGAAGCGAATCAGGAAGTTTTTGTCTGGCGTTTCAACGTTACCACTCGGCAGTTTCACGTTCTGGCGACCAATTTGATCGGCAATATCACCGACACTCAAACCGAGTTGGCGAATCGCTTGGGTATCAAGTTCAACACGATATTGGTGATCAGAGAATCCGCTGACATCAACCAGTGAAACATCGTAATCGAGCTTCATTGTGCGTTTCAGATCTTCAGCGTATGCCTTCAGCTCAGGCCATGAGGTGTCCGCCGTAATCGCAATATCAACGACTGGCTCATTCCAATCTAGCTCTTGTACGACCGGTGATTCAATCTCTGTAGGAAAATCGTTGATCGAATTGATCTGAGTTTGTACATCCACCAGCATTCGACCGATATCCGCTTTCTCATTGAGCTTGAGAATTAGACGTGCGCTACCTTCTATCGCCTCACATTGGGTTTCTTCAATGTTAGCTAAACCATCGACCGCATCCTCCATTCGCACACACAGGCTTTCTTCGACCTCCTGTGGTGAAGCACCCGGATAAACAATCGCTGCCATAATGTAAGGCGGATCGTAAGCAGGGAAGGTTTCACGTTTGATGGTGGATAACGAACTCAAACCCAATATCAACAACCCAAGCATCAACAAGTTGGCTGCGGTTGGGTGTCTTGAGAAGAACTTAATCATGAAGCGCTCCCGTCACTGTCTGCGGTAAGTTCATCACCATTTGAACCAGACTCTTTCAGCAGCATGCCTTCAATGGCAGGCAGAACGTCGTTGAGAACCAATTTGTCTCCCGTCTGCAACTCGCCACTAATCACCACTTGATTCTCTCGGCGGTAAAGTACTTCGACATTCACAACTTTCAAGCGCTGGTTCTCATCCATCAAATAGATCTTATCACCATGCAGAGCACGTTCAGGTACAACCCAACTTAGATTGGCTAAGCCTTCAATCTCCGCTTTGACGAACATACCATTCACTAAAGGCGTAGCACTGTTTGGCTGAAGCGCAGAATAATCTTGATTGATTTCAAGGATGATGCCCGCTGTCGCTTGGTTTTCATCCACCGTTTCACTGATTCGTGCAACCTTGGCTGGCCAAGTCAGATTTAAGCTACCACTGTTCAGCTGAATGCTCGCTTTAGCTGGCGTTTGATATGGGTTTGGGATGCCAGCAGCATCGCGAGGGAATTGAGTAAAGCTTGAGGCTAAAGTTTGCATATCGTGAATAGAGAGTTGTGCCTCAACCTCCATAACGTCAATTCCATGAGCAATGAACATCTCTTGCTGGAGATTAACTACTTGGTTCTGTTCAATATCAACCTGAGCGATTCGCATCGCTCGTGGCAAAGTGATAGTGGTCTTATCGAGAGAGCGTTGTGCCTCTTTCACTTTGGATACGTTGACCTTAATCACCGCTTGTGCGACACGCTTTTCATCTGGTATTAAGGCGATTTGGTTCTGTATATCTAACACCAGCTTCTGTTGGGAGAGTGCGCTCTGCTGTTGAAGATCGACATCGGACTGAGAGGTCAGCCCTTTCTTACGCAGATCTTGTTTACGTTGTAGCTCTTTATTACTGATCACTAAACGATTTTTTTCGATCTTCAGTGTCTGTTTCAGGTTGTCTTCTTCTTGATTCAATTTCGCTAATGAGGTTTGGCTTGATTTTAGATCCGCCTCTGCTTGTATCAGTTTCAATTCGTAATCCAATGGATCAACCTTGAGCACGACCGTTCCCGCAGGGATCACCTGGCCTTTTTCAAGATCTGGATGTCGATACACGATTTGTCCTGTCACCTCAGCAATCGCTTTCCATTGAACTTTCGGCACCACTTTGCCAAAGCCGACCGCTAGCGGTGCTATCAGTTGTTGTTCTAGGCTCACTGTATCAACTAAGCGGGCTCTATCACCCGCAGGTTTGGTTGGAAGATCTGGCTTCAAGTTAATCGCGGCGACAAGGCCAATAACACCAACCGCAAGTGCTGGAAAGAAGAGTAGTTTTTTATTTATTTTCATTATCTTTGGTCCTGCACGGAAGAAGGGCTCGGTGCGTTGATAAAGCCTTCAGTCATCAGTTGAATGTTGTGTTCGATTAAACGATTAAGAAATTCTTCATTAATCTCAATACCATGGATTGCCAATAAAGGCGGCGGAGCGATGAAAGGAAACACCATCAAGCTTACATACGAAACACGGCACAATTTTGGATCCATGTTCTGTTTTAAGATGCCTTGTTCAACCAACTTTTCAAAAATGACATCTTGGGCTGGCTTGGCAACATCGAGGAAAACCTTTTCGAGCAACTCTCTTTGCACTTCAGAGGGAGGCATATTCATCACTTGGGCTATCAAGCGCGGAAACTTCGGCACCTTGACCATCTCTTTGTAGTAAGTCCGCATTAAATCAAGAAAGTTCTCATGACTGCTTTCTTCAACCAATCTCTGCATCTGCAATTGCATCGGTCGTAGCGTTTCACGCAGCATAGCTTCAAACAGCCCGGCCTTACTGCCAAAGTAATAGCGGATCATCGCAATGTTCACACCCGCGCGCTCAGCAATCAGGCGCGTCGAGACCTTGTCGTATGGCTGAACGACAAACAGATCACGAGCATGCTCAATCAATAACTGTCGAACATCTAAGTTCTTTTGAGGTCGCCCCGCTTTTCGTGCCGTCATGGCAAAAATCCATCTCTATAATTAATCATCTGATTAATTATAGAGATAAACAGGCGTAACAGTAGAAGATTAATTACTCACTATTTAATCAAGTGATTAATTAATTTGGTCACGCTTGTGATTTTTTTGATGAATCGTTCCATCAAAAAGATTTACTACAAAGTTTTAACCTACACATAAGCCAAACGATAAACTAACCGCCCAACCTAAAAACCCCAAGCAGATGATAAAACCAATAAATACAACCCTAGCAGCACAAACCAAACCAAAACGCCGCTAATGTATGCTGATATTGGATTTTCTTGTTTGACGCTCAGAATAAATTACGGTACATATGGTGTTAACAGTTTATTTACGGATATTTGTGTAATGATTTTTTCTTCTTCTCGACTGCTGAAACTTCTCCTTATCGTGAACCAATCGCGCGGGTAAGTTGTGGGTCAAGAACTACACAAATATTAAAACCCGCGCTGAGCGGGTTTTTTTGTAACTGGCACTTTTAAAAGAACATCATTCTCAATAATAATTTGGATAGCAATCGATACAATATCGATATAAGGAAGCACCCATGAACGATCAAGTGATAATTTTTGATACGACTTTACGTGACGGCGAGCAGGCTCTAGCTGCAAGCCTGACAGTAAAAGAGAAGTTACAAATTGCTTATGCACTTGAAAGACTGGGTGTGGACGTAATCGAAGCTGGCTTCCCAGTATCATCTCCGGGTGATTTTGAATCAGTACAAACTATCGCAAAGAACATTAAAGATAGCCGTATCTGTGCGCTTTCTCGTGCGGTAGCGAAAGATATCGATGCAGCAGCAGAAGCGTTAAAAGTGGCTGAGCAGTTCCGTATTCACACCTTTATTTCTACATCGACGGTTCACGTTCAAGATAAATTGCGTCGCAGCTACGATGACGTGGTAGAGATGGCAGTCAAAGCCGTTAAACACGCACGTAACTACACAGACGATGTTGAATTTTCTTGTGAAGATGCAGGTCGTACACCTATCGATAATCTATGCCGTATGGTTGAAGCTGCCATCAACGCAGGTGCAAAAACCATCAACATTCCAGACACAGTGGGCTACACGGTACCTAACGAGTTTGGCGGTATTATCAAAACGCTATTTGACCGCGTACCAAACATCGACCAAGCAATCATCTCAGTTCACTGTCACGATGACTTAGGCATGTCGGTTGCTAACTCAATCGCAGCGGTACAAGCTGGTGCTCGCCAAGTAGAAGGTACCATTAACGGCATTGGTGAACGCGCGGGTAACTGTTCTTTAGAAGAGATCGCAATGATCATCAAAACTCGTCAAGAGTTATTAGGTGTTCATACTGGCCTTGATCACCAAGAGATCCACCGCACCAGTAAATTGGTGAGCCAACTTTGCCACATGCCGATTCAAGACAACAAAGCGATCGTTGGTGCTAACGCATTCAGCCACTCTTCAGGTATCCACCAAGATGGCATGCTAAAGAACAAAAACACTTACGAGATCATGACTCCTGAGTCTATTGGCTTGAAAAACAAGGCGTTGAACTTAACCAGCCGTAGTGGTCGAGCTGCTGTTAAGAGCCATATGGACGCGATGGGTTACAAAGACAACGAGTACAGCCTAGATTCATTGTACGAAGACTTCTTGAAGCTTGCTGACCGTAAAGGCCAAGTCTTCGATTACGACTTAGAAGCATTAATGCACTTCGCGAATCTACGTGACGAAGATGACTTCTACAAACTTAACTACCTAAGCGTACAATCTGGTAGTGTAATGTCTACAACCAGCATCAAGCTGCAATGTGGTGACGAAGAGAAGTGCGAAGCCGCTGTCGGTAACGGTCCTGTTGACGCGCTATACCAGTGTATCTACCGCTTAACTGGCTACGAAATCGTACTAGATAAGTTCGACCTAACCGCGAAAGGTGAAGGTGAAGATGGTTTAGGCCAAGCTGACATCATTGCTAACTATAAAGGTCGTAAGTACCACGGCACAGGCGTTTCAACGGATATCGTTGAAGCTTCTGGTCAGGCGCTATTACACGTTATCAACAGCATTCAACGCGCTGACACGATTGCTGAAATGAAACAGCAAAAAATCGCGACAGTTTAAGAACCTAATAACAGAGCCCTAGAGCCGATGTTATTGGCTTTAGGGACAAAATTTAAAACGAGCTCATGCTCAGTAACAAGAATTAAAGGATTAACATGACTGATAAATCATACAAAATTGCCGTACTACCTGGTGATGGCATTGGCCCAGAAGTAATGCAGCAAGCACATAAGGTGCTAGACGCGATCGAAAAGAAGCATGCGATTAGCTTTTCTCGCGAAGAGTATGATGTTGGTGGTATTGCAATTGATAACCACGGTTGCCCACTACCAGAGTCAACAGTGAAAGGTTGTGAAGAGTCTGACGCAGTACTTTTCGGCTCAGTTGGTGGTCCTAAGTGGGAGCACCTTCCACCAAATGACCAACCTGAGCGTGGCGCCCTACTTCCTCTACGTAAACACTTCCAACTGTTCTGTAACCTTCGTCCTGCGCAAATTCACAAAGGTTTAGAGTCTTTCTCTCCACTTCGTGCTGATATCTCCGAGCGCGGTTTTGACATCGTGGTAGTACGTGAGCTAACAGGCGGTATTTACTTCGGTCAACCTAAAGGTCGTGAAGGCGAAGGCGCAACTGAAAAAGCGTTTGATACCGAGGTTTATCACCGCTACGAAATCGAACGTATCGCAAAGATTGCTTTTGAATCGGCACGTCTACGTAACAAAAACGTTTACTCCATTGATAAAGCGAACGTTCTACAGAGCTCTATCTTATGGCGCGAAGTTGTCGAAGAGATCGCAAAAGATTACCCAGATGTCACGCTAAACCACATGTACATCGACAACGCGACCATGCAGTTAATCAAAGACCCGTCTCAGTTTGACGTCATGCTATGTTCAAACATCTTCGGCGACATCATCTCTGATGAGTGTGCAATGATCACAGGCTCTATGGGTATGCTTCCTTCTGCAAGCTTGAACGAAAGTAACTTCGGCCTATACGAACCAGCAGGCGGCAGTGCACCAGATATCGCAGGCAAGAATATCGCAAACCCAGTTGCACAAATTCTTTCTGCAGCGCTAATGCTTCGTTACAGCCTAGGCGAAGAAGCGGCAGCACAAGACATTGAGACAGCGGTATCTAAAGCGCTTTCAGCAGGCGAGCTAACAGCAGACCTAGCAGGCGATAAACAAGCGCTAACCACCTCTGAAATGGGTGACAAGATTGCAGAGTACATCTTAGCTTCATAAGCGTAACGATCTAAAGTAAGTACATAAGAATAATATCCAGCCAAGTCATCCAAAGTGCCTGACTTGGCTAGAAACAAACACTGGGACTGATGCTCCCAAGGAAGAAAAGCTATGTCGACAAACCAGCAAGCCAAAACCTTATACGAAAAAGTTTACGACGCGCACGTTGCAGTAGCAGCAGAAGGCGAAAACCCGATCCTTTACATCGACCGTCACTTAGTCCACGAAGTAACGTCACCTCAAGCATTTGATGGTTTACGTGAAAAAGGCCGTAAAGTTCGCCAAGTCGGCAAAACTTTCGCGACCATGGATCACAACGTATCAACCCAAACCAAAGACATTAATGCTTCTGGCGAGATGGCGCGTATCCAAATGGAAACGCTATCAAAAAACTGTGAAGAGTTTGGTGTAACGCTTTACGACCTAAACCACAAATACCAAGGTATTGTGCACGTTATGGGCCCTGAGCTAGGTATTACTCTGCCGGGTATGACTATCGTTTGTGGTGACTCGCACACTGCAACACACGGTGCATTTGGTTCTCTTGCATTCGGTATCGGTACTTCAGAAGTTGAGCACGTTCTAGCAACCCAAACGCTAAAACAAGCTCGCGCTAAAACCATGAAGATCGAAGTAAAAGGTAAGGTAGCTCCGGGCATTACTGCCAAAGACATCGTGCTGGCGATCATCGGTAAAACAACAGCGGCTGGCGGTACTGGCTATGTGGTTGAATTCTGTGGTGAGGCGATTACCGACCTTACAATGGAAGGCCGTATGACAGTATGTAACATGGCTATCGAGTTGGGTGCTAAAGCGGGTCTGATTGCACCGGATGAAACCACCTACGAATACATCAAGGGTCGCAAGTTCTCTCCAGAAGGTAAAGAGTTTGACGAAGCCGTTGAATACTGGAACACACTAAAAACCGATGCTGACGCTGAATTTGATGCTGTCGTAACTCTAGAAGCGGCAGACATCAAACCACAAGTGACTTGGGGTACTAACCCTGGTCAGGTAATTTCTGTTGATGCGCCAATTCCTGCCCCAGAGAGCTTCGCAGACCCTGTTGAAAAAGCATCAGCTGAAAAAGCATTGGCATACATGGGCCTAGAAGCGGGTAAATCTCTATCAGATTACAACGTAGATAAAGTGTTTGTTGGCTCTTGTACTAACTCTCGCATCGAAGACATGCGTGCAGCAGCAGCGGTAGCGAAAGGTCGCCAAGTGGCTAAACATGTACAAGCGCTTATCGTTCCGGGCTCTGAGCAAGTAAAAGCGCAAGCTGAAGCTGAAGGTTTGGATGTTATCTTCAAAGAAGCAGGTTTTGAGTGGCGCCTACCAGGTTGTTCTATGTGTCTTGCAATGAACAACGACCGCCTTGGTCCACAAGAGCGCTGCGCTTCTACATCAAACCGTAACTTTGAAGGTCGCCAAGGCCGTGATGGTCGTACGCACCTAGTTAGCCCTGCAATGGCAGCCGCAGCCGCTATCGCAGGTCACTTCGTCGATATTCGTGAACTTTAATTAGAGGATTTAACATGTCAGGTTTTCAACAACACACCGGATTAGTCGTTCCTCTAGATACGGCCAACATTGATACTGATGCGATCATTCCAAAGCAGTTCCTACAGAAAGTGAACCGCATTGGTTTTGGTAAGCACTTATTCCATGACTGGCGCTTCCTAGACGATGCTGGCGAACAGCCAAACCCAGAATTCGTGATGAATGCTCCGCGTTACCAAGGCGCTTCAATCCTGCTTGCTCGTGAAAACTTTGGTTGTGGTTCATCTCGTGAACACGCACCTTGGGCACTTGCTGATTACGGCATCCAAGTGATGATTGCACCAAGCTTTGCAGATATCTTCTACGGTAACTCAATCAACAACCAAATGGTTCCTGTTCGATTGACTGAGCAAGAAGTAGATGAGATTTTCCAGTTCGTAGAAGCAAACGAAGGCGCAGAAGTTACCGTTGATCTAGAAGCAATGAAAGTAAGCGCAAATGGTAAAGAGTACTCGTTTGAAATTGATGAGTTCCGTCGTCATTGTCTACTGAACGGTTTAGACAACATCGGCCTAACGCTGCAGCACGCTGATAAGATTTCTGCGTATGAAGAGAAGATTCCAAGCTTCCTAAAATAAAGAAGTCTTGCAATAGAAAAGCAGTTTCAAAGTTCGAAAAGGTTGGCTTAGCGCCAACCTTTTTTATTTGGTTCAGCTTTAGCTTAAAGTACCTATCAAACTCAGATCTATTATTTAGATGAAAAGCCATGAAAGAAAACCGTAAAGCATAAGGTCTTAGTAGTTAGCTATCAGGAGAATGCCATGAAACAACTACTCATTATTATCAGCCTACTTTTTTCAACCTTAGCTTGGTCGGCACCTAAGTCTGAACTGTGGCCGTACTGGAATCAAAGTAATGAGACCAACTCAGAACAAGTTTCTCATCGAAGCTGGCAGCAATTCCTCGATAGCTACTTGGTTGAACAGGGGCAAAATACTTTAGTTCGTTATCAAGCAGTGACCGCTACAGATAAATCAAAGTTAAAGCAATACATCAAGCAATTAGAACAATTAAACCCACTCGAGCACTCAAAAGCAGAGCAATACGCGTACTGGGTCAACCTATACAATGCCGCGACTGTTGATTTGATTCTCGATGCCTACCCAGTTAAATCTATCACTAAGCTCGGCGGTCTGTTTAGTTTTGGCCCATGGGGAGATGATGTCGTATCAGTAAATGGAAAGTCACTGACACTCAACGACATTGAGCACCGAATCCTAAGACCGATATGGCAAGACCCACGTACACACTACGCTGTAAATTGTGCCAGCCTAGGGTGCCCAAACCTCCAGTCTCAAGCCTTTACGTCTGACAACACCGAAACTCTACTGGAACAAGCGGCCTCTGAGTTTGTTAATAGTGATAAAGGTGTTCTGATTAAAGGTAATAAGACCCAACTATCATCGATTTATGAGTGGTTCGCAGTGGACTTTGGTAGCCAACAGCAGCTCATTCAACACCTAAACCAATATCGAGTTGAGCCTGTAAAGAATACCGACAAAATCAGCTATGACTACGACTGGTCACTAAACCAAACAAAATAGCTTACTGCCAGTCGCTCACAGCTAAAACAAAAAAGAGGCTAGTGGTATATCACCCACTAGCCTCTTTTCATCTATTTCACTTTGTTCTAGAGCTAGAAACTTGAACCAGGCTGCTGCAAGAATTCAACCTCTTCTGGTGTTGATGCTCTTCCTAACACATCATTGCGATGTGGATAGCGACCAAAACGCTCAATGATAACCTTGTGCTTAAACTCAAAATCAAGATTATTTTCTAAGCCAGTTTGAGAAAACAACTCAACCGCCTGCTCATGAATTAACAGTGACTCACTGTGCATGTAAGGCATATACAGAAAGCTTTTCTGTTGTTGGCTAAGTTGATGGTCAAAACCACCGGCTACCGCTTCCTGCGCCAATGCTAGCGCCATGGGGTCAGCTGAAAATGCAGCAGGGCTATTTCTGCCGATGTTTCTTGAAAACTGGTCCAGTACAATAATCTCAGCTAAGCGCCCTTGTGCCGTTTGGCGCCATTCAAACAGCTCCCCCTGAGTTGCAGCTTGATGTAAATCGGAGAATCGCTCTTTAATCAAAGCATCAATGTGTTCACCGCCAGTAAACCAATCTTTTGGTGTTAACTCATCAAACCAAAAGTCCAGAACGTCTAGATAACTGATAGTCATATTTATTCCTTTAAATAAAAAAGCCGAGTAACGTCTTATCATTACTCGGCTTTATGTTCGATTACTTAAACCCTTTGACCTTCTTAATTAGGTCGTAAGCATTTTGAATTTCTTGCGATTTCTCTTTTGCAACGTTCATCATTTCTGGCGGGAGACCTTTCGCCATCAGTTTATCTGGGTGGTGCTCATTCATCAGCTTACGGTAGGCCTTTTTCACTTCCTTGCCATCCGCACTTTCACTTACACCTAGCACCTTAAATGCATCGCCAAGTTGGTTTTGTTGTGATGCTTGTTGCCAACCAGACGACTGCCCTTGGTGATGACCGCCGCCGAAGCTTCCGTCCTGCTGTTGAAAACGGAATGCCGCCTCTTGCATCTGTAAACGGCGCTCAAGTTGCTCTGCAGAAAAGCCAAGACCTTGAGCAATCTTATGAAGAACCTGACGTTCACTTGGGTGCAGGCTTCCATCAGCGAATGCTGCTGATACTTGAAGCTCTAAAAAAAACTGAAGGAGGTCAAAACGTCCACCCGATGAGATTTTTACACGCTCAAGGACGTCACTAAGCGGAAAGTCGCTCTCTTTTCCTTCGCGGAATGCATCTTGTGCCGCTCTGCGCTGTTCACCATGAAGATTCATACGCTCCATCATAGTAGAAGCCAGTTGAATCTCTTCGCGAGTCACTTGGCCTTTCGCTTTAGCAACATGCCCCATAACCGCAAATGCAGATTTGAAAAACTCGTTTTGTCTTTCAGCTTGGTTTGGGCCACGCCCAAAACCAGAGGTGTTGAACCCAGATTGGTTCAATCGGCGAGCTTTATCGAATTGGTGTCCCAAAAATAGACCAAAAACTAAACCAAGTGGCCCTCCAAATAGAAAGCCAAAGAAAGCGCCCAAAATTTTGCCAAATATTTGCATTATGTGTTCTCTATCTATGAATTTTATCTGAGTAATGCTGTCTGATGATGCTGAATGCTAATATTTCCTTTATCATAAGGAAAATGCTTTATTAATTGGATTGATACTAGATCAACCCTTCATCTAGTGACACAGGATAGTTCAACTTCATGCAATCTTTTTCCCGCACCTTGTTAGCCGCGTCTATAAGTACGGCGTTATACGTGTCGACAACTCAAGCTGAAACAATAACCGATAGTAGTGTGCAGGAAATGCCCTCTATAGATCAATGCTTGATCGAGCCCGCTGCAGAAAACGAGACTCAACTACCCGCTCATGTTGAGTCAGATCGCTTAGAGGCTATCAATGGTGACAAGGCAATATATTCAGGTGACGTAAGAGTTACGCAAGGAAACAAGACCATCCTTGCTGATAATGTAACCCTTCACCAACAAGAAAACATCGTTGTAGCTGAAGGCAACGTAAACTTTAGTGATGGTCAAATTAAATCAATATCAGACAGAGCAACTAATAATCTGACGACTGATGAAATGACACTAGAAAACACCGACTACGAATTTCTTTGTGAACCAGGCCGTGGCGATGCCGTTTATATCGCAAAAACAGGTAAAGCGGTTTATGAGATCGAAGATGGCTCGATTACCTCTTGTCCTATCGGTGATAACGCTTGGCGCCTGAGAGCATCAAGCATCGATGTCGATCAAGATGAAGAACAAGCCACTTTTTATAACCCACGCTTTGAAATTCAAAGTGTCCCTGTCTTTTACCTACCATACCTGACTGTTCCTATTGGTGACACACGTAAGACAGGTTTCCTATACCCAACCGTATCATACGGTTCAAGTGACGGTTTTGAAGCTGAGATCCCGGTGTATTGGAACTTGGCACCAAACTACGACTTGGAAACAACGTTTAAGTACATGCAAGAGCGTGGAACGCAACTGAACAGTAAATTCCGTTACTTGAGCGATTTCGGCTCCGGTAGCATTAAGTCTGAATACCTACCAGATGATAAAAAATTCAAAGACAAAGGTGACCGCTGGGGGGCACAACTAGAGCACAGAGGGATATTCCAACAATCTTGGTTATTTGAGATTGATTACTCTAAAGTCAGCGATATTGACTACTTCACTGACGTTAGCGGAAGCAGCATTGGTAACCGTGAAGATGGCCAACTATTGCAGGAAGGCCAAGCGACTTACCGTTCTCACAATTGGGATGCGTCAGTGCTTGTCCGAGACTTCCAAGTCCTAACAACCAGTAACAACCTACCTTACCGCCTAATGCCGCAGCTTGAATATAACTACTACGCGCCTGAGGTAATGGAATATTTAGATTTCGATATGGTCAGTCATGTATCGGCATTTGATACTGACGCCAAAGGCAAGCCATCTGCGACTCGTGTCCATATCGAACCGGGTATTACTATACCTGTTGGAAATACTTGGGGAACGTGGACAACTGAAGCTCGACTACTTGGTACATACTACCAGCAAGATCTTGATGGCGTTGATACAACAAGTGACGAGTACAAAGATTTAGAAGAATCGGTAAGTCGAGTTATCCCTGAATTTCGAAGCCATGCCGGTATCGTTCTTGAGCGTGATACCGTTATCGTTGGCAACTACACTCAAACACTCGAGCCACAGGTTCAGTATTTGTATGTACCAGAGCAAGATCAAAGTGATATTGGCTTGTACGACACTACACTATTACAAACAGATTATTACGGCTTATTTAGAAGTCGTAAATATAGTGGCGTAGACCGTATTGCTTCAGCAAACCAAATCAGCTATGGCGCCTCATCTCGTTTCTTTGATGATGAATATAAAGAGCGCCTTAATATCTCTTTCGGTCAAATTTTTTATATCGACAAAGATACAAAACAGACTTTAGACAACGACGATTCAGGCAAAAAAACTAATTATTCGTCTTGGGCTATTGAAATGGATTTCAACTATGATGACTACCTGTTCTACCATGGTGGCGTGCAATACGATATCGATACTACTGCAATGCAACTTGCAAACAGCACATTAGAATATCGCTTCGCAGACGGTTACATACAAACCAACTACCGCTATGTAACAGAAGAGTACATAAATGAAACTGTAGATTTTGACGTATCATCCATAACAAGAGATGGTATTTCGCAAGCGGGTTTACTTGGTTCCTACCAAATTTCACCGAAATGGAGCACCAGTGCTCAATATTTCTATGACTTAACCACACAAGAAGATCTAGAGTGGTTAGCTCGTTTAAACTATAGATCGGATTGTTGGTACATCGGCTTTACCTATAGTAACCGTTTGACAAATAACATTAGTGACCCAAATACCACACCTGAATACGAAAACAACTTCAGTGTGAACTTCGGTATTGTTGGCTTTGGTACCAATATCGGATCTGATTCCGGCGCTATTGGTGATAGCAGTTCAGATAACTCTTTGAGCTACGGTCGCCCATTCTTTTTAAATAACTAATTTTCTTTATTGATAACACATCAGTAAATTTAAAGGATTACACATGACATTGTGGAAACGCACATTAATCGCTATCGCAGCAGCTTGCACTGTATCAACAAGCTTTGCTGCGCCAGTTGAACTCGACAGCGTAAGAGTGATCGTCAACGAGGGCGTGATCTTGCAGAGCGACATCGATACGTCGATGAAAACGCTACGAGCAAATGCGAAGAAAAGCGGTCAGACATTACCCTCTCAAGACGTGCTTGATGAACAAGTACTTGAAAAGCTGATCATCGATACCATCCAAACTCAAGAAGCAGAACGAATCGGTGTTCGTATTGATGATGCTCGACTTGATCAAGCGATTGAGGGCATCGCCAAAGATAACAACCAAACCGTAGAGCAACTCACCGCATCGGTTGCAGAAGAAGGCCTGAGCTACAACGCATTCCGTGAACAAGTAAGAAAAGAGATCGCGGCAAGTGAAGCCCGTAATGCTCTTGTTCGTCGTCGTATCAACATTCTTCCAGCAGAAGTAGACAACCTAGCGGATATTCTTGCTCAAGAGACGAATGCGACAGTTCAATACAAGATTGGGCACATTCAACTTCGTTTCAACGATGACCAAACCAAAGAAGAGCTAGAAGCTCAAGCTAAAGAACTTGTAGAAGAGCTTAACTCTGGTAAAGACTTCAGCACCATGGCTTATACTTACTCTAAAGGCCCTAAAGCATTACAAGGTGGCGATTGGGGTTGGATGCGCAAAGAAGAGATGCCAACCATCTTTGCAGACCAAATCAAAATGCAAAATAAAGGCAGCATCATTGGCCCTTTCCGCAGCGGAGTCGGCTTCCACATTCTAAAAATTGAAGATGTCAAAGGCTTAGAGACAGTAGCAGTTACTGAAGTGAATGCTCGTCATATCCTGATTAAACCAACCGTAATCTTAAGCGATGACGGTGCTAAAGAGCAGCTTGAAGAGATTACTCGTCGTGTAAATGCAGGCGAAGCAAGCTTTGGTGACCTAGCTCAGCAATACAGCCAAGACCCGGGCTCAGCGGTTCAAGATGGCGAACTAGGCTACCAAACACCGGATTTGTATGTTCCTGAATTCAAACACCAAGTAGAAACACTACCGGAAGGTAAAATTAGTGCGCCATTTAAAACCGTTCATGGCTGGCACATTGTCGAAGTACTGGACCGCCGTGAAGTCGACCGCACTGATTCAGCGTTGAAAAACAAAGCTTACCAAATTTTGTTTAACCGTAAGTTCAACGAAGAAGCAGGAGCTTGGCTGCAAGAAGTACGAGCGAGTGCCTTTGTTGAAATGGTTGAGGACGACCAAGATGACAACTAAACGTATTGTCATTACCGCGGGTGAACCCGCAGGGATAGGACCAGACTTAACTCTGGCGCTATCTCAAGAAAGCTGGCCTCACCAACTTGTGGTTTGTGCAGATAAAAACCTACTCGCGGAACGTGCTGAACTGCTGGGTATTGAAGTAGAACTACTGGATTACGACGCTGCTGCACCTAAGCAGCCACAACGCTCTGGCACGCTGGTTGTGAAACACATTCCACTTGCTGAAAGCGCTGTTGCAGGCCAACTTAACGAAGCCAATGGTCATTACGTATTAAATACTTTAGAAACCGCAGCAATTGGCTGTATGAATGATGAATTTGATGCTATTGTCACCGGCCCCGTTCACAAGGGTGTAATTAACCGAGCTGGCGTTGCTTTTAGCGGCCATACCGAGTTCTTTGCAGAGAAGTCCAACACGCCACTTGTGGTGATGATGTTGGCAACAGAAGGGCTGCGTGTTGCATTAGTAACAACACATATCCCACTAGCTAATGTATCTCAAGCAGTGACTGAAGACAGATTAGAGCAAATCATTGCGATTCTGAATAAAGATTTGGTCGAAAAGTTTGCGATTGAGAGACCAACTATCTACGTATGTGGTTTGAATCCACATGCCGGTGAAGATGGTTGTTTAGGACGTGAAGAAATTGAAACCATCACCCCTACGCTAGAAAAAATTCGTCAAAAAGATGGGATTAATTTGGTTGGCCCATTGCCAGCAGACACCATCTTTAATGAAAAATATTTGCAAGATGCAGATGCTGTTTTAGGTATGTATCACGACCAAGTACTCCCGGTATTGAAATACAAAGGGTTTGGTCGCTCAGTGAACATCACGCTTGGCTTACCGTTTATTCGCACATCAGTCGACCACGGTACCGCCTTAGACTTGGCCGGGAAAGGCCAAGCCGATACAGGGAGCTTTAGAACAGCGCTCACGCACGCCATTGAATTAGTAGAGAAAAAGCAATGAGAAATGATGTCCACTTAGGACACAAAGCGCGTAAACGTTTTGGTCAAAACTTCCTTAACGATCCATACATTATTGATGGTATCGTATCGAGCATTAACCCACTACCAGGTCAAAACCTTGTAGAGATCGGCCCAGGCCTTGGCGCAATTACTGAGCCGGTAGGTAAGCTTGTCGATAAATTTACTGTTATCGAATTGGATAGAGACCTTGCAGAACGTCTTCGTAACCACCCGGACCTAGCTGATAAGCTGACGATCCACGAAGGTGATGCGATGAAGTTCGACTTCGAGCAACTTGTTAAACCAAACAATAAGCTTCGTATCTTTGGTAACTTGCCATACAACATCTCGACACCGCTGATGTTCCACCTTTTTGAATTCCATAAAGACATTAAAGACATGCACTTTATGCTACAAAAAGAAGTGGTGAACCGCCTAGCAGCAGGTCCTGGTAGCAAAGCATACGGTCGTCTAACCGTAATGGCTCAATACTACTGTAAAGTCACACCAGTACTGGAAGTACCACCAACGGCTTTCGTTCCGCCACCGAAGGTAGATTCTGCAGTTGTGCGTCTTCAGCCATATGAAGTGCTGCCTTACCCGGCTAAAGACCTAAAATGGCTAGATCGTGTATGTCGTGAAGGCTTTAACCAACGTCGTAAGACAGTTCGTAACTGCTACAAGAGTTTGATTGATAAGGACGTACTAGAAGAGCTTGGCATCAACCCAAGCATGCGCCCTGAGAACCTAACACTCGAACAGTTTGTCGATATGGCGAACTGGTTGCACGACAGCCACAACGCTGACAAATAAAATAAAAAAGGCTCCTACACTTCGGTTAGGAGCCTTTTTTATGTAATACTTTAATTACATTAAGTATATCAACAACAAAAGGTGCGAATATGGATATATCTACGCCTTGTATCAAATGCCAGGTTCACTCTAAGTACATAGAAGAGCAGTCTGAACCTACGAAGAATCGTTACGTCTTCGCCTACATCATTACTATCAAAAACCTAAGTAAAAGCACGGTTCAACTAATGTCACGTCGTTGGTTAATTACCGACTCTAACGGTAAGCAACTGACGATTGAAGGCGATGGCGTGGTTGGTCAGCAACCGATTATCGAGTCCAATGACGAATACACTTACACCAGTGGTACTGTTATCGAAACACCCGTTGGCGTTATGCAAGGTCACTATGTCATGACCGATCATAAGGGCATCGATTTTATTGCCGAAGTCGACCCATTCAGACTCGCCATTCCTAATATTCTTAACTAACTACCTTTGCAGCTACAGGAAAATACTGTGTCGAATTATATTGTCGGAGACATCCAAGGATGCTTCGACGAACTTCAGTTATTGCTCGAAACCATCAACTTTAATCAACAACACGATACCTTGTGGGTCGCTGGTGACTTAGTTGCCCGAGGCCCTAAATCTCTAGAAACACTGCGTTTTATTCGCAGTTTAGGCGATTCCGCAAAGGTGGTATTGGGCAATCACGATCTACACCTGCTCGCAGTTTCGCTTGGTCTTTTTCCAGCAAAACCAAAAGACAAGACTCAAGCTATCCTAGATGCTGAAGATCGTGAGTCGCTACTCGAATGGTTGAGGCAGCAACCGTTAATTCAAGAGCATCCTGAGTTCATAATGTCTCACGCAGGTATTTCGCCACAATGGGACCTTGAACGAGCTCGCATAGAGAATCAAGAAGTCGTCGCCCTATTACAATCGGACAAGTGGCAGTGGCTCATCGAGAATATGTATAGCAATACACCAGACCTATGGGACGCAAATTTGCACGATATTGAACGTTATCGTTATGCGATCAATAGCCTCACTAGAATGCGATTCTGCTTTACCGATGCTCGACTCGACATGGCATGTAAGCTACCACCAAGCGAAATCACCAATGAACCATTAGTGCCATGGTTTGACCTACCACAGCGCATCAAATTAGATAAAACGGTTGTTTTTGGCCACTGGGCTGCACGAGATACGAGATACGAGATACGAGATACGAGATACGAGATACGAGATACGAGATACGAGATACGAGATACGAGATACGAGATACGAGATACGAGATACGAGAAGCTTGCGCTACCTTGATACAGTAACGCAAGCGTTTTTCTGAGACTAGCTATTGATAACCACGGTTAACGTTCGAGGATCACAAACTCCATATTGTGTTTGTTTTTCTCATCCGCCTGATACGTATCGCTAAAGCTCTGCTTCCAACCTTCTCCCCAATCTGGGAATTGAGTATCACCATCAACATCAAAATCGATATAAGTCAGGTACAGCTTACCTGCTTTAGGTAGGCAGGTTTCATAGATTGAACCACCACCTATAATCATCACCTCTTCAACATCGCTGACTAGATCCAGAGCTTTTTCAATCGAAGTTACCGTGGTCACACCTTCAATTTCCAAGTTAGCATCACGGCTGATCACAATATTTAATCGACCAGGTAAAGGACGTCCAATCGAATCATAGGTTTTACGGCCCATGACTACAGGTTTACCCATCGTTGAGCGCTTGAACCATGCGAAGTCCGCAGGCAAGTGCCAAGGCATCTGATTATCTTTACCTATTACACGGTTATTGGCCATTGCTGCAATCATACTGATGATCATAAATCGAAAGTCCTGTCCTTAACTGAAAGAATTGATGCTAGACGATAGGTCTACGTCGGTAGAATAACAGCCCTGGTACTGCTAAGCCAACCGCCAGCCCTGCGATAATGAACATCGATTTCAAAAAATTCTCCATCAACATCGCTAACAATTCGGGGCTATACCCAGCCCTATTAATCTCAACCATGGCAATCATTGCTTTAAAGGCAAAGACACCCGGAACCATAGGAATCAAAGCCGCAACTGTAAATACCTTAGGGTGAGCCAACAGTTTATGCGACCAATGCACACCAATCATGCCGACCACAGTCGCAGCGAAGAAGGTTGCCCATTCAATTGGAATCCCAAAGTGCATCATCAAATAACGGCTACCGTGACCGATAGAGCCGCCAAGTGCACAATAAATCAAAGCGCGTTGCGGAACGTTAAACACCAATGCGAATCCGACAGCCGGAATCGCTGCGAAAAACATATCGTTGAGTAAGCCTAAAAACAGTTCGAAGATACTCATTAACTCGCCCACCCCCAAACTCCAGACAGACTCATTGCAGCAACAATGCCTAAGCTAGTCGCCAAAGTAAGCAAGCTTGCCATGGTAAAGCGAGCCAACCCCATATTGATGTGCCCTTTGAGCATGTCTGCAACGGAATTAATCAGTGGGAAACCCGGTACGAGCATCAATACTGATGAAGCCATTACGATGGTTGGTTGGCCACCAATATTGTAAAGGACGGCTTGAGCAGAGATAGTCGTGGTGACAAAAGCTGTGATTGCAAAGTTTAACAGTGGGTTAAAGTGGCGATGACCAATTTCCTGCCTGACGATCATGCCACAAGCAGACGCAATAAAGGTCATCATGAAAACCTGCCAATCTCCGCCAGCAAGACGACTAAAAGAAGCGCAAGATAGGCCAATCATTACGACCACTAACCAGCGGTTGTAGCGCTCAGGGCTGATATTTTGGATCTTTTTATATGCCAGACCATAATCGAGGATCCCTTTCTCCATCATGATACACACGCGTTGAATGTCGGTGATCACCTGCATGTTGATACCACGATCTGCACAACTTCGAGTGGTCGTAATACAGTGATCATTCATTACTGTGGTCACAACAAGCGCATTGGCAGACAGCGCAACCTCGACCTCATCGACTCCACAAGCAATACCGATACGACGCATAATGTCGCCAACTAAAGTGCTTTCCGCGCCGTGCGCTAATAACATTTGCCCTGACTGAGCAACGAGCCTTGAAATCGCTCTTTGTTTTGATGCCATGATTTCCTTCCCATTGGCGTTAATACTTAAGAGGTAAATTTTGCCTTAACAATAAAACTCTGTTCATGATTTAGATACAAAAAAACCGCAATATTAATTGCGGTTTTTATCTAATTGGCTCAATTAGTCACGAACGTAGATAACATGACCGTCATCTTCTTCGTCATCCCAATCATCCCAGTCGTCATCTTCGGTAACGACATTTTTGCCGCTCATCGCATCTTTATGGTAGTCATCCCACATAAAGTCGACTTTTTCTTCTTCTGCAACTTCTTCTACTTCACGTGGTAGGTTCTCCATGAACTCACCAAGCTTGAAGCAAAGATCTTTAGTGCCCATCTTGTTCACTGCAGAGATCTTGAAGTACTCATCTTCCCAGCCTAAAGCATCGATGATTTCTTGAATCTTTTCGTCAGCTTCTTCTTCCGGCATTAGGTCAACTTTATTGAACACCAACCAACGAGGTTTTTGTGCCACTTTTTCACTGTACTGCTCAAGCTCATCAATGATCGTTAGTGCATTCTGAATAGGATCAGAGCCGTCGATCGGCATGATATCGATCATGTGTAGAAGAACACGACAACGCTCAAGGTGTTTCAGGAAGCGAATACCAAGACCAGCGCCGTCAGCCGCACCTTCGATCAGGCCTGGGATATCGGCAACAACAAAGCTCTTCTCAGGAACCACACTCACAACACCCAAGCTTGGGATCAAGGTTGTGAACGGGTAATCAGCTACTTTTGGCTTCGCTGCAGAAACAGAGCGGATAAAGGTCGACTTACCCGCATTTGGTAGGCCAAGCATACCAACGTCAGCTAATAGAAGAAGTTCTAAACGCAGTTCACGAACTTCACCTTTAGTACCCATTGTCTTTTGACGAGGAGCGCGGTTAACAGACGATTTGAAACGCGTGTTACCAAGACCGTGCCAGCCGCCTTTACCAACCATCACCTTCTTGCCGTGCTCAGCAACTTCGGCAACGATTTCATTAGTATGGATATCAACAGCGCGAGTACCTACAGGCACTTTCAACGTGATGTCTTTACCACGTTTACCAGTACAGTTACCGCCGCGACCGTTCTCACCACGCTCTGCGTTGTAAAAGCGTTGGAAACGGTAATCGATCAATGTGTTTAGGTTTTCATCGGCTTGGATGTAAACATCACCGCCATCACCGCCATCACCACCGTCAGGACCGCCTTTAGCAACGAATTTCTCGCGCCAAAAGCTCACTGTACCATTACCGCCATCACCGGCTTCTATTTTTACTACCGCTTCATCAACGAATTTCATTTTTTAACTCCGCACTTACGTTGCGTTACCACTCATCAAGGAGTGATATAAATTCTAGCAGATCCGAGTTTAGATCGATCACCTAAGATCTAGGCCGACCTGCAACCAAGGAACAAATAAGGAGAGGTTCTTTGCTTGAAACTTGTTAAAGCTTAAACAAGAGCGTCTACTTTTTTATTCTCGTTATAAATAAAAAACCCTGCCGAATCGGCAGGGCTTTTGAATTCAGCTTGAAAGCTATAATAAAATCTAATTAAAGATTAAATTACTCAGCTTCGATGCTTACGAACTTACGGTTTTTAGGACCTTTAACAGCAAATTTCACTTTACCTTCAGTAAGAGCGAAAAGAGTGTGGTCTTTACCGATGCCAACGTTTGTGCCAGCGTGGAACTTAGTACCACGTTGACGTACGATGATGTTACCTGCAAGAACAGATTCGCCACCGAAACGCTTAACACCAAGACGTTTGCTTTCTGAATCGCGGCCGTTATTAGTAGAACCGCCAGCTTTTTTATGTGCCATTGTTAAACTCTCCTAATACTTAAGCGTTAATGCCAGTGATTTTCACTTCTGTGAACCACTGACGGTGACCAGCTTGCTTACGAGAGTGCTTACGACGACGGAACTTAACGATTTTTACTTTATCGCCACGACCGTGTTGTACTACTTCCGCAGTAACCTTACCACCTTCAACAAGAGGTGCACCAACAGCGATTTCTTCGCCGTTAGCAACAAGAAGAACTTTATCAAATTCTACAGTTGCACCAGTTTCAACGTCTAATTTCTCTAAACGAAGTGTTTGACCTTCGCTTACTCGGTGTTGTTTGCCACCAGATTGGAAAACAGCGTACATATTTTACTCCGCTTTTTCCGCACAGCCTATGGTTGTTATTTGTACAACTCGGGTGTGCGCTAAACTAATCAATAGGGCGCAGATTCTACGGGAATCATGGCGCTATGACAAGCCATATTTTTAAAAAATTGGCGAAAACCTGTTCGCCAAAGAAAAGTGCGGCAATCATGCCCTTAAGCGATGTATTAATCAACGTTTTTTAGTGTATTATTCAACAATTAATACAACGTATAAACCTTACAGGGTCTAACTTCAGCCGGATGAACAATGGATTTTAAAGCTATCCAAACGCTTACTGCCAATGATATGGCAAAAGTGAATGAAACAATTCAAGCCCAACTTAATTCTGACGTAAGTTTAATCAACCAGCTTGGTTTTTATATCGTTAGCGGCGGCGGCAAACGCCTGCGCCCTTTGCTTGCTCTTTTATCTGCTCGTGCTCTTGGTTACCAAGGCGAAGCACATATTACCTCTGCAGCCTTTATTGAGTTTATTCATACCGCGACTCTGCTTCATGACGATGTTGTCGACGAATCAGACATGAGACGTGGTAAGGCAACCGCCAACGCAGCCTTTGGTAATGCTGCAAGTGTTTTGGTGGGTGACTTTATTTACACGCGCTCATTCCAAATGATGACGACGCTAGGATCTTTAAAGATCCTCGAGTTAATGAGTGAAGCGGTAAACGTGATTGCCGAGGGTGAAGTTCAGCAATTAATGAACTGCAACAACCCTGACACCACCGAAGAAAGCTACATGCAAGTTATCTATTCTAAGACAGCTCGCTTGTTTGAAGCAGCCACTCAGATTGGCGCAATTCTAACTGAGTCGTCACCAGAGATCGAAACGGCAATGCAAAACTATGGTAAATACCTAGGTACTGCATTCCAGCTGATTGATGATGTGATGGATTACACCGCAGATGGCAAAGAGATGGGTAAGAACGTTGGTGATGACCTAGCAGAAGGCAAACCGACCTTGCCTCTTTTATACGCAATGCACAATGGCTCTCCAGAGCAAGCAAGCATGATTCGTGAGGCGATTGAAAAAGCCAACGGCATGGAACGTCTCGACGACATTATGGCTGTGATGAAAGAGACAGGCTCTTTAGAGTACACAACAAATAAAGCCTACGAAGAGGCCGATAAAGCCATCGCTGAGCTTTCTGTACTTCCTGACTCTGAATATAAACAAGCGCTAACCACTCTCGCACACTTAGCTGTTAAACGCAGCAAGTAAGAAGGTTAATAGACAAGCTTCTATATAAATAACAAAAAAGAGCCTCTGGGCTCTTTTTTTAGTTTTGAACAAATATTTGTAAAGCAACTAAGTTCAATATCGACTAGCTTCCAATGATAGTGGCAGTTGAGCTTCAATTTCTTCAAGCTCTTCCATTGGCACTGCATATTGCTCATGCCCATTGTAAGTCTCTACTAAGGCATACTGCTCTTGCTCATCAATTACCAATACTTTTCCTAAGTGCCCCAAATATTCGACATTCATACCTTTCTGAACAGTAGCCATAACATTTCCCTTCAACTTAGTGTTAAAAGCGAATACGAGTAGCTTGAACTCTAGGATCAAAAAAGCCGATCATAATGACCGGCTCTTATTAATTAGCTTTAGGCTGAATTAAATAGCGTCTCGCTTACTTAGCGAATTCAACACCAATCTCGATATCGCCATTTAGCGTTTCAAGCATGCTGTCTAAAGCATTACGTTCGAAATCGCTCAATTCACCGTAGCTAAGGATAGCTTCTGCGCCCTCTTTACCTAGCTTAACTGGTTGAGCAAAGAATGGTGCGTGCTCGCCTTCACCTTCAACGTATGCACACTCGATGACGTTCTCTTCACCTTGTAGAGCTTTCACTAGAGCAAGACCGAAACGACAAGCTGCTTGGCCCATAGATAGTGTTGCACTACCGCCGCCCGCTTTAGCTTCTACAACTTCAGTACCTGCATTTTGGATACGAGTCGTTAATGCTGCGATTTCTTCGTCAGTGAACTCTACGCCTTCAACTTGAGAAAGAAGAGGAAGAATAGTCACACCAGAATGACCACCGATAACAGGAACGCGAATGTCGCCTGGATCTTTGTCTTTTAGCTCAGCAACAAAAGTTTCAGAACGAATCACATCCAGAGTAGTAACGCCGAATAGACGACGCTTGTCGTAAACGCCCGCTTTCTTAAGAACTTCAGCAGCGATTGGCACAGTCGTGTTTACAGGGTTAGTAATGATACCAACACAAGCTTTTGGACATACGACCGCAATTTTCTCTGCAAGAGACTTAACAATGCCAGCGTTCACATTGAAAAGATCCGCACGATCCATACCAGGCTTACGAGCAACGCCCGCAGAGATAAGTACAACATCCGCACCTTCTAGTGCAGGTGTTGGATCTTCACCCGCGTAACCTTTGATCGAAACAGGTGTTGGGATGTGGCTAAGATCGGCAGCAACACCCGGAGTTACCGGTGCGATGTCGTAAAGTGCAAGATCTGAACCAGCAGGTAGGCGATTCTTAAGTAGTAGGGCTAGGGCTTGACCGATGCCACCAGCGGCACCAATAACAGCTACTTTCATTGTTATTCTCCTTGAGAGCTTTCTCTTATAAATTCTTGGTAGGGTAATTCTTGAGCTAAATTAAAGTTAAAAAACTATATTAATCACAAAGTGATTACAATCAATTAACGCCAGCTTTGCGACTTCGCGCAAGTCAGTAAAACCGTGCTACACAGCAAGTTCGCATTATGGCGATAATCGACTGAAATAACAAAATAAGTCGTCGCAAATAACACATTATTCTATTAAATATTTACAGTGATATGACTAACAAATTACCGGGTTGTTTTGGCTAAAATTGAATATGTATGCGAGAATATGCAAACATCTTTGTTAATGAATAAGAATGACATATGCGCAATACAGAAAAACAAGACAACTTGGTTCGTGCTTTTAAAGCGCTGCTAAAAGAAGAACGTTTTGGTTCACAAGGCGAAATTGTTGATGCCCTTAAGCATGAAGGCTTTGAAAGCATCAACCAGTCTAAAGTCTCGCGTATGTTAACCAAGTTTGGCGCGGTTCGAACTCGTAACGCTAAAATGGAGATGGTTTACTGTCTTCCTGCTGAACTGGGTGTTCCTACAGTTTCAAGTTCTTTGAGAGAACTTGTCTTAGATATTGACCACAACAATGCATTAGTTGTGATACACACAGGCCCTGGCGCTGCTCAACTGATTGCTCGCTTGCTAGACTCACTAGGTAAGTCAGAAGGCATACTGGGAGTAGTCGCAGGTGATGACACTATCTTTATCACCCCAACCCTTTCAGTTACGACTAAACAGCTATTTGACTCAGTCTGTGAACTGTTTGAATACGCTGGATAATTGCTCATAGTTTCATAATTATCAGCCATATAAATGGATCGCGAACATCTATTGACTTCGTGATCCAAATCACATCCTAGAATATCTCCCCTCCTCTCTACCCAGCAACACTAAACCGTTGATTTTAAAAAAGTCAGTAGCAAATTAAACACAAGATCTAGGCATCATTTGTTAGATTTTTTAGCTATATCTTTTAACATTCGAGTAATTTTCTGCCAATTTTTGATATTATTCAGACACTTTTTCATCACATGGATTGAAAAAGGTGCCGTTTCCAAATAGGAAACTCCAGAAACAACTACACTTGTTTTTGGGTTAATAATGAATAAAGGAAGGGAAATTCATGGCATTTACCAAACTTATCAAAGTTGGTGCTATTGCAGCTGCTGTAATGGGCGCTGGCGCTGTTAACGCTCAAGAGTTCATCACAATTGGTACTGGTTCAGTAACAGGTGTTTACTACCCAACTGGTGGTGCGATTTGTAAGCTAGTGAACAAGGGCCGCAAAGACCACAACATTCGTTGTTCTGTAGAGTCTACTGGTGGTTCAATCTACAACGTTAACACCATCCGTGCTGGTGAACTAGATTTCGGTGTTGTTCAGTCTGACTGGCAGTACCATGGCTACAACGGTACAAGTAAGTTCAAAGATCAGGGCGAGTACAAAAAACTACGCGCTATGTTCTCTCTACACACAGAACCGTTCAACATCATCGCTCGTACCGATGCTGGTATTAACAATGTTGCAGACCTAGCTGGTAAGCGTGTAAACATTGGTAACCCGGGCTCTGGTGACCGTGCAACTATGGGTGTTGTAATGGACGCGATGGGTTGGACTAACGACAGCTTCAAGCTTGCTTCTGAACTTAAAGGTTCTGAGCGTTCACAAGCGCTTTGTGACAACAAGATTGATGCATTCATCTACATGGTTGGTCACCCGAACGGATCAATCAAAGAAGCAACAACATCTTGTGACGCAAAACTGGTTTCAGCAACAGGTCCACAGATCGACAAGATCGTAGCTGAAAACCCATACTACGCATACAGCACAGTTCCTGCTGGTATGTACCGTGGTACAGACGCTGACGTAAACAGCTTCGGTGTTGCAGCAACTATGGTAACCACTTCAGACGTTTCTGATGAAGTTGCATACAACGTTGCTAAGGCAGTATTTGAAAACTTTGACACTTTCAAACGCCTACACCCAGCATTTGCTAACCTGAAAAAAGAAGACATGGTTAAAGCGGGTATCTCTATCCCTCTTCACCCAGGTGCAGAAAAATACTACAAAGAAGTGGGCCTTCTAAAGTAATTCTACTTTAAGCCTACTACACCAATAAGGAGGCTGGTCCTCCTTATTGGCTTTTTACGTTTTATAAAAATAACTTAAGTGAAAAGAGCAAACCTTTAAGTTTCTCCAATTTGGCGAACTTACCTTCGTATCAAGCCTAAGACAAAGACGAACAAAAAACGCATTTCCCTATCCATTCACTACACTAGATAGGAAAGAAATAACGTCTCGTTGTTCGTAATAAAGGCAGACCATCAATAATAAGGATAAAGTACATGACGCAGACAACATCACCGTCTCCAGATGTGCAAGAAATGGTGGCACAATCAGACACTGGTGCGCGTAGCCCTCGCGGTATCCAAGGCCGTATTTTATGGTTTGTGCCTCTATGTTGGTCACTGTTCCAACTTTGGTATGCATCTCCGCTGCCGTTCATTTTTAACTTCGGAATTTTAAACGATACTGAAGCTCGAGCAATTCACCTTACCTTTGCTATTTTCCTAGCATTTACCGCTTATCCAGCTATGAAGAACTCGCCGCGGGACCATATCCCGGCAGTCGACTGGGTATTAGCGCTTGTTGGTAGTTTTTCAGCTTCTTATATTTACATTTTCTACACCGAACTTGCTGGCCGTTCTGGTGCTCCAACAACATTCGATATTGTTGCAGCCGTCTTCGGTATGATTCTACTGCTTGAGGCAACACGACGCGCTTTAGGTCCACCTCTTATGGTTGTGGCAGCAGTATTCCTACTTTACACCTTTGGTGGACCACACATGCCAGACGTTATCGCCCACAAAGGTGCGAGCCTGAACAAGGCAATGTCTCACTTGTGGCTAACAACTGAGGGTGTATTCGGTGTAGCACTGGGCGTTTCAACGTCATTCGTATTCTTGTTTGTACTGTTTGGTGCAATGCTTGAACGTGCGGGCGCAGGTGCTTACTTCATCAAGGTCGCATTCTCACTGCTTGGTCACATGAAAGGCGGCCCTGCAAAAGCAGCCGTTGTGGCTTCTGGCTTATCTGGCCTGGTTTCTGGCTCTTCGATTGCTAACGTAGTAACCACTGGTACCTTCACCATTCCACTGATGAAGCGTGTTGGTTTCCCTGGTACAAAAGCAGGCGCGGTAGAAGTTGCGGCTTCAACCAATGGTCAGCTTACACCGCCTATCATGGGTGCTGCCGCATTCCTGATGGTGGAATATGTGGGTATTTCGTATGTGGAAGTTATCAAGGCGGCGCTACTGCCAGCTCTGATCTCTTACGTCGCTCTGATTTACATTGTTCACCTAGAAGCATGTAAAGCAGGCATGACTGGCCTACCTCGTCGTCACACACCAACTATTGTACAAAGCCTACTCTCTTTCACTGGGACCATTTTAGGTCTATGCGTTATCAGTGCCGCGGTTTACTACGGTGTCGGTTGGACGAAAGATGTATTTGGCGAAGCAGCAACACCAATCGTTACTGTGGCGCTATTAATCGCTTATGTTGCTCTGGTTCGCGTATCAGCAAAATACGCAGCTGAAGGCGGCATGGAGATCGATGCGGATCTAAAGGAAGTTCCAGATCCAGGCCCAACGATTAAATCAGGTTTACACTTCCTACTGCCTATCGTAGTGCTAGTTTGGTGTCTGACGGTTGAACGTTTCTCACCTGGTTTATCTGCCTTCTGGGCAACAGTGTTCATGATCTTCATCTTGATCACCCAGCGTCCTTTGATGACTCTGATGAACAAATCAGACGATCTTGCAGAGCAAACCAAAGCTGGTTTCGTTGACCTAGCAGAGAGCTTAGTTTCAGGCGCGCGTAACATGATCGGTATCGGTGTGGCGACAGCAGCTGCTGGTACTGTTGTAGGTGTGGTGACGCTAACGGGTATCGGTCTTGTAATGACTGACTTCGTTGAGTTTATCTCAGGCGGTAGCATCATCCTTATGCTGCTCTTCACTGCGGTAATCAGCTTGATCCTGGGCATGGGCTTGCCAACCACAGCAAACTACATCGTTGTATCAACGCTGATGGCTCCGGTAATCGTTACTCTGGGCGCAGCGCACGGTTTGATCATTCCACTGATTGCGGTGCACTTATTCGTGTTCTATTTCGGTATTCTTGCGGATGATACACCTCCAGTAGGTCTCGCGGCGTTTGCAGCAGCGGCAATTGCGAAATCAGATCCGATTCGTACTGGTATCCAAGGCTTCACCTACGATATCCGTACCGCAATTCTACCTTTCATGTTCATCTTCAATACTCAGCTACTGCTGATGGGCATTGATTCTTGGTGGCACTTAGCACTGACTATCTTCTCATCTGTAACTGCAGTACTTATCTTTGCAGCTGCAACACAAGGTTGGTGGTTCACTAAGAACAAATGGTGGGAAACGGTGCTGCTTATTGCATTAACCTTCACTTTCTTCCGCCCTGGCTTCTGGTGGGACATGATTTACCCAGAGAAAGTTCTTTCGCCTGGAGTTGAGATTGCTCAAATCACAGAAAACCTAGATGTGGGACAATCACTTGAACTTAGAGTGGGTGGCGAAAACTTAGAAGGTGACTATTCTGAAAAGACAGTTCGCCTACCGTTTGAAGATTCTGCGACCTCAAGTGAAGATCGTATTGCCTCTATGGGTCTAATGCTGACTGAATCAGAAGGCAAGATGATTGTTGATATGGTTGAGTTCGGTAGCCCAGCAGAAGCGGCTGGTATTGATTTCGATTGGGAAATCAAATCCGTTATCCAAGATGCAGATCGACCAATGAAAGAGTGGGTATTCTTACCAGCTCTGATCATTTTAATTGGTTTAGCGATGAACCAAAGAAGACGTGCTCGTAAGGATGAGATTAGCGCGTAATGGATAAGGCTGAGTAGTGCTTAGCGCTATTTGGCTTTATTACATGGAAAGGATAATTACAGTGCTAAGTGAAAGCTTAGCGCTGATTAAAAAGAGACGAATACATGTATAAACAAATCCTTGTTCCTGTTGATCTTAATGACAAAGGCTTTTCTGATAAGGCAGTCGAACTGGCGGTATGGCACGCAAAACACAGCAATGCTGAAATCCACATTCTGAACGTACTACCAGGCATTCACATGTCGATGGTGGCGTCTTACTTCCCGAAAGATGCAGCGAACCAAATGAAGCTTGATGTTAAAAATCAGCTGAAAGAGTTTGCCGACAAACACATCGACGATGAAGTGGTTTACAAAGTTCATGTTGCTGAGGGTAAAACCTACGCGACGATTCTTGATTACGCAGAAAAGCTTGGCGCCGACCTTATCGTGATGCCTAGCCATAAGCGTTCGAAAATCGACAAAGTGGTACTTGGCTCGGTTGCAAGCAAAGTAGTACAGAACTCACCAATCAATGTATTGGTGGTTAAACCGCAAGGTTAAGTCATTTAATCGACACACAATCTAAAAAGGTTGGCCTACAGGTCAACCTTTTTTGTTTTTAACTCATGTAACATAGCTTTAGAATCAACTCACTATGTTTTGTGGACGACCCGCAATAAAGCCATCAATATTATCCATTAAGATATCAGACAGTTTTTGAATCGAGCTGTCGCTGCCCCACGCCACATGTGGAGTGAGTAATAAGTTCGGTAAATGGCTATTAGCCAATAGTGGGTTTGAGTTGTCGGCTGGCTCTTGTGTAAACACATCCATACCTGCGCCTGCAATCTCATGTTTTTTCAAAGCCTCAACTAGGGCTTGTTCATCTACTAGACCTCCGCGCCCGGCATTAATTAATACCGCGCTCGATTTCATCATAGTCAGCTCTTGCTCTGAAATCAGATTTTGGGTCGCATCAGTCAATGGGCAATGTAGACTGATCACATCCGCTTGCTTCAATACCGTATCAAAAGGCAGATACCCTTCTCGACAAGACTCTGCTCCTTTTCGCTCGGCAAACATCACCTTCATACCAATCGCTTTGGCTAACATTGCGGTGGCTTGACCTAAGCTGCCACTGCCCATTAAACCCAATGTACTGCCAGCCACATCTTGAATCGGATGAGTAAAGAAGCAGAACTGCTTGTCCTTTTGCCACTCACCCCCCTCAATGTCTTTGTGATAACCAACAAGGTTTCGTTTAAGAGCGAATAGCATTGCGATGACATGCTCAGGAACCGATTGAGTCGCGTAGCCTTGTACGTTTGCCACTGCAATGTTTTTAGATTTGCAGTATTCCACATCGACATTGTTGACTCCGGTCGCCGAAACCGCGATCAACTTGAGTTTTTTCGCACTAGCTAGGTTCGACTCATTGAGCACCACCTTGTTAGTGATCACCACATCAGCTTCTTCAACTCGCTCAGACACTTGCTCAGGAGTGGTGAAGTCATACTCCACCCACTCATGTTCAAAGCTCAGAGGTTTTAAATGAATTTGAGATGGGATGGTTGCTCTGTCGAGAAACACAACTTTCAACGTTGGCATTCTTCTTCCTTGGTTAAACCTATGAATCCATCCATTCTAAGCTTTTAGCTTACTGTAGTCTGGAAGCTCAGGCGCAATTTCAAAGTGCCGTTCGATTTGTGGGGTTGCGTGAGGATAAAAGTCACAGGGAACAAAGGCTTTGAACAACTGATTATTCGCTGGATGATAAAAGCTCAACTCACACGCATGCAAAGCCAACCTATCACTGTATTCAAACGCTTCTGGTGTCGCGTAAAACTCGTCGCCCACAATTGGATTACCTATTTCCATACAATGCACACGCAACTGATGAGATCGTCCCGTGATTGGCAGTAGCTTCAACAAGGTGGTTTGAGTATCTGTTTGCTCTACCACATAACGTGTCTGTGAAGGCTTGCCATTATCCAAACACACTTTCTGCCGAGGGCGGTTCAGCCAATCACAGATGAGTGGCAGATCGATCAATCCTGCTTTTTGTTCAACCGCTCCCCATACGCGTGCGTAATACAGTTTGTGTGTCAGGCGATATTGGAACTGCTTCTTCAAGTGACGTTCTGCCTGCTTGTGCTTAGCCAGCAACATCAAGCCTGAGGTCGACATATCCAAACGGTGCACCACTTGAATATCAGCAAACTCCTCTACCAAGCGACTCCACATGCTGTCGTAATGCTCTGGCAATCTGCCCGGTACTGAAAGTAGGCCCGCAGGCTTATTCACCACCAGAATGTCGTCATCTTGATAAACAATATCAATCCAAGGTTCGCGTGGTGGTGTGTACTGTTCTAGCGCCATTGAAGCCTCTTATTTACTAGTGAACAAATAATTCACAGTTAATTCGTTTATTAATAAATACAATTTTTGATGTTTTCGTACATAAAAGTTGACGCATTTACAAAACATGGTATTGATAGGGTAACGGAAAATAACAAGCCAACATCAAAGGAACAATGATGGACAGTACGGTTAAAACAACCACAACAAAAACCTCAGCTCCCCTATCCAGTTTAATTAAATCTCTTGGCCCGGGTATTATGATGGCTGCAGCGGCAGTCGGCGGTTCACACTTAGTTGCCTCAACCAAAGCCGGAGCCATCTATGGTTGGCAGCTCGCTGCATTGATCATCTTAGTAAACCTATTCAAGTACCCATTCTTTCGTGCCGGCATCCAATATACGCTTGGTACAGGACAAAGCTTGGTTGAGGGTTACTCAAACCTAGGCCGCCCTTACCTAGTGATCTTTTCGATACTAAGCGCTATTTCAGCCGTCGTAAACACAGCCGCACTACTGCTGTTTAGTGCGAGTTTGCTTAGCTACTTCATTCCTTTTGAGCTAGCAACCAGCACGCTTTGTATGATCGTACTCGCGACCTGCTTAATCATCTTATTTGCAGGACACTATCGTGCTCTGGACACTCTTTCCAAAGCGATCATGGCGATCCTTACGATTACCACTCTAGCCGCTGTCGCCATTGCTATCGGTTCACCTGTCGAACCGGATGCTGCTTTTGTTCCTCCATCACCTTGGTCATTAGCAGCTATTGGCTTTATCGTGGTGACCATGGGTTGGATGCCGGCGCCTATCGAGATTTCAAGCATCACCTCTATGTGGCTAAAAAGCCAAAAAGAGAAACAAGAAGTCACTGCTCAATCTGCCTTATTCGATTTCAACGTCGGCTACATTGGTACGGCACTGCTTGCTTTAGTATTCGTCGCTTTAGGTGCGCTGGTACTTCACGGTTCAGGCGTGGAACTGTCTCGCTCTGGTGTAGGCTTTACTCACCAGTTAGTTGGTATTTACGCCTCAACGATTGGCGAATGGTCACGACCACTCATCGCCATTATCGCTTTCTTCTGTATCTTTGGTAGCACGATTACGGTTATCGACGGCTACTCTCGTGTACTCGCGGAATCACAACGTCTGTTATTCAACAAAGAGTCGAGCCCGCGCATGCTACAAGGCTGGATTATCATTGTCTCTATCGCCGCACTCGCGATTGTGATGTTCTTCAGCGCTGCGTTAATGCCAATGCTGGATTTCGCAATGGTACTTGCTTTCGCAACGACGCCATTCTTCGCGCTGCTTAACTTCATCTTGGTGAACAAAGCTAAGCTTCCAGAAGCGCTAGCCATTGGTAGCAAACTAAAATGGTTGTCTGTCGCAGGCCTAGTTTACTTATTCGGTTTCTTAGCCGTATTTGTTTGGTGGAAATGGTTAATGTAACCCTCTAATCACCACCATCTACAAACTCGAGATAAAAATAAGGCCTTCATGATGAAGGCCCTATTTATTGTTCACTGGCTAGCTAATATTAATTGTGAGAAACCACAATCAGGCGCAGCGAGTCTAGTTGAACCTGAGCTTTGCTGATATAGCCGGTCAGTTCGTTAATCTGAGCTTCGATTACCTCTAACTCTTCATCACGAATGTTTGGGTTCACCGCTTTAAGTGCTTGTAGACGCTCTAATTCACCGTTTAGGTTAGTCTGCATGTCTCGTTGAGCTTGTTGACGCACTTCTTCCACTTTAGGAAGTACGTGCGTCTCACCCGCTTCGATTAGCTTATGAATCTCACCTTGTACCGAGTTAACTAACTTACTTGCTAGATGACGGTTCACCGGACTCAACTGGCGGTTAAAGCTATCAAATTCAACCTGAGAAGATAGGTCGTTACCACGGCCATCCATCATCAAGCGAATCGGAGTCTTAGGTAAGAACTGGCTGATACCACTGCGTTTTGGAGCTTGTGCATCCACCAGGTAAACCAATTCAAGCAGGATAGTGCCTACCGGTAGCGCTTTGTTCTTAAGTAGTGATACAGCAGAAGTACCCACCCCTTCGCTAAGTAGTAAATCAATACCACCCTGAATCATTGGGTGTTCCCAGCTAATGAAGTTCATGTCTTCACGAGAAAGTGCGGTATCACGGTCAAATGTGATAGTTGCACCTTCATAAGGTAGGCCTGGGTAGCTTGGTACCATCATGTGCTCAGATGGCGTAACGACTAGCGCATTTTCACCTTTGTCGTCTTGGTTCAAACCAATGGTGTCGAACAAGCTCAACGCAAAAGTAACTAGGTTAGTGTCACCATCGGTCGATGCGATCTTCTCTGCTATTTCATGTGCTTTGTCGCCGCCGTTTGAGTGCATCTCTAGTAGGCGATCGCGACCTTTTTCTAGATCCGCTTTTAGGCTTTGGTTTAGCTTAGCTGACTCTTCGATCACTTCATCAAGCTGTTCTGTGTTGCCAGAAGCCAGCATTTCGATAAGTACATCTGAGTACTTGTCGTAAACCGTGCGACCAGTAGGGCAAGTTTCCGCAAATGCATTCAGACCTTCATCAAACCAACGCGCTAGGATCGCCTGTGATGTGCCTTTCAGATAAGGAACATGAATATCGACATCACGCTGTTGACCGATACGATCCAGACGACCGATACGCTGCTCGAGCAAGTCAGGGTTGAATGGAAGGTCAAACATCACTAGTTGGTTAGCAAACTGGAAGTTACGGCCTTCAGAGCCGATTTCACTACAGATAAGCACCTGAGCACCGCCCTCTTCTTGAGCAAAATAAGCCGCCGCTTTGTCACGCTCTAGAATCGACATGCCTTCGTGGAATACAGTTGCACGTACACCTTCACGCTCGCGCAGTGCCTGCTCTAGTTGCAGAGCCGTACTTGCACGCGATGCGATCACCAGGATCTTTTCGCTACGCTTGTCTTGGATCTTTTCAATCAGCCAGTTAACACGCGAGTCGAACTGCCACCAGCTTGAGTCTTCACCTTCAAACTCTTGGAAGATCTCTTCTGGATAAAGCATCTTCATCGCACGAGCTTCTGGTGCCATCTTGCCACCGATCATGCCTGATACACGCATCGACGTGGTGTACTGCGTTGGAATGTCCATCGGCAGTAGGTTTACGTTACGCTTAGGGAAGCCTTTGATAGCGGCACGTGTGTTTCTGAATAAAACACGACCTGTACCATGGCGATCCATAAGGTTGTCAATCAGTTCTTGGCGAGCTAATGCTTGCTCCTCTTCGCTGCTATCGCCTTCGATAACGCGGAATAGAGGCTCAACATCTTGCTCAGAAAGCAGCTCAGTAATCTGATTCTTAGCGCTGTCTTCAAGCTTCACGCCTGAGAATAGTGCGGTGACAGCATCAGCAACCGGCGCGTATTGGTCTTCTTCTTCAACGAAGGCTTCGTAATCGTAGAAGCGGTCAGGGTCCAATAGGCGTAGACGTGCAAAGTGGCTCTCACGACCCAGTTGCTCTGGAGTCGCTGTCAGCAAAAGTACACCAGGAGTATTTTCAGCTAAGCCTTCTACCACTTGGTATTCACGGCTTGGCTTGTCTTGGCTCCACTCAAGGTGGTGCGCTTCATCGACAACCAAAAGATCCCACTCGCCTTCAAGTGCTTGCTCGTAGCGCTTGCGGCTCTTACGTAGGAAATCTAACGAACAAAGAACGTATTGCTGCGTATCAAATGGGTTGTCTGACTCTGCAAAGGCTTCAATACAACGCTCTTCATCAAAGATAGAAAAATGAAGATTGAAACGGCGCATCATCTCTACTAACCATTGGTGTTGTAGAGTTTCAGGAACCACAATCAGGATACGCTCCGCACGACCAGACAACACTTGTTGGTGGATGATCATACCCGCTTCGATGGTTTTACCTAGGCCAACTTCATCAGCGAGTAAAACACGTGGCGCATGACGGCGACCCACTTCATGAGCGATGTATAACTGGTGAGGAATTAGGCCAGCACGCATACCACACAAACCACGCATTGGGCTCTTGTGTTGTTGATATTGGTTACTTAGCGCGCGGTAACGCAGCACAAAGTTATCCATACGATCGATTTGACCTGCGTACAGTTTGTCTTGTGGCTTGTTAAATCGGATCTGATTGCTTAAGAAGATTTCACGCAGAGCCACTTCTGATTCTTGGGTATCTTCGCGTGTACCTAGATAGGTTAGTAGCCCTTTATCTTCGATAACTTCTTCAACAGATAGAGACCAGCCTTCTTGGCATTCGATGACATCGCCTACATTAAACGTTACTCGGGTTACGGGAGCATCCGTACGTGCATACACACGGTTTTCTTCTGATGCTGCAAACATTAGTGTCACTGTGCGAGCATCCATTGCTACAACGGTACCTAAACCTAAATCGCTCTCCGTATCGCTTATCCAGCGTTGCCCCAAAGCAAATGTCATGAATCGACTACCTCAATCTTATAGTTGGAATTTGGTCTTTTTAGCTGATATTTCAAACAAGAACATTCCTGCTCTTGAACTAAAAATATAGCCAAAACTGCCTAGTTTGCAGCCACTTTTTAAGTGCGCTCTAAATAATAAATATCTCGAGAAAATGGTGCAGAAAAAGGTCGCTAATCTTACTCGATGCTGTGATTTAGGTCACGTCTAAAGGAGATGATTTCATGCTTTTTTTCTGTTTTCGCCAATGCAATCAAACTGTCAAAAAGTCATGGCTAATCTATTGGTAGCAGATTGCTGCTGTTAATGAATGCGCCATATTCACTCATCACAATATGACGATATTCCTCTCGATGAAGTTTAGGTGAGTAGTTGACTATCACCAGAATGAGATACTAATCTTTAAGTGAGCTTTATCTACGTTCAATGAATGCAAGGCAAGCCGTACGCGGCAAGGAGATGCTATGGGCGAGACCAACCGGAAGCTATTTGTTTTAGACACCAATATCCTACTTCACGAACCCTTCGCTATATTTTCTTTCCAAGAGCACGATGTCGTTATCCCCATGACAGTGCTAGAAGAACTAGACAGAATCAAAGACAGTAAGAGAGACGTTGCCCGAGATGCGAGAATTGCGATACGAACTCTCGAAGATCTATTCAGGGAAGCTACACCAGACCAAATATCGGAAGGTATCCCTTTCACCAAAGACATTAAAGCCTCAGGCAGTATTTCAATACTCGCCGATTACGAACTTCAAGAAAGCATCAAAGCCTTTGCCGACGATAAGGCAGGCGATAACCGAATCCTCAACGCTGTACTCTACCTTCAAAACAAACGCGCGCCACGCGAAGTGGTTCTCATCACCAAAGACATCAACATGCGCTTACGCGCAAAAGGCGCGGGCGTACGTTTCGTTGAAGATTATCAAACCGACCAACTCATCGATGATATCCAATACCTCACTAAAGGTTTCCAACAACTTGAGGGCGCATTTTGGGACGGTATCGACAACGTCGAAAGCAAAAACCTCGGCGGAAAAACCTTACACACGTTAGCAAGAGAGCCTTTCGAGCCGACCTTCCTCAACCAATATGTGATTGATGAAGAGAGCGACTTTGCAGCAAGAGTTGAAGAGATTGATACTGAAACCATCACACTCAGGGACTTAAGCCGTGAACGCTTAATGAACCGAAGAGCTTGGGATATCACGCCAAAAAACATTTATCAGGGAATGGCGATTGATGCGCTACTCGACCCAGATATTGACCTGGTGATCCTAACTGGTGCGGCAGGTAGTGGTAAAACGCTGCTCGCCATGGCTGCTGCACTTGAACAAACCATAGAGCGCAAACAGTTCGATAAGATCATCGTAACCCGAAACACGCCCGATATTGGAGAGTCGATAGGTTTCCTTCCTGGTTCCGAAGAAGAGAAGATGCTGCCTTGGTTGGCTGCTGTGACTGATACACTGGAAGCGCTGCACAAAAACGACCACTGTACCGAAGGGTCAATGAAATACATCTGTGACAAAGCCAATATCCAGTTCAAGTCGATCAACTTTATGCGTGGCCGTTCCATCCAAAATGCGTTTGTGCTTCTCGATGAGTGTCAGAACCTCACTGCATCGCAAATCAAAACCATCATCACCCGCTGTGGTGAAGGGACCAAGATTGTCTGCTCAGGTAACCTAGCGCAGATAGATTCTTCTTACTTAACCCCTGTTACTTCAGGTTTAACCTACATGGTTGAGCGTTTTAAAAACTTCGAAGGCAGTGCCAATATCCACCTCAATGGCGTGGTACGTAGCCGACTGGCAGAGTTTGCCGAAGAGAACATGTAATCGCTTTCTACTACTAACCCTTCCTCAAAGACAAAAAGCGCCTCACGATGGAGGCGCTTTTCACTTTAACTTTGCAGTCATTTTGCTGAGACTAGACTGATTTACTCAGTACCACCAACGGTCAGAGAGTCTAGTTTCAATGTTGGCTGACCAACACCCACCGGCACGCTTTGGCCAGCCTTACCACAAACACCAACACCACGGTCGATACTTAGATCGTTACCCACCATAGACACCTGCTGCATCGCTTCGATACCAGAGCCGATCAGTGTTGCGCCCTTCACTGGGTGAGTGATCTTACCGTTCTCAATCATGTAGGCTTCAGAAGCCGAGAACACAAACTTACCAGACGTAATATCAACCTGACCGCCGCCGAAGTTTGGTGCGTAGATACCTTTATCGACTGTCGCAATAATCTCTTCTGGTGTGTGCTCACCCGGTAGCATGTAGGTGTTCGTCATACGCGGCATTGGAAGATGCGCGTAAGACTCACGACGACCGTTACCGGTTGGTGCTACACCCATTAGACGAGCATTAAGCTTGTCTTGCATGTAACCTTTTAAGATACCGTTTTCGATCAACGTGTTGTACTGACCGTTAACACCTTCATCATCCACGTTCAGTGAACCACGAAGGTCAGTCAATGTACCGTCATCGACAATCGTACATAGGCTTGAAGTAACTTGTTCGCCAACTTTTCCAGAGAATACTGAAGACTCTTTACGGTTGAAGTCGCCCTCTAAACCGTGACCTACGGCTTCGTGCAGCAGAACGCCCGGCCAACCAGAGCCGAGAACGACAGGCATTGCCCCAGCAGGCGCAGCAACTGCTTCAAGGTTAACAAGCGCTTGGCGAATCGCTTCATCAGCAAACTGATAAGCTACTTGAGTGCCTTTATCATCGCTTAGGAAGAAGTCGTAACCAAAACGGCCACCACCACCAGCACTACCACGCTCACGGCGATCGCCTTTCTGAGCAAGAACACTAATAGATAAACGAACCAGCGGACGAATATCGCCAGCGTACGTACCATCAGTCGCGGCAACCAGCATCTGCTCATGCACACCGCTTAGGCTTACCGATACTTCCGTCACCATTGGCTCTTTAGTACGAATGTAAGCGTCCAATGACTTAAGAAGTTCTGTTTTTTGCTGCTTTTCCCAGCTTGCTAACGGGTTGACTGCATCATAATACGTTTGGTTAGCGTTGCGCTTGAAGGCTTGTACCTTGCCGTTTTGACCTTGCTTCGCAATACCACGAGCTGCAATTGCGCTCTGCTTAAGACCATCCAGTTGGATTTGGTCAGAGTAAGCAAAACCGGTCTTTTCACCAGATACTGCACGAACGCCCACACCGCAATCGATATTGAAAGAGCCGTCTTTAATAATGCTGTCTTCTAGCACTAAAGATTCGTGCCAGCTTGACTGAAAGTAGATATCAGCATAATCAATTTGGCGGGTAGCAATGCTCGCCAATGTATCTGCGATATTTTGCTCCGTAAGCCCTGTCGGGTTCAGTAGCGCTTCTTCAATTTGATTAATGCTCATAGATGGCTCTTGTTTGTAATTAAAATTGATTGGTAAATCGAGTGTGTTGTGTGATGGGCATATTTTGCCTAATGGATTCACAACTGGATGTGTCTATCTCGACCACCATACTTTTAGGGTCTTGGTCTAACTGTGCGACCACTCTCCCCCAGGGATCAACCACCATAGAGTGTCCCCATGTTTCTCTTTGGCAAGGGTGCTTACCACCTTGCCCTACCGCAACAATCCACGACTGTGTTTCGATTGCCCGGCATCTTAACAGTGCTTCCCAGTGCGCCTGACCGGTTACCGCAGTAAACGCAGCTGGTACCACGATGATCTGCGCGCCTTGCTGGCGTAACTCTGAATACAAGTGAGGAAAGCGCACATCATAGCAAATACTTAACCCTAAGTGACCAAAAGGCGTTTCCGTTGTCACAACTCGGTCACCCGGTGTGAAAATATCGGACTCTCGATAGCACTTGTGGGCATCGGCGACATCCACATCGAACATATGTAGCTTGTCATAGTGAGCCACTAAGCTGCCAAAGTCATCAATCACCAGAGTCGTTGTAGTGACACCCTTCGCTGTACTTATCGGCATACTGCCCACAATGATCCAAATACGATGAAGCCTAGCTAACTCAGCCAGTTTTTTCTGTAGTGGACCACCATTCAATGGCTCGGCATACTGGTGATAATCCGCTTTGCTACCGAATACCAATGCATTCTCTGGGCAAACGACCCATTTAGCCCCTAACGCCTTACACTTGGCTACCTCTTTGGCGAGATAATCAAGGTTACTGTCAGGGTCAGGGCCCGAAGTCATTTGAATCAAACCAACACAATCCATGTGTACTGCTTCTCCATTCATTATGATTCAGAAATCACTATTTATCTGTATATTAGGGCTTACTTTTACTCAGCCAACTTTCTTAGATTTTCTGGAAGTTGGAACTCACCAGAGCTACGAGAAAGCTCACTTACCGTTGGTGAATCCAGAGGGCCTTTCACCGAGTAATTAACCTGAGTAAAGACCTCAACAACCGGTGAAATCACCGTGGTTACCGCCAATACATACAACGCAGTTTGAGGCGTTACCGCAAACGCTGTTAGCACTGGAATACCCGATGTGATATCTGGCGTAAAGTTTACTTCTGCATCTACCTGACGAGTATTTAGGTTAGCGATGCCTTTGATCTTCATCTCACCCGCCACGGCATCCATGTTCAGATCGTTGGTCAGGAAGATACCATTTTGCATCTTGCCCGTGCCTGTAATGCTGTTAAATGCCATGCCTTTATCAAACACATCAGAGAAATCGAGCTGCATCTTACGAATGATCGAATCTAAACTGAACAAACCAAGCAAGCGAGCTGCCCCGCTCACATCTGAGATAATACCTTTACCGAACTTGGTTTTTACGTCGCCATCTAAAGTATCCATCTTGATACCCCAAGGTGAACCGTCCCAGTCAAGTTGAGCTTCTAGCTCAAACGGTGCTTTTTGAATCCCCGAGGTGATACCAAAGCGCTCCATCAACTCACTGTTGTTTTCACCTTCAACGTCAACTTTCAGCGATGAATGACTCTGGTCACCATTCAATTCCCACCAGCCACTAACATCCGCTTTGTTGCCGCCGCTGCGTACCTGAATTTTCTTCCACGCAATGCGATTGTCTTCTCTAGCCAGTTCAACATCTACCTTGCCAACCTTATAGCCTTGTAGCCAGAAGTCGTTCAGGGTTAACTTGAGATTCGGCATCACATCATGGATCTTTCTATCCAACTCAGAGATCAACGGTGCTTCTTGCTCTTTGCGTTGCAGCAATGGTTCCTGGTTTGATTTGTCGCTCCATTCAGGAACAAACAGATGCAAGCGATCCAACGACACGGTTAAATCATAAGGAGGCAGATAATTAATATCCCCTTCTAGCTCTTGGCTCGATACTTCCATTTGCCAAGCTTGTTTATTCTTGCGTGCACTGAAATCAACATCATTCCAAGCAATACCACCAAGAATCAGCTCTTTACTTTCAAAAGTCACACGACTTGGCGCTGGAATCGTTGGTGTGTTCATTTGGCTTAGAACAGCCGTTGATGGCTGTACCGGCTCCATGATCACCGAAAGCCAATCATCAGCATTAAACTTATCCGTGCGAATCAACGCATGGTGACCAACTACCGGGCTAATCTTGTAGCCACCTCGACCTAATACTAGGTTGGTCGCGGTTAACTCAGGCACATCACCCGTGATATCAATTTCAGCTTGGTACTTGGTATTCGGCAACTGCAAACGCGCAGTAATCGCTTCTTGGTTACCCGATGCTTGTAGCCTTGCTGAACCACTCTCTAATGACTTTTTCGCCAGTGGGTATGGGTAATCGCTCGCGAGATATTTTAGGTCAGACTGTAAATCTAATTGGTAAGTAAAACCGATATCATTGAGTTGAATATCAATCTGACTTTGCCATTGTGCATGACCAGATAGACGACTCAACCATTGCTCACCAATATAAGGCTCTAAAGGTTTCACATCCCAATCGCCCAGAACGTCAATATCAACTGCATAGCCAGGGCCATCATTCTGCCCTTTAAAATCAATAGAGATGCCTTGTTTAAGCAAGTCTGCCGCTAAACCATTCGCTGTCACAACATCATTATCAAACTCGATACGACCCGTGGTGTTTTCTAACACCATTGGTGGCGCTTCAATTTCAACATGGTTGCCGCTTAGGTCAGCGTAACCCCACGCTCTGGCTTCTTTATCAGAGTCGAATGGGATATTAAGCTGGAATTCGGAAGAGACATCACCGCTAACTTGCAGTGCGGTTAACGCAGCACCCACGGAGTCAACCAGTGGCGAAGCCGTCATGTAATCACGTACCGCATTACCTGATGCGGTAGCCTTAGCTTCTATCTCGATATGACCGCCTTCACCTAAGTAAGGAATACGGCCTGTGATTCGATCGGCAGTCACATCCATTAATTGTGCAGAGCGAGAGTCGAGATGCATCGCATCATTCTCAAACAGTAGATCAAGTTGCAGGTCTGTAATCAGCGGCCACGCAGTATCAAAACTAAACTTAGCATCTTCTAATCCAACCCAAATTTGGAAAATACCATCGTGATTCGCGTATGGGTATTTAGCCAACTCGCCATGCCACAACAGTTTTACAGTATCAGCCTTACCCGCTTGAATCGCTGTGGACAGGTAATCGGTCAGGTCCTGCCCAAGTGCTAAGGTCGGCAGGTAACGCCATGTTTCGCCGACATTGTAAGCGTCTGCTTCACCATAAAATGATAAGTAAGGACTCGCATCTTTAGGGAAATCTAAGCGAAATGCACCGAGCACCTGTAAATCTGGTGTGGCTGCCGTGACTTTATCTGACCAAAGCTTCCAACCGTTCTCATCTTGCTGCCATACAATATCAACCTGACCTTGCTTGATGTTTAAAGGCGCTTGGAAAACGTCGCCATACGGGAATACATCGTCAATAACATGTAGGCTGGCTTTTGCTTCTGTCATAGAGCCGAACACGCTACCAGAAACTTGGCTAAAGCCCGGCACTAAATCCCACTGCTCAATCGCAAGATCAGAAAAGCTCGCTGAGTAACGTAAACTCTCGATACCAGATTCCATCGATAGACGAATATCAGAGACCATACCGCCCGGAGACAGCACATTTATCATCTTGGTTGACTCTTCTGAGTCTGGCAGCAACTTAATAAGTGGTGTGATGGTCGAAATATCGAGCTCAGATACGTTAAGCTGCCAAGGGCCTTGTTGCCATTTAAATGCGACATCGAGTTCAGGCCACGGCGTGTCATCGGTTCTCAAGTTAAGTGAGTGACCATTCACTTGCCAGCCATCATCGATTGGAGACAACTTAAACACGCCTGATTCAAGCATCAAGTCATGCTTGCCATCTTCGTTCCAGGTCAATTCTGAAGGCAGCACTTCGACGTAGGCACTTACTGGCTTGCTATTACGTAGCGTGAGCCAGCTATTTAGGCTCACAGTCCCCGTTTCAATACCGGACTCCGCCTGCATGTAACGGGTTAACCAAGGTTTAATCGAGATGTTATCTGCACTGACATAAAACTCGCCAGTCACATCTGTAAGTGAGCCACCATCAATAAAGTTAGCGCTTACTGACAAAGAGTTGAGGTTGGCGTCTTTGATGCTCACCACACCTTCTGCGAGGTGGTGTTTACCAGAGTTCTGCCACTTTAAGGTTTCGATATCAAGCTGACGCTCTTCATCAGAGACAGCACGATACAAAATGGTGGAATCTTTCGCGGTGACGTCGACCAATGTTTTCAGCAGCAGGTTATCGAGCTCATTCATCACTCGCTTAGAAGAGCCAGAATCTTTGGGTTTATCTGTCTCGTTTTGCCCAGCAAATAGGTCAATAGATCGGATATCAAGATACATCTGGTTCATAACCAGATCAGCTACAACCGGACGCATTTGAACGAGCGATTGAATCAAGTCAAACTCGACTTCGACACGCTCAACAGAGAAAGTCACATCTTCTGCATTAGGAAGGCTAGCTTTTACACCTTGCAGCGCGATGGAGGGGTGAGTGTTACGCCAAAAACCACCCACGTCTTGAATAGAAAACTCAAAACCAGAATGTTGATTTACCCAAAGCTCAATTTCAGATTGATACTTATTTAAATTGGGTAAGGCTACACGCAGTGTAGTAACAGCAATGGCTAGCGTTACTAAGAGAGTAACCACTAACCATAAGCATGCACGTAGAATCAGAGTAACGCTTGAGCTCACAAAATTTCCATTACATCATAACAACATCAAACTGCTCTTGTATGTACAGAGGCTCAGCCTGGATTTTAACTTGTTTACCAATAAACACTTCAAGCTCAGCAAGCGCATGAGACTCATCGCCCTCTAACGCTTCAGCAACCGCAGCTGCAGCATAAACCACAAACTTGTCAGCGTCGTAGGCACGGTTGACACGAGTGATCTCTCGAAGTATCTCATAACAGACGGTTTCAACTGTCTTCACGCTGCCACGACCTTCACAAGCAGGACAACTCGAACACAGAATATGCTCAATACTTTCACGAGTGCGCTTACGCGTCATCTCTACTAAACCAAGCTGTGTGAAGCCATTAATGTTGGTCTTTACACGATCTTTGTCTAGCGCACTTTCTAGGGAAGTTAGTACTCGCTTACGATGGTCTTCAGACAGCATATCGATAAAGTCGATTATGATGATGCCACCTAAGTTACGTAAACGCAGTTGACGAGCAATCGCTTGTGTCGCCTCTACATTGGTGTTGAAAATCGTCTCTTCTAGGTTACGACGACCAACAAACGCGCCGGTGTTGATATCAACCGTAGTCATTGCTTCCGTTTGGTCGATGATCAGATAACCACCAGACTTGAGCTCGACTTTACGATCTAGAGAGCGCTGAATTTCATTCTCAGTATCGTACATATCAAAGATAGGCTTATCACCTTCATACAGCTCAAGCTTATCAGTCAGCTCTGGCACGTATTCAGAAGTAAACTCTTTAAGGTTTTCATACTCAAGGCGAGAATCGACCTGAATCTTGCTCAGTTCCGTTCCCACGAAATCACGTAAGATACGCTGACTTAAACACAACTCACCGTACAAACGAGTGCGCGCTTTATGCTTGCCACGGCGTTCCAATACTTTGAGCCATAGACGCTTCAAGAATGCCGCGTCTTGTGCAAGTTCGTTTGAATCAGCGCCTTCTGCAGCAGTACGGATAATAAAGCCACCATGCTCATCACAGTAATGAGAGACGACCTTCTTAAGACGATTACGCTCTGATTCGCTATCGATACGTTGAGAAACACCAACGTGACTCGCCCCTGGCATAAACACGAGGTAACGAGATGGCAGAGTGATATCAGTGGTTAGGCGGGCACCCTTGGTACCAAGCGGGTCTTTTACGACTTGAACCACAATGTCTTGCCCTTGACGAACAAGCTCTGAAATATCGCGAACCTGAAATTGCTTCTTTTCATTTTCAGCGACACATTCAGTGTGTGGGACAATATCAGAGGCGTGTAGAAAAGCTGCTTTCTCAAGACCGATATCCACAAACGCAGCCTGCATTCCCGGAAGAACACGACTAACGCGACCTTTATAGATATTTCCTACGATTCCGCGTCGAGCGTCTCGTTCGATATGGATCTCTTGAAGAGTTCCCCCTTCAATCATGGCCACGCGAGTTTCACTCGGGGTCACGTTCAGCAACAATTCAGCACTCATGGTGCACCTCAGATTAGTAATTATAAGAATTCTTGCAGTAGCTGGTCCGTTTCAAATAAAGGTAAGCCGACAACGGCGTAATAACTACCTTCGATTCGGGTGACAAAGCGCCCCCCCAAACCTTGGATCCCATAGCTACCGGCTTTATCGCATGGCTCCCCTGTTTGCCAGTATTGTTCTATTTCTTTTTCACTGAGGGGTTTAAACCATACGTCGGTAATAACGATTTCTGTTTTTTGTTTTTCTTGTGAAACCACTGACACAGCCGTCATCACTTGGTGACGTCCATTAGCTAACTGAAGCAGCATACGCTTAGAGTCAGAAAAATCCGCGGGTTTCTCGAGCACTTGCCCTTGGCTAACGACAACCGTATCAGAACCAAGCACTACAGTATCAGAACCAGAAGCGCCCTGCTGCTCTTCAGAAGGTTTCGCAGCCAATAAAGACAACGCGGCTAAGGCTTTATCTAAAGATAGTCGCTTAACGTACTCTTCGGCGGTTTCTTGAGTGTGTTTACACTCTTCAACATCGGTGACTAAGACAGAAAACTCATAGCCGAGTTGAGATAATAATTCTTTGCGGCGCGGCGAACCGGATGCCAAAACTAAATGTTTCTTTTGCATTGTCATGTTACCTCACATGCCAATGGCGACGCACACGTCTCATTAACAAGAACATCCAAGGCCAAAGTATACAGTTTATCAATGCACTCCATAACGATAATGGATTGAAAACGACATCTTGGATCAAATATTCACCGAAGAATATCAGCACCTCAAACAATACCGTTAACGCCGCAATGATCATGGCTTGTTGCCACAGCGCCATATTACGAATTACGAGGAAGTTTAACGCAACAATGTACATCACGATTGCCATCATCATGCCTCGAATACCTAATGTAGAACCAATCAAAAGGTCCCACAATAGGCCAAGAATCAAAGCGCTGCCCACGTTAACACGATGCGGCAAAGCCAGAACCCAGTAACAAGTAACCAGCAATAACCAAGACGGTCTGAACAAGTCTAAACTGCCTGGCCATGGAATGGTTTGCAGAATAAGGGCGATCAATAATGAACAGCCAATTACTATCTTGCTTCTTAAAACGCTATTGGCCATTTTCATCCTCTAACATTGCTTGCTCTATGTTGGATTGATCGGTTTGTTTCTGTTTGTTTTCGTCAGGCCACACAAGCAGCAGATATCTAAGCTTATCAAACTCAACCACAGGTTCCGCTTTGATTACCGCAAACTCACGTTTCGGATCGTAATCAACCTTAGAGACATAAGCGACTGGGTAACCTTCTGGATAAACACCACCAAGCCCTGACGTTACCAAGAGGTCTTCTTCCTGAATGTCAGTACTGGTTGGAATGTGCTCTAGCTGGATTTCATCAATCATGCCATTGCCAGAAGCAATCACACGGATATCGTTACGGATAACCTGGACGGGAATCGCATTGTTTGCATCCGTCAGTAGCAAGACTCGACTATTGTGAGCCGCAACAAAGGTCACTTGACCAACAATACCTTTCTCGTTGATCACCGGCTGACCTTCATACACCCCATCAATCTGACCTTTATCGATCACGACTTGATGACGGTATGGAGAGGTATCAACGGCCATAACTTCAGTAACGACTTTCTTTTCATCACGGATAAACGGAGAGCCTAATAGCTTACGAAGGCGCTTATTTTCTTCTTGATATTGCTCAAGCAGAATTAGTTCACTCTTCAGTCGCAAGACTTCTCGCTTCATATTATGGTTTGATTCGATCAGTCCTTTACGAGTGCTAAAACGGTCGTATACACCGTCAAACATCGTGCGAGGTAGGTTAGCTGCATATTGAATTGGGGCAACCATGCTGTTCAATAGATAGCGGACATTTGAGAAAGCATCTAAACGACTATCAGCCAGCATAAGGCTGGCTGATAAAATTACAGCAAAAAACAGGCGCAATTGTAGAGAGGGACCTCTACCAAAAATTGGCTTCATTCTATATTTGATCCTAGAGCTACATTTGATCCTATAGACAAGGTCCTAGGCTCTTTACATAAAACTAGATAATAAAAGAGCCTAACACTAGATATTATTCTTCGCTGAACAGATCGCCGCCGTGCATGTCGATCATCTCTAGGGCTTTACCGCCACCTAGAGCAACACACGTTAGTGGCTCTTCTGCAACAACAACAGGGATACCTGTCTCTTCTGTTAGCAGACGATCAAGGTCTTTAAGCAGTGCACCACCACCTGTTAGTACCATACCGTTTTCTGAGATGTCAGAAGCAAGCTCTGGTGGACACTGTTCAAGTGCAACCATCACTGCCGATACGATTCCAGATAGAGGTTCTTGAAGTGCTTCAAGGATCTCATTTGAATTTAGGCTAAAGCTACGAGGCACACCTTCAGCAAGGTTACGGCCACGTACTTCGATCTCTTCTACTTCATCACCAGGGTAAGCTGAACCGATTTCGTGTTTAATCTTCTCTGCCGTCGCTTCACCGATCAAGCTGCCGTAGTTACGACGAACGTAGTTGATGATAGCTTCATCAAAACGGTCACCACCGATACGAACAGAAGATGAGTAAACCACACCGTTTAGAGAGATAACCGCAACTTCAGTAGTACCACCACCGATATCAACAACCATAGAACCCGTTGGTTCTGATACGCGTAGGCCAGCACCAATCGCTGCAGCCATTGGCTCATCGATTAAGTAAACTTCACGAGCACCAGCACCTAGCGCAGATTCACGGATAGCACGACGCTCAACTTGCGTTGAACCACAAGGTACACAAACCAAAACGCGAGGGCTTGGTTTAAGCACACTGTTGTCATGCACTTGTTTAATGAAGTGCTGAAGCATTTTTTCCGTTACGTAGAAATCAGCAATTACGCCATCTTTCATTGGACGGATCGCTGAAATGTTACCAGGCGTACGACCAAGCATTTGCTTAGCAGCGTGGCCCACAGCAGCGACACTTTTTGCAGAACCCACACGATCTTGGCGAATAGCTACAACTGAAGGCTCATCAAGAACAATGCCTTGGCCTTTTACATATATAAGGGTATTGGCAGTACCTAAGTCAATCGATAGGTCGTTTGAAAACATGCCACGAAGTTTTTTAAACATATTCTTCGCTCATCCTGCAAGAATTAGAAGACAAAAATTGCACTAAATGTACCAATGCCTTGCTGTCACGGCAAGGCATTGAAGTATAAACATGGACTGAAATCCGCAATTTCTTACAGATTCCTAACTTAACCATCAAAAATTATATTATTACTGACCTGTTAAGCCGCTTTCACCTCGGTAAATAACGCGATCGTTACCACGGTAGATGCCAAATGTGACGACGGTGGAGGGATCTTCATCGCCTAGTTGGCGCCAATTGTATTGCAACCAAGGTTGATCTTCGTAATCTGTCGAACATGATATGTCATTTTCGCCCGTCTTCTTGCTTGGTTTCGAATCACCCATTCTTAACCATAGACGGACTTGCTCACGCGGCGTATCTGTACCTGCAGGCGTATTTTGATTCGCGGTGACCTCTTCCTCACCATCATCTACGCTGCCACTGCCGTTAAGCGAAGCTAACGTGGTTATCGCCCCGTCACTGTGCCAAATCACTTGTTTACAAGCTTTTGAACCATCAAAGGCGCTGCGACTATCATCATCGTTGACGACAAATTCGCTGCCATCCCAGAACTCAGCTCGCAATGGAATAGTTAGAGTAGTACCGGAATTACCACCAATATCATCCAGTGCCATTCGACCATATCGAGCAGGAGGTTGAACCAGAAACTCTGCAGAGTCTGTCAAAGTATCAGAATCAGTAAATGACACAGGATCAACGCCGTCTATCGTTAAGCCGAAATGGGTAACTGTAGAATTAGCATCCGATGTATTAAAAGGATTATCCTTGCGGCTAACCCCATCAGAATCGGTGACTCGCTTAAGAACAGCTGCACCATCGTTCAACAACCAATGCTTGCGATCAGTAGACCAAGTGCCTGCCCCTGTATCCAGTAAGAACTCATTATCGATAGCAGTGTCATCTAGAACACCAAATTTCGCCTGTAAGTCTGAATGGAAGAAACGATAATTGTTAAGCGCGTTGCCGACACCGCTTTCACCTGATGCCATTGGATACACTTGATGAACGCTTGAGTCATAAGACTGACTCAAATAAGCAATATCGTTTTGATTCGCGACATTCCATTCAGGGTTCTCTTGCAGGAAGTATTTAGGATAGAAGCGGCCAATGGATTTACTTCCCTTAAAGCCACCTAAAATGGAGCTGTAAAAGCTCCCGGTTTCAGTTGCAATAAAGTTAAAACTACCTACTTCTGAATATCTCAGACCATCAAATTTATAGCCTTTGTTGCTGCGGTCATTCGGTGAAATCTGTTTAGTTAATCGCGCTTCAGGGGTTAGCTCACCCAGTTCTGCATCAGGATAATCCGTAGCTGAAGGGGTATCTAGAGTTGTTGTAACTTTCACGCTTGCCGTCGATTCAAAGTAATTATTCGTCAACAATCCATCATCAGAACAAACATCAGATGAATCGGTATACTTTATCGGACGAGCATAAACATCGAATGCCTCTCTAGCGCCAGTGAAACTGTCTGAGTCTTTATCTTTGCTGTTTCCATCCGATCCCTTATTCGTGCAAATCGCAAATTTCCACGGGCGAGAATAGATAGCAAAGCTCCCCTCCACATCGTAGCTCCCATCTTCAGGGCAACCAGCGAAGCCTGTACAATCAAAGCTACTGTCTTTTAAAGTTACGTTGAAGAGCCCTGATTCAGAGATCGTTAAATCAGTAGTTGCGCTGCCTTCTTTGAACTCAGGTAAGTAAGTCAGCGAGCCATCAGAGCCACTCCAAGAACTATCAAGTTCGTGAGCAATGGTAACTTCATCCCCAGCTTCGCCGGTATAGTTTTCAGCAACAACAATTGAGTCGCCAGAATCACATGCTAGAACTTTAGTTACTGTTGGCGTAGCCTGTCCTGCAATAACATCCAAACGATTTGTCGGATTATCTCCATCCATTAAAGAGAACTTAAACGGCACGAATTTGAATTGGCTTTCAACTTCTTTTCCTGAATCGTCGACCAATATCGCCGTTAACTTATATCCGGTATCAAAATCAATATTAGCAGTATTGTTAGCGACAACTTTTAAGGTTAATTGGCCATCGTCATTTGAAACATAATTAGGATAAGTGCCAGAACCTTTTAGCACCGAAACGTCGAATTCATTAGCGTTTGGCGTAATACCTACAGTAACGCCTAGACTTTCCGCCACACCGTTATTAGAGGTATTAATGGTAAATTGAGGAGAGTCATCACCACACATCAAAGCTAAATCGGTAGCAGGAGAAATATCTATTTCATAGTCATCAACTGGTACGATACAACTGGTCTCAGCATGAATTAAAGCGTTTGATGACATATTCACAGATTTGGCAGAGACTGCACCATACACCCTAGCATTTCCACTCATATCCACGTTTTGTTCACTGTAAAGTAAACCTACAAAGGTTCCATTTCCATTTAGGCTTACAAATGGACTGCCACTTGTTAATACGTTCACCCTAAAATGAGTGTCTCCCACAAGAACTGGCTTATCACCATTCCAACGAATGATTGGGACTCCCACATAACCATCATTATTTACTGATAAGTTTTTAGTGAAAACGGTCACCGTATCGCCACTCTTGACGCGTAATTCCCCCGTGCCATTGATATTGAGCGAGCCAATCTTATACTTACCAGACTCTATTTCGACCACAGCACCAGTACCAATTGAGATACTGTCATATTCGTAGATCTTCACACCACCAACAGTGATAGGTAAGGAAGTGACATTGTGGGTATAAGGGATATCTAACGAATTGCCTAAATTATCTGGTACATCTTCTAATGCTTCTTTATCAATAAGTAAATCATCTAAGCCAAAACATTGCTGGCCTTCACAAGCAGCAAGTGTTCTATCATTCGTTTTTGAGTCTAAAAAGCCGACATAACGATTTCCACCATCCCTCAATGCACCGACAATTTTAGGAGATCCATTAATTTCCAAACTACCATTTGAACCTTTCCAGGTTTGTACTGGACTTTTATTATTAAAGCCTTCACAAATGCCTATATCATTAGGTCTATCAAACATAAAGAAGCCCACATCCTCTTTAACGTGACCACGCTCTTTATCTTTATCCATGTCTTCTTCAACGACAAAATAAACTTTATTCTTAGTCACATCACAGCGACGCAGCCAACCACCATTGCTTCCGTCGCGAGAATTTTTATTGGCAACTAAAATAGGAGGAGCATCAAACCCTGCAAACGAAATATCCGTTGACTCCAAGCACCCTTGCTCTATCGGAGAGATAACTTTCTCGTTTAATTCAGTTGTTTTTAAGGTTTGCCCATCACCAAGCCAAAAGCGTGCACCTTGAATAAAGCCGTTGCCTTCACCTGCTACGAAACCCACAGTCTCTCTCTGGGACAGGTAATTGTTACTCGTCACCTCAGACTTTTCTAATGATAGAAAGAACTTGTCTTTTCGGACTTCTCGCGCCATACCCGTAAACCATTTAGAACTGTTTCTTTTAGTTTGAGGTTGGACAAGGACACCAGGGGTATTAGAGAAGTTAGAAGGTAAGCCATAATCCTGGTAGTTAATTGTAACTTTGTTATTTCGTTCACTTTGAATATGTGAGGCTGCCACCTTGGTTTCAATTGTTCCCGCCACAATCTTAGCTTTGCTGCCCAAGGTAATAACACCAGGCTCAATAACGAAATAATCGATATTGTGCATTTGAGCATTACGCACAAAATTAACGTTATTAGCAGCATTTCGATGAGGAGCAACCTCTTGGACAATGGTTGCGGTTAATCTTGTTGTATCCGTAACGGAGGCTGTTGAAGGTAATTCGGTTTGGTTAAGAGATAACTTCGACAAATTTGCATCGATTGTAGGCATCACGAAAACCAATGGCTTGGGTTTTGCCGAGTCGTAAGTATTATCAAAAGTAATCGTACAGGTACGTTTACCATTCTGTGCTGTTGTACATTCAGAATCAGTTAACGTCCCAAACTCGAATTGGGGGTTTTGATTAATAGGGGGAATTCCAGAGCATGCGTCTACTGGATCTGTTCTATATAAACAAGTTCCATGAACCACACTATCATCATCTTTAAAGTATATCGTTGCCCAATTATTATTAGCAGCCGTAGCATCTCCGAGAATAATAGCATCATCATCTAAGTTAATATTATGATTAGTACTATCAATATTCCCCGAAACCTCTGAATCCGAAACACTTAACTGCCCAACAGCAACAACACTACCACTGATACGAGAGTCATCACTAATTATTATCTCGTTATTATTCCGATTAGATACATCTCCTACGACTTCAGAATCATTAATGGTAATTTTGGTCCCTCCGTCGACATCTCCCTGCACTATAGAACCATTTTTTATTTCTATTTCATTTAAAGTGCGATTCGATATACCACCACTAATAGTTGAATCATCAACAGTAATTTTGGATCCAGCATTGACATTCCCCCAAACAACAGATTCATCCTTTATTTCTATCTCATTATTCGTTCTATTAGTAACCCTGCCATTAACTTGAGAATCAGAGATAGTAATTTTAGTACCGCCATCAACGTTTCCAGAGACCCATGAGTCAGACTCTAAAACGATCTCGTGGCTACTAACGTTAGATACTGAACCTCTAATGATCGAGTTTTTCGTTGTTACCTTGTTGTTTACAGCTATATCAGCACGTAAGTCTGAGTTTTCAAAATAACTATCACCGCTAGAGCCGCCTTCTAAGAAAACTTTATTGTTATTGTGTGTGAAATCACTGTTAATCAGTTTAAATCCACCACTAGCCCACAATGTTGAACCACTGTTCATTTTTATATATGCGTTATCCGCGTCAAATACTCCGTTACAGGAATAAGTTTTGGAATTACCACCACTAACACTTGTACTACCAGAACATAGGGAGTCGAAGTGCCTCCAGTTATTTAAGTTGTAATTAGTCTGTGCATAAGAATCAAAAGACCAGCACGAAAATAAAAAAAGTAGGGGAAGGGTTCTTAGAAAATTTATACTATTCATGTCACTATTCCCTCACCCAAACTTCTTGAATACGCTGTACTTGGTTTATACCCGAACCACAGATTGCTGTTGATTCAATTTTGAAAAAGCCAACACCATCTAGCACACCGATTTGTCGACAAGTTAATTGCTCTACGGTACAGATAGTCGACATCCCACCACTCACTTGGTTTGAGTTTAAGTTGCTACACACAGTGCTCACACTGGTTGAGACCGCAGGCGAAACGGCTAATGGATAAACTTGAGTGAGTGCCCACTCATTAGCGGAATGTGCTAATAACCAAGCCTGTGTTCCAAGCTGTTTGCGAGTCAATGTATCGTGGTTTGACCATTGTACTTGCACTAAAGAAGTCGCAAGAAAGCCCATCACCACAATAACAAATACTGCGACGACCAAAACACTACCTTGTTGGGATGATTTTCTATGGCGCATTGAGTACCTGCACATCTTGTTGGTAAACGCTCACTTCACTATTTTGCTCAAGCACAAGGTCAATATGAATCACACCGCCTCTTTGCAAGCTTGGCTCTTCGTAACGAAAATTACTTTCAGCATAATTTATGCTATCCGCCACAGTGATTCCGTTACGTTGAATTAACCCTTGGTTCTGAATAGTATCGCTCACTAAGCAGTAACTCACCGAGGCGCTCCCATCATAAATATAATGGCGCTGAGCAATAGACTGGCTGCTAAGACTAACCGATGGAGCTGTGAAGACATTATCCGTGGAAACTAACCCTGAGACCGAAATCCGCTTAGTCGAACCAGCCCCTAGCTCCGAGTAATTGGTTGGGTTAATAATTAAAAAATCGTCAGCGTCGAGTATTGGAGAGTTTTGCCCGATAATAAAGTTCAAGTTATCTGTCGCTTCATCAAGGTGGTAGAAACCAGAATATTTAATAGCGTAAAAGGTAAGACATTTCTGAGCAAAAGCCGAAGCAGGCATAATGCTCGAATCAAAACTGTTAGGAACTGCGTGGCTTATCTCGCGCGACATTTTCTCTACAACAAACTGCCCTTTTACTTGCACCTTTTGTCTATCAATTGTGTCGACGTAACCTTTCATGCCGTACTCAACAAAACCTGCGATCGCTAAACCAATCACACCAACAACGACAATCGTTACAATCATCTCAATTAAGGTGAAACCACGTTGCTTCATTAGTAGTTCCCCTTGTAAGCGATAACGCTGTAGCGATTGTTACCACCAAAGATCTGTATCTCAATACGCTTCATCGTGCCAATCGAATTATCATTAATTCCGTCCATGTTTTGATCATAAAACACCGATACTTCGACTCTGAAATTAGCATAACTGCCTTCAATATTTTCATCTAGGATATTAGCTAGCGGATACTTAATTGATGAGACACAAGCTGATTCCGTGGTATCTGTGTACCAACAACCGATATAGTCATCGACATCGTTAAAAGCTGCGGGCGTTGCCTCTGAGCCATCAACGCCAAGTTCATTAGAGGCAGAACAAGCAGTCGCACCCGCATCCCCGCAACGCACCAGACCACCATCAAAATCACTATGTTCATCAAAACCACGTGCCAATATTTGGTTCATCAAACTTTGCCCTAACGCGACTGAGCGGTTTTGATACTGTGGATCAGCTGAACTTGCCACTTGTGGTGTTAAAAAGCTGGTAATTGTGACCATCGCAATGCCTAGGACGATAATCACAACAATACTTTCAATCAGAGTAAATCCACGTGAGCGAATCATAAGCAAGTTCCCTCTCGTACATAGCCCTGAGAATTAATACAGACTTGGGCGCTATTGCTCGAAGTGGTTGAGTTAATCGTAATATTAACGCCAGCGCTTACTGAAGGGTTCCCTAATAGATCAAAATCGATAATCGTATTGTCAGGAGAAAATGTTATATCTGACTCACGCACATAATCACTACGAGCATCGGCTTGTGATTTTTGAGCACTATTCGATAAATTTAAACTACATGCCGAAACCGAACCTAAGCAGTCACTATTGATCGCAAGACGGAAACTATCATTAGCAGAAGAAACGTTTGATTGCATTCGATTAACTTGGATTTGACGAATGACGGAGATGGCTTGCTCTTGCGCAGAAAAAATAGAGAAGCTAGAAGTACCAACGAAGCGGCTCGCGGCAAAAGTGGAAACAATACCGAGAATAATAATAACGATGATCAGCTCTACCAGAGTAAAGCCTTTAGATATGGAGCTGCTATCCATTATTAGCCTCTAACTGCCTAGCGAATACCAATTATATAAGATAACGAAGTTTACGATCTTATGTATATGAATAGTTTTAATATTTATGTGCTATAGATAGAAAAAAGGCCAGCAGGTGCTGGCCTTCAATAGCTAGAACTAACTAGTCATTACAGTTACGAATAGTAATAACAGGCTCAGCAGAGCTGCTTGCTGCAGCCTCATAAGTAAGGTGACAATCTGTGTTGCTATTGGTAAATCCATAGCCAACACCTGCAGTTGCACCACTAACTAGAGTCCAATCTGCAGTTAAACCAGATACAACTTGAGTCAGAGCGGCAGAGGTCGCTTCAGGGTAACCAAAAACAACTGTAATATCAGTGCCTGTACCTACATCAAGAGATGAAGATGCAGCAGTCTCCACGCCTGCAATAGCCGCTTTGCCATAAACAATACCAGCCGCACCATTAATAGCACCTTTTAGTCCCTGTACTGCGGATGCACGAGCATCATCTTGCAGGTTAAGGAAACGTGGTGCCGCAGTTACAGCAAGAATACCTAGAATAACAATTACAACCACTAGTTCGATTAGGGTGAAACCGCCTTGTCTTTTCATAGTTAAGCTCTCTCTATGTTTCATTTTACGCAGACTTACTGCAAAGTTACGGTCACACGACCAGTTTTAATTTCGTAAACAAATTCATGCTCGGTACTACCCTCTAATTGAACGTAGGTACAGGTTGCATCACCAGAATTTGCTTGCGCTGAATACTTGTAGTTTGAGTTGTTCGCTACATCTGCAACAGGGCCCACTTTCGGTGGGTTTTGCAGCAAGTTTTCCATCAACTCAGAACATGTTTGGTCTGAAATATCTTGTGGCGCAGTGCCAGAATTGTTGTTCAGGGTCCATGGATAACCATCTCGAAAATCAGTATCCACATTGCTACTGTTCTTTGATCTTGTTAACCAAAAATCAACACCATCATAATTTACAGTATTGTATGTTTCAACACCTATCTTCTCTGACGGCCTTGCTTCTGCTTCCCATTGTGCTCTTGCTGACAGAACTGCCGTTGCAAAGCCACCAGCGACACCTTCAATGCTTGATTTCTTGGCTTCATCCGTCACGTCGAGAAAACGAGGTAACGCAGCGACCGCCAATAAACCAACGACTACGATCACTATCACTAATTCGACAAGGGAGAAACCCTTTTGATTCTTAAGCATTTTCTACCTACTCATCTAATTATTAACGCGCATTATACATTCGCGCTCGTATAAAACCATACTAAAACTGTCAATATTTTCACAAAGCCAAAATATTGGCTTTCACGCTAAACCTTTCGCTCTTGAGTAATATATCTATCTGATATTTATCACCATAATGATAACTACAATAAAACTGTTTGTTATCACTTTGGTCTTCAACTCTTGGAGAGTTTAGCCCTAGAATGCTCTTCGGTGGATACAATTCATCCAGCCAATAATTACAGTCAACCTCCGAGTCTTGAATGGGCATTATCCACCCAGTTCTGCTGTAGCTTTTTGGGTATTCAGAGTTGCTTTTTTGTTCTGCACCTTTAAGCAAATATTGCTGTTTGAACAGGTTTGCTTGTTCAAGGATACGCTTACTTGCCACGATTAATGCCGTATTGGTCGCATCTTCTTCTACTGACTCCCATGCAGAAAGTAGCCCTATAGTTAGAAAAAGAATAACCACAGTCCAAATCACAAAACGTGAGCGTTGTAGGTTATTTAGCATTCCTTAACCTTTGATTGCATCCAGCATTCCCCACATAGGTAAGAAAATACCGAGAGCAAGAATCAACACCATGCCTGCTACTATGGTCAACAAGATCGGTTCTATTCTTGCGGTCAAGGTTTTAAGATCATAATCGACTTCTCGATCATAATAGTCAGCCACTTCGAGTAATAGCTCATCGATACGACCCGTCTCTTCACCTACCGAGATCATTTGTATCACCAGCGGTGTGAAAATTTCGCTGTTAATCGCCGTCGAAGAAACCGTACTGCCCGCTTCGATAGCCGACTTCATGGCTTGTACCCGCAGCTCTAAAAAGCGGTTATCCAAGGCTTCAGCAGATAGTGCTAACGATTGGTTCAGCGGCACACCCGCTTTCAGCATCAAAGCAAAGGTACGCGAAAAACGTGACAGTAATGCTCGGTTCACGACCCCACCGATGACAGGTATCTTTAAGCGAATCCTGTCCCACTTCTCTAGGCCTTTGTCCGTCTTAACCCAGGCTTTAAAAGCAAAGATAAGACCAAAAATCACGCCGAGCATAATTCCCCAGTAATTAACAAAGAACTCAGACATGCCTATTAAGATACGGGTCGGCAGTGGCAAATCGACGCCAAACCGAGCGAACATGCTGGAGAACTGTGGAATAACCTTGATGTTAAGTATGAACATCGCGATCAAAATAAAGCTGATCACGAAGGTTGGATAGCGCATCGCGGTCTTGATTCGCTTTCGAGTCTCGACTTCTTGTTCGTAGTAACCCGCTAATTGCAACAAAGCCTGATCAAGACGACCTGTATTTTCACCAACACCGATCATAGAAACAAACAGTGGGCTAAATACTTTAGGGTGCATCTGCATCGAAGCCGCCAGTCCACGACCATTGGTTAACTCTGCGACCACCTCTTCAAGAGCAGCCTTCAACTGCTTATTTTCGCAGTTTTGGGTCAGGCCTTTCATCGACCTTAATAGCGGAACCCCCGCTTTAGTTAAGCTGTATAACTGGCGGCAGAACAACACCAGGACTTCAAGTGGCACACTCGGTGAGAATAGAGCAGAGACGTCCATATCTAATACGGAACCACCACTTTTCCCGAGCTTAATCGAGGTTGGGATAATACCCTTACTCATCAAGCTTTCAGCGGCAAGATCTTCGTTATTCGCGTCTAATTGGCCACTGACTTGGCTGCCATCAGAGCTGCGACCTACATAACGATACGTTGGCATATCACTCTACCCCTACAGATAAATTGGGTCAGTTGAGCCTGATGCGTCACCTTCGCCGAGGTTCATTATCTCGTCGAGGCTCACTACGCCCTGCAAAGCCAACTCCATCGCAGAGGCTAATAGTGGTTTGTAGTTTTCAGACTGTCTTGCGGTTTGAGCAAAACCCACAGCATCGTTAGCTCTTAAAGCATCCATCATATTGTGCTCAAGCTCCAACATCTCAAATACACCGATACGCCCGCGATACCCGGTTAAGTTACAGTTCTGACAACCTCGCCCTTTCATGAAAGGAACATCGACCTGGTTAGGGAAACGAACGCTCAGCCACTGTTTGCGCGCCTCGTCCAGCTCGTCATCAACTTTACAGTCGGTACAAACTTTACGAACCAATCGCTGCGCCACTACCGCACGAACTGCACTAGCTACCAAATAACCTGGTGCGCCCATATCCATCATACGCAGTGCACTGTCTACCGCATCGTTGGTGTGAAGGGTACTTAGCACTAAGTGACCGGTAAGTGCAGCTCTCAAACCAATCTCGACCGTCTCATGGTCACGCATCTCACCAATAAGAATGATATCGGGATCCTGACGTAAAAAGGTTCTTAAGATCGTAGAGAAGTCGAGATTGATTTTAGGATTAACCTGCACTTGGTTGATTCTAGGCAGGCGGTATTCCACCGGGTCTTCCGCAGTAATAATTTTTTTACCCGGTTCATTCAACTCACTTAGCGCACCATAAAGGGTGGTTGTTTTACCCGAGCCCGTAGGACCAGTGACTAGAATCATTCCGTGCGGGCGACGCAACTGTTTACGAAGACGAACCAGTAAATCACTCGGGATGCCCGACGCTTCCAGTTTTCGTAAGCCGGCAGATTGGTTCAGCAGACGCATAACCACTGACTCACCGTGCTGCACAGGCATCGTCGACATACGAATATCGACAGATTGACCTTTCGCTCGAATATTGAAACGACCATCTTGCGGCAGACGCTTCTCTGAGATATCGAGGTTTGCCATCAGCTTTAAACGTAATACCAACGCAGAAGCGATATTCACTTCGTTAAGGAGAGTTTCGTGTAAGACGCCATCAATACGCTGACGAAGACGCAACACATTAGAATCAGGTTCAATATGGATATCGGAAGCGCCTACTTGAATCGCATCTTCAAACAGCGAGTTGATCAGCTTAACCACTGTCACTTCATCACTGTCTTCTTCAGCAATATCAAAGTCAAAGGCTTCATTCACTTGGTGTTCAGCATGGAGCTGCTCAGCGAATGAGGCGATCTCTTTGGTTCTACGGTAGTAGCGATCAAACCCATCAACCAATTGCCTTTCTGGCGCCACAACAAACTCAAGTGCGTAATCACCCAACTGACCAAGCAGCGATTCCTGAGCAAACAGATCCGCAGGATCACTCATCGCAACACGCAGCGTGTCACCTTGTCGACCAATAACCAATGCGCGAAGACGGCGGGCATGCACTTCAGGTAAAAGCTGAACCGCTTCAACATCAACGTTCGCTCGACTTAGATCGATAAGAGGAATAGCAAGCTGTTGCGACAAAAAACTCAGCATTTGTTGCTCAGACAAGAAGCCAAGTTCAATCAGTGCATCACCTAACTTACGACCGGTACTCTTTTGAGAGGCAAGCGCTTGTTCAACTTGAGCCTCAGTGATGATGCCTTCTTCAACAAGCAAATCACCAAGCCTTTTTCTTAATCTAATTTGCATTGCTGCTCTCCTCTAAAGCACTGATTATTTTCAATCGGTCACGCACAAAGCTTTGTGATTGAGATGAGATACCGACTCGGGTTAACGCACCTTGGTATGATTGCTTTGCAGCAGCAAAGTCTAATTGTCGCTCCTGCTGTATCGCTAAACCTAGCCACCAGCGAGCATTCTCAGAATCAATCTCGACCAGCTTTTGGTAACTCTCCAGTGCAATCTCTTCTTGCTGTGACTTTTGGCTCAGCGCAGCACGCATTGCTAGATATTCTTGAGTTGGATGCGGAGGCATATGTACCAAAGGGCTTAACGCTGCTTCTGCTTGGTCCGCTTTTACCAACAGTTTTGATAAACCCAAACGTAGCTTTTCACTATTGATGTTGAGCTTAATACCCGACTGAAAAAGCTCGTAAGCTTTACGAGTATCACCCTTGCCGAAATAGAGAATAGCGAGCTTTTGACGAACATCCTCATTTCTTGGCGTATAACGAAGTGCTTCGTTGTACCCCTTCAATGCACCAGTAAGATCATTTGCATCTAGCGCCTTCTGAGCTCGCCCTTGAGCATTTACAGAAAGTTGCTCTGGGGTCAGTTCTACTTGTTCAATCAGTATTCCACTATTTTCTGAGTCTTTTGGCTCATTAGAAATAGAAGCTGGGCTGCTCTTCGCAACACTCGCAATCAAGGTCGGCTCAGGAACTTGTGTCGTATTTACTTTTGTTGTTGCTGTCGGTTTCGCTTGTACCTGAGGTTTTGTTATTTGTGGCGTTTTAACCGCTGAATCCACAACTAGCGCCTGATTTCGAGAGCTTTTTTCTGGGGTTACTTGAGTTAGATAGGAAGCATCGACCGTCACTAACTTCTTAGTTGGCGATGACGGAGCTTGAGTAACAATTGCAGGTACTTCTGCCGAGCTATCTACAACAGAAACCTGAACCTGCCTATCTTGAGTCGATATTGAGTTATCTACCGTTGGGCCCTGTGATATCGCCCAACCGCCCATGGCCAAGCTCAGAGTAAAACCTGCAGCTACCCACACAAATGGTGAGCGCGTTTTTACCTTAGGCACGACCGCAGCTTCTATTGCTGTCGCTGATTTTTTCTTTGCCAATTCAGACAAGGCGTTATTAATGACGCTCATAATTAATTCCAACCCCACAGTATTGGCGTTTTAAATTTGGGCTTACACACATCGTAAGTTTCATGCATCGCAGAAAACAGATGTTGGTTATCGATACTTTTTTTGCTTTCACTGAACGACAACAGTAAAGCCTTGTGGCATAGCTGATTTATCAGCCTTGGGATACCTAGTGAAGAACGACAGATCGCCTTTTTTTGATTCAAACTGAACAGTTCTGGGTTGCCACCAGATTTAGCAATTCGGTTATCAATATAAGCCACCGTCTCATCAAGAGTTAGCGCCCTTAATGTCGAACTAAAAGTGATTCTTTGACGAAATTGTCTTAGATGATAAGCCTCTAAACGAGCGTCTAGTTCTGGCTGTCCAAGTAACACTATCTGAAGTAATTTCTTGTCTTCAGTTTCCAGATTGCCGAACAGTCTCAATGTCTCTAGTGCTTCGTCAGAGAGAGCTTGTGCCTCATCAATAATCGCAACCACTCTTAAGCCTGAATTATGCAGTTCAATCAACTTATGTTGAATGTTATCCACCAGCGAGGCTTCGTTCTCAACCTTTAAATCAAGCTCTTTGGCGACAGCATGACGTAAGTCAGCTCCGGACAACACTGGGTTTGGCAAGTAAATTAATGCAGTACAGTTTTTTAGGTGATTGACCAACATCCGACAAACCATAGTCTTACCGGTGCCTACTTCTCCAGTCACCTTGATGACGCCCTCTCCCATCTCTAACGCCGAAATGACCGTTTGAATCGCCTCAAAATGCGGGGCTAATCCGTAAAACAAATCGGTATTCGGCGTTAAAGTAAATGGCAGCTGTTCAAAACCAAAATGAGCTTGATACATAGGTTCACCCGGCTTAGTGAAGCGCTGCCAATTGAGAAAGTAAGCATTTACTCTTCATCAGGGAACCATTGCTGAAGCAGATCACGAGAACGTTCAAGCTCAGTTTGCCAAGTATTCACACCCACAACCGTCGGTTTAAGCAAAATCACGAGCTCGGTCTTTTGCGTCAACTGATTGGTGTTGCGGAACAAGTGACCCAAAGCCGGAATGTCGCCTAAGAATGGAACCTTAGAAGTCACGTCACTGGTATTTGATTTCATCAGGCCACCAATAACAACCACATCACCATCTTGTGCACGAATCACTGAATCAGACTCACGAATAGAGCTTTTCGCTAAAGGAAGCTGTACGACACCCGTTGTTGAGCCGAGGTTAAGCTCTTTAACTTCTTCTTCTACCTCGATAACCGCAGGATGGACATGCAAGAATACGCTGCCTTTATCATCAATTTGAGGGGTCACATCTAATGAGATACCAGAGAAAAACGGCGTTAATTCCACTTCAGGTGCTACGTTGGCATTATCACCACTGCCAACCGCACTTGATAAATCTGTGACGTAATACTCGTCTGTGCCGACTTTGATCACCGCTTTTTGGTTATTTGCAGCTGTGACTCTTGGGCTAGAAAGCACATTGAGGTCGCCTTGAGTATCCATAAAGCTCAATACCGCCTCGAAGCTGCTCCCCGATACAACAATATTGGATTGACCACCAAGTGCTGCACCTATAGGGTCCATCCCAGGTAATGTGCCCGGAATAATAGCTCCTGTCGCATCTTTGACTATAGAACCCATGCCAACAGTGTAATTAGTTCCGTTTGACGAGAACATTTTCGTCCAGTTAATGCCCTGTTGGTAACCATCGCTCAACGTCACTTCCATGATTTTGGCTTCAAGGATAACTTGACGTTGCAAGCGCTGCTGGGAAACACCTAAGAACTCGCGAACCTCACGAATTTCATCAGGAAATGCACGCACGGTAATCACACTCGCTTGTGGCGTCACGACAACACTTTGCCCATTTCCAGAACCAATTAGGTGTGCAACCGCAGCCTCAAGCTGTGGCCAGAAATCACTTTCAGAAGTGGTCTCAATCTCAGTGCCACCGTTCGAGGTAGAGTTTGAATTGTTTGAAGAGTTCGATGAATTCGACGAATTTGAGTCAGAACTTGAAGAGCTCGATGAACTGTTGTCTGAATTAGAGATCGTACCCGTCGTTATCGTAGTCAATGAGCGACCCGCGCGCTTAACTTGTAAGTAATCGACTGGGATCGTCACAGTGCGAAGGCCTGCAGGGTAGACTTGAATCACTTTGCCGCGCTTTTCAATATCGTAGCCATACATATCCTGAGCTACAGCCAGCACTTCATCTAGCGTCACATCCGTTAAGTTCAGCGTAAGCTTTCCAGACACGCTAGGATGAATCGCTGCACTGTATTCTGTGCCTTTTACTAAACTGGCAAAGAAGGTTCTCGCTTCGACACCTTTTGCTTGAATACGAAAACGCTTCACTGTCTCCATTCCCGGAGACATAACATCGGAATTAAGTTGAGGCATAAGATCATCTTGTACAGACGAAGGCAACTCATGAAGCGCCTTGCTGTTCGCTTCATTAATAGATTCGTTTAAAGACTCTTTTATCTCAACAGGATCACGATGCCCCATCGAACAGCCGACCAAAGATGACACTAGGATTGCTACTACAAGTTTACGCATGTCTTCACTCAAACCTTAATTATTCTTAATATCTAAAGAGAACATCTCTAATTTCCACTGCTTAGAGCTTCTCTGCAGAGTGACGTATTCTGAATCTATTTTCTTAACTCGATACCCTCTTATCGTCTCTCCTTGAGCAACAATTTCACCATTGAGAATGGCGTAGCAAGGCGTATCCGCTTTACACACGATGCTTTCTAAAGACGGTAAACGATAATGAGTTGGCGCTTTCTTTGCCGGCGCTGTTTTCTGTTGAGGCGTCATCCACCCCAAAGGTGCCGTTGGATCTTGCTCAGCCGACGCCAGTGAACTGGCAAACAGTAATGACAACAATAGAGTCCTAACCACCGATAAACTCCTGTCTGGTACCTAGTGTGTAAACCTCGAATACAAGTCGAGCTTTCGGGTATTCTTCTACCGTGTATTCAAATGTACGCCAGTAGTAACTCACAGGAAGAGATTCAAGAGCCTGAAGGTAAGCTGCAATGTCAAAGTAACTACCAGTTAGCTCCATTCTCACCGGGTGAAGAAAATAACCGGAATATTCACTGGTCTCTTTGTTGTTCGAAATCGCTTCTGGCTTAAGTGATTCCAGCGATTCTAATTGCAGCCCAGTACCTGCATTGAGGACACTTTCGAGCAATTGCGACATTTGGGATGGAGAGATCAGCCCATCGACCATCTCGGCTAATTCAAGTGACAGTTCTTGGCTCTCTCGCATCAATTTTTTGTATTCGAGATTGATCTCTTTGTCTGGGTCTTTGTTCAATTTGGCTTGCAGAACAAGTAGCTCACCTTGCTGCCTCTGATTTGATTGAGTCAGGCTGGTCATCTTGGCATTTTTTGCTTGCAGATCGAGGTACACCGGCTCCACCAGTAAGGTAAAAAGCAGCATAAAGATACCAACAAAACCGCACACGAAAAGCAGCCACTTTTCTCTTGGGCTTAATGCAAGAAACTTATCGCTAAGTTGATTCCATTGCTGCATTACTTGCTCTCCCTACGAGTACTTAACTCAAAGGTCACCACATCTTGATCATTACGACCTATTTTCAGTTTTTCAAAAGAGCGGCCAACAAGATTAAGCTCATTTTTGAATTGACCAATCCAGTTAGGGACAACATTGGCATTGCGAGCTAACCCACTCATATCTAACGTGTCATAGGTCATATAGATGTGCGAAAGAGAGATGTCATTTCGGCCTAATTGAGCTAAGGAATTCATGACGCCAGAATACCCGACTTGCTGAGACTCGTCGTATTGTCCAACCGCCTTTAGCGCCTCTTTTTTTGCTTGAGTCTCACGTTTGAGACGCTCAACTGCCGCAACTTTATCAGGGGAAGGTTTATGTTGAGTTAACTTACTATTCAATTGGTTAACCTGCTTGTTAAGCTGGTTCGACTCTTGTTGCAGAGCTGTTAATTCAGTATCTAAATTGGAAGCTTGGTAGTTCATGACAAAGTAGCTGCCAAGTAACAATGCACCAACCACTCCCCAACTCGCAGCGACATTCGCTAAAGTAAAATACTCTTTTTTAGGTTTTAAATGCTCAGGGTAAAGATTGACGTTGAACGTCTCTCTTTTAGCCGCAAGTTGAACCAACAAGCTTTCAGAGTTTTCACGCTCTCCTTCAACGAGCAAAGAGACCGTTGAACTCAACGTGTTGTTTAACGCAGTTTGTAATTCAGCTTCATCCTCTTCATCACAACAGATTTTTAGTTGATGAAGTTGCGTACCTTTAATTTGAGAAGACAGATAATCAATAGAACGTTGAAGCTCCAAGGCAAGACCATCTAATTGCAGAGCACTTGACGCCACTCCAGTTAAAGGGGGCACAACACTACGAATGGTTCTTTGGAAACAAACGGTATGTTCAACAAACGCACCCAGCTTGAAGTGCGAATTAGTACTGCGTTGCAAAAGGATAAAATTCGACAGTTCACCAGCACTATAACCCCAGATTTCATCTTCTGGCGCCACACCTTTTAGCTCAACTTGCGCCGAGCTCGTAATATTAACCAGCTTATCTAGCAGTTTTTTGGGCAATACATACACTTGTAACTTATTCGACGTTGGTAGAGCGACCGCACTCGCGGTGATCTCCGTAACTCTCTCCGCAACAAGGTCTTTGAGTAGAAATGGCAAGGCAACCGACCATTCACTTTCTGGGATGTCCGGCTTATCAAGCTGATAGGTTTGGTAATAGTTGGCGCAAACAATAAGTTGAAGGCTATTGCTGGTAAACGCCTCACTATTCAACGATTTTTTCAGCGCACTTTCCCAGTCACCATTAACTAAAGGAATACTGGTTACTTGGGATTCTTGTTCCGTCGATGAAATATAGACAGCATCGTTACCCAGCATGACAACTTGAGTGTTGCCATTGCTTTTGCTTGGCTTTAATTTGTCTACAATCGCTTTAAAATTCATACTTAGCTACTACTCTTACGCCATCGATTTCTTCGACCAACTTTTACTACAGACTCAGCTTTCACTGACTTTGAACCTTTATTAGGTAAAGGGATAATTTGTTGTTCTTCGTCGAAATACCTTCCTTGATAGCCATTAATACCTAACTCTATCAAGGTGTTCTTTTCTTGTTTTGTCTCGACCCCCACCGCAATCACTTGAGTTGGAGAGTCACCACACGCGCCGATTAAACTGCGGACGAACAGCTGGTTTTCATGTCTTTGGTCGATTTTCTTAATCAAGCTTCGATGAAGCTTTATATAGTTAACCTTCAAATCCTTAATGTAGTGAGTGCTGACAATAGTTCGCCCAGCTTGGCCAACAATCACTTTACACCCTAGTCCTCGCAGCATCTTTGCCACCGGTCTCATATAATCAAGATGAGCGATAAGGTGCCCCTCAGGAAACTCAAAAGCGAGTTGTGACCGGTGCTGTGCAGAAAGCTGCAACAATTCACTCCTAAACCACTTAAAGTGCTGCTTACTCGCAAAAGGCGTGACGTTAAGGTTCACTGAATAATGAATAGGTTGAGTCGATTCTTTCAGTGACTTCAACAACACCCTCAACACCGATTGATCCATTTGAGCTTGGTAACCCACTTGCTCCACCGCAGGCATGAAGCGAGAGGACTTCAATAAACCCTTCTCAGGATCCTGAATTCTAGTGAATATTTCTCTATGTAATTCATTAGCTTGACCTAATTCAGACATAAGATAACACCGCTGAGCAAAGATTACTAAATTATCAGGAAGCAGTGCTGTATCAAGTAGTGTTCTCCAGCGAACACTTCCTCTATCGAGCTCATTTTTATTTTGTTTAGGGAAACGACTCCAGTTATTAATACGCTCCAATTGCGCACTTTTTAATGCGGTTTCCGTTTCATCCATGATCTGACTATGACGTTCACCTTCGGTGTACATGGTCACGCCGATATGGCACCAATTATCCGACTCTAAAGGCTCTGGTGGTGTTAACTTATCAAGTTGTCTTAAACACTGAGCCGCCAGCGTCGCAATATCTTTGGCACCTTGGTGCGGGATAAATACAGCAAAGTCGGCTTCATAATAACGAGAGAAAATAACATCTGGGTAGCGCTGTACGATATTCGATAATACTTCGCCGACCTCAATAATAAAGTTATCTGTAACTTGCTTGTCATTATCATCACGTACCTCCTCCCACTCATCAATACGTATTAACAACACACCGCCACGAGCACCACTTTCATGCAGTGCCGATTCAAGCTTGTTATCGAATAGCACTCTGTTGGCAGTGCCAGTGAGTTTATCTAAGAAGGTATGGGTACGAATAAAGGTATCGAAGCGACTACGCTCTTGCCGAGCGTCTTTTAACTCTTCAATAAGAACATCAAGAGCTTCACTCGCGGTAAAAGGCCACTCTCGCTCATCACCTTTGGCATGAGCCTCAACCTGACCAGCAAGAATCATCCTTCCACGCTCTTCCAGCATTTCAGAGCCCATCAATTGCTCTTTTAGCCATCGAACGCCACGAGCTAGGCAAAATATAATCAAAGCGACCGCTAAAGTAATCGACCACATTGCTTCCAATGAGTAGCTGTATCCAATGTAAGGAGGCAGAGCCTTAAACTCGATTCGATAACCGGTATTTCGTTCTAATACAAAGCTCTTTTCATAAAGGCGGCTAGGATCAATCTGTGGTGAAGTATCTTTGAAGCGATAAACAATGCCGGTCTTATTCGAGAGTTTCATCTCAACAATGTTGCTTGCTTGCAACATCTTAGGCATCCAACGTTGCATTGAATATGCAGCGTCTGGGTCTTCCATTTCCTTATCTACAACGTCGACAATACCCACCAAATAATGGTCTAAATACTCTTGCCCGATACGCTTAAATGAGAGGGTGCCACCGATAAAAAGAATGAACATCGCACTGATAACTATCACGGTTACAAATGCGACCAATCGGGTGCTCAATTTTAGTGTGGGGGTATATCTCATGAATAACGAAATCCTTTTCAACTCACATTATACCGTATTGCTACTTATACTATAAATTGACGTTGTAAATAAAGCGTTAAGAATTCTAGGTAACAAAAAGCCGCGATAATCGCGGCTCTTTCCAAATTAATACTGTCTTTATAATATATTAAAAACAGGGCTTAAAATGGGATGTCATCATCAAAATCCATCGGTGGCTCATTATATTGAGGTTGAGCCTGCTGAGGAGCTTGTTGAGGTGCTTTCGGCTGCTGTTGAGCTGGAGCACTGTATTGCTGCTGTTGTTGCGGCTGCTGAGGTTGACCCCAACCACCTTGCTGTTGTTGGCCACCCATGCCGCCTTGAGCTGGTGCGCCACCTTGAGCACGACCGCCTAGCATTTGCATAACGCCGTTAAAGCCTTGAACCACAACTTCAGTCGTGTAGCGATCTTGACCGCTTTGATCTTGCCATTTACGAGTTTGAAGTTGACCTTCAATGTAAACTTGAGAACCTTTACGTAGGTACTCACCAGCAACTTCAGCTAGCTTGCCAAACAGAGCAACACGGTGCCATTCTGTTTTTTCACGCTGTTCGCCAGTTGCTTTATCACGCCATGACTCTGACGTTGCAATGGTAATGTTCGCTACTGCGCCGCCATTTGGCATGTAACGAATTTCTGGGTCATTACCTAGGTTACCCACTAATATAACTTTGTTAACTCCACGGCTAGCCATGATTTGCTCCGTCTAAATTCATAGTCTCAGAAAATTTTTAGCGCACAAGAATAGCATGCTTTTCTGCTGTGATAAATCGCATTCCTATTCTCTCCTCACGACAAAGAATAAAAACGTAACAAATCATGATATTCAGAGCGATGTTGCTTTTTTCTCCACTTACAAACCACTCATTTACTTTGAGAATTGATATTCAACGCAAGTCACAACGATGATGCTAGAGAAGCCAAAGTCTGCATGACACCGTGAAATCTCATACTTCATAAATAAGGAACTTCAATGAGAAAATCTCGCTATGCTCGCACTTTACACTTTATGTGCATCGACCCAAGCGACACCTACTTACACGTAAAAGAAATAGAGAAACACCTATCAATTATGTTGTACAAGATGACGCCAGACGACTTAATGTTAGTTGATAGAAAGCAGAGCAATCGAATTCTTCTTGTCGACTATAAAGAAGTGCCAAAGCTATTGGCTATCTGCCCTAATTTGACCGTAATGTGGAAAAACCATGAGATCATTTTGTTTAATGTCCCCCAGCAACTGCCAACGTCAGAGCTTTTGACTTATGGTGTATTAAAAGGGTTATTTTATAACACCGATAAAAAAAACAAGATTGCTCATGGTTTACAAGAGGTAATCGATGGCGAAAACTGGCTGCCAAGAAAAGTAACCAATCAACTGCTGTTTTACTATCGCAATATGGTCAATACCAACACAACGCCTACGAATGTTGATCTCACCATTCGCGAGATCCAGGTTATTCGTTGCCTCCAATCCGGCTCGTCGAACACACAAATAGCCGATGATCTTTTTATCAGCGAGTTCACGGTGAAGTCTCACCTCTATCAAATATTCCGTAAATTGGCGGTAAAAAATAGAGTCCAAGCAATTGCATGGGCCAACCAGAATCTGCTTGCATAATTGATCCACTTCTTAAAGTCGCGATAATTTTGAGGGAAGCTCTGGTTAGCCATACGGATTGTTGCTGAATTTTCGACAAAATTTGTGCTAGAGTTGCCCTCAGAAATATCAACCACTCAGGTTGAATCGATAATTATTATAGATAAAGGGTCTTACGATGATCAAAAAGTGCCTTTTCCCGGCAGCAGGCTACGGTACACGCTTCTTACCAGCAACCAAATCAATGCCGAAAGAAATGATGCCAGTAGTAAACAAACCACTGATTGAATACGGTGTTGAAGAAGCAATCGAAGCCGGTATGGACGGAATGTGTATCGTAACGGGTCGTGGTAAGCACTCGATCATGGATCACTTCGACAAGAACTACGAGCTGGAACATCAGATCAGTGGCACAAACAAAGAAGACCTGCTGGTTAATATCCGTGAAACGATTGAAGCTGCAAACTTTACCTATATTCGTCAACGCGAAATGAAAGGCTTAGGTCACGCAATCCTGACTGGTCGTGAGCTTGTGGGTGACGAACCATTCGCAGTGGTACTTGCCGATGACCTATGTGTAAATGAACAACAAGGCGTGTTGGCACAAATGGTTGCGCTATACAAACAGTTCCGCTGTTCTATCGTAGCTGTTCAAGAAGTTCCTGAAGAAGAGACACATAAGTACGGTGTTATCTCAGGTGAAATGATCAAAGACGACCTGTTCCGTGTTGATGACATGGTGGAAAAGCCAGAGCAAGGCACAGCACCAAGCAACCTAGCGATCATTGGCCGTTATATTCTGACTCCGGATATCTTCGAACTGATCGAGCAAACGGAACCAGGTAAAGGTGGTGAGATCCAAATCACTGATGCACTGCTTAAACAAGCAAAAGCAGGTTGTGTATTGGCATACAAATTTAAAGGCCAGCGTTTTGACTGCGGTAGCGTAGAAGGCTACATCGAAGCAACAAACTACTGCTTTGAAAACCTATACAAGAAAGACCAGCAGCAAGTTGAGTTAGGCAAACACTCAACACAGAAAGAAGCATAACTGCTGACTGGTAAGTAACAATTCACACAATGTAATGGGCGGCTCTTGGAGTCGCCCTTTTTAATTACTGTTTTTTTATCCAGTAAAACTTTGCACAAATCTCACTCTATGTAATACTTTAGCCACTAAAAATTACATGGTCTGTTGAGATGGATAAAATAGAAATTAGAGGCGCTCGTACGCATAACCTCAAAGACGTAAACCTTACCATCCCTCGTGATAAGCTGATTGTTATCACAGGTCTTTCTGGTTCAGGTAAGTCATCACTTGCGTTTGATACCCTCTACGCAGAAGGGCAACGCCGTTATGTTGAGTCTTTGTCTGCCTATGCTCGTCAATTTCTATCCCTTATGGAAAAGCCTGATGTCGACCACATCGAAGGCTTATCTCCCGCTATCTCGATAGAACAGAAATCGACGTCTCACAACCCTCGCTCAACGGTCGGTACTATTACCGAAGTTTATGATTACCTGAGGCTTCTTTACGCACGAGTCGGGGAACCTCGCTGTCCAGAACACAACACACCACTTGCCGCACAAACCATCAGCCAAATGGTGGATAAGGTACTTGAACTACCTGTTGGATCAAAGATGATGCTGTTAGCACCAATCGTTAAAGAGCGTAAAGGTGAGCATGTCAAAACACTGGAAAACTTAGCGGCTCAGGGCTTTATCCGCGCGCGTATTGATGGTGAGACATGCGACCTATCCGATCCACCAGCACTAGAACTGCACAAGAAACACACGATAGAAGTAGTGGTTGACCGATTTAAGGTACGCCCTGATCTTCAACAACGCTTAGCCGAATCTTTCGAGACCACATTAGAGCTCTCTGGTGGTATTGCTGTCGTTGGTTGGATGGATGAAACAGACCAAGAAGAGATAGTATTTTCTGCTAACTTCGCTTGTCCAAAGTGTGGTTACAGCATGCAAGAGCTTGAACCTCGCCTATTCTCATTCAACAACCCTGCAGGTGCATGTGGTACGTGTGATGGTCTTGGGGTTCAGCAGTACTTTGATCCGAGTCGAGTGATCTTAGATGAGAATCTGAGTATTGCCGACGGAGCAATTAAGGGCTGGGATCAAAAGAACTACTACTATTTCCAGATGCTAACATCGCTCTCTGAACACTATGGTTTCGATCTGTTTGCACCATTTAATTCTCTACCGAAGAAGACTCAAGAGATTATTCTGAAAGGTTCAGGTTGCACTGAAGTTGAGTTCAAATACATCAATGATCGTGGTGATATTCGAGTCAAACGTCACCCATTTGAAGGTATTTTGAATACGCTGGAGCGCCGTTACCGTGATACAGAATCAAACGCAGTCCGTGAAGACCTTGCTAAATACATTTCAACGAAATCATGCTCAAGCTGTGACGGTACTCGTTTAAGATTAGAAGCTCGTAATGTCTTCATTGGCGATACAACTTTGCCTGAAATTGTTGAACTCAGCATTGCTGACGCCCTACAATTTTTCCAAGAGTTAAAGTTAGACGGTCAGCGCGGACAAATCGCCGATAAGGTGATGAAAGAGATCAATGATCGCCTGCACTTCTTGGTTAATGTCGGTTTGAACTACCTCAACCTATCACGCAGTGCTGAAACCCTATCTGGTGGTGAAGCGCAACGAATTCGTCTCGCAAGTCAGATCGGTGCAGGCTTAGTGGGAGTTATGTATGTCTTGGATGAACCATCGATTGGCCTCCACCAGCGTGACAACGAACGACTACTGCAAACCTTGGTTCATCTGAGAGACTTAGGCAATACAGTACTTGTCGTTGAGCATGATGAAGACGCGATTCGTTGTGCAGATCATGTTATCGATATCGGCCCTGGTGCTGGTGTGCACGGCGGCCACGTCGTCGCAGAAGGTACTATGCAAGATATCATCGACAATCCAAATTCGTTGACTGGTCAGTACTTAAGTGGCGTAAAAGAGATTGAAGTACCAAAACAACGAACGCCGATCGACAAAAAGAAAGTCGTCGAGATCATTGGGGCTACCGGTAATAACCTGAAAAATGTCACAGCGACTATCCCAGTTGGCCTATTCAGTTGTATTACAGGTGTATCGGGGTCAGGAAAGTCGACACTGATTAATGACACCTTCTTTAAAATTGCTCACACCCAACTCAACGGCGCAACGACAGCAGTACCTGCGCCACATAAGAAAATTAAAGGATTAGAGCATTTCGATAAGGTCATCGATATTGACCAAAGCCCTATCGGTCGAACGCCAAGATCAAACCCTGCAACCTACACAGGGATCTTTACACCTATTCGTGAGTTATTTGCGGGTACACAGGAGTCACGTTCGCGCGGTTACAAACCGGGACGCTTCAGCTTTAACGTGCGTGGCGGACGCTGTGAAGCCTGTCAGGGCGATGGTGTTATCAAGGTAGAAATGCACTTCTTACCGGACGTTTATGTACCTTGTGATGTGTGTAAGGGCAAACGCTACAACCGTGAAACACTAGAAGTTCGCTACAAAGGTAAAACCATCGACGAAGTACTGGAAATGACCGTAGAAGACGCACGTGAGTTCTTTAATCCGGTTCCAGTGATCGCTCGCAAACTGCAAACTCTCATGGATGTCGGCCTTTCTTATATTCGTTTGGGCCAAGCCGCAACTACCCTATCTGGTGGTGAGGCTCAACGTGTTAAATTAGCGCGCGAGCTGTCTAAACGAGATACAGGAAAGACGTTATACATTCTGGATGAGCCAACAACAGGCCTTCACTTCCACGATATCCAACAGCTATTAACCGTATTGCATCGCCTACGTGATCACGGTAATACCGTTGTGGTAATTGAACACAACTTGGATGTCGTTAAAACTGCAGACTGGATACTCGATCTCGGCCCTGAGGGTGGTCAAGGTGGTGGTGAAATTGTTGCAGAAGGCACACCAGAAGATGTGGCACTAGTCGAAGGTTCACATACCGCACGCTTCCTTAAGCCTATGTTAAATTTGAACTAGGTATAAAATAGCGTCCTGCGGGCGGACAGAAAAATGTTAAAGTAACGGAGCTTGTTTCAAAAGGAACAAGCTCCGTTTTTATAAGGTTAGGGATTTATGGCAACAATACACACTAGCGGAACCCAGCTAGAGCATCAGGTCACTCAGCTACCTCTCAACAAAGCATTCCTTGCTTCACTAGCTGTTGTATTCTTACTCGCCATGCACTTTTTCATGCCTAACCCAGGTGGTTCAGGCCTTGCCCTATCCTTTAACCCGACCACTTGGCTGGCTCTAAGCTTCTCTTTAGCCATTGGCTTTTATCAACTGGCGACCAATCGAGTACTCAAGTATTCCAAGTTAACCATAGGCTTGCTGATAAGCTGCGTGATACTCACATTGCCTATTCTATACAGCAATGCTTCGCCGCAAGGGGCTTCTGGTCGATTACTTGGGTTATGGGCTGGCTTTGCCTTATTCGTGGTTCTTCAACAATTCAAATTCAGTAATAAACATAAACAGCGCATGCTGTGGTTCATCGTACTTGCTGTCGTCATACAGGCATTGTTTGGCTATGTGCAATATTTTTTGTTGGAGCCTGGTAACCTATTTGGTTACAACACTGAAGCTAATCGTCCTTATGGAATCTTCCAACAACCTAACGTGATGGCTAGCTTTTTAGCGACGGGTTTTGTCCTTTCTGCTTACCTACTGGCGAGGCAGCCAGCCAAGTACAACCATAAGATTAGCGAATCATTTTTACTCTACCTAACACCAACGTTAACGGTACCACTGCTGATCATCATCGCATCACGCACAGGTTGGTTAGCCGCACTCATTGGCTTCATATGTATTCTGCCTTACCTCTACAAGTTCTCGACCAAGAAACGATTCTACGGATGGTGTGCATCCGTTGTTGTCGGTATCGTAGTTGCATTTTCAGTAATCAGCCTTAGCACTACAGATAGTATAGCGAGTAAAAAAGCGAACCTAGAGAGTCCTCGAGCTTACACCTTCCCGCAAACATTAGACATGTTGGTAGAGAAACCATTTACTGGTTACGGCTACGGAAGATTTGAATCAGAGTACACCCTGTATACCGCTCGTCAGCATCAACTCAATTCAAACTATCATCCGGGGCTTCCAGCAATGGATCACCCCCACAATGAGTTTCTATTCTGGGGAGTTGAGGGCGGTATTGTACCTATCATAGGAATATTGATTGCCGCAGTATTAGTATTGTCGCGTATCTCGAGCTCAGCGAAAGGAACACGCTTAGCTTTACTGGCGCTATTCATACCGATACTTTTACACTCTCAGTTGGAGTACCCGTTCTATCACTCGGCAATACACTGGATAACCTTTATCATATTGATTTATTGGGTCGACCAGCGCGCTTCGCGTCATTATCAGCAGCAGTTCAGCTTTATCAGTAAAACCTTATTTAGAGTGACCAGCCTAGTGTTACCAATTCTGGTGAGTGTTTACATGTTGAGTGCACTGCATACCAACTATGTACTGACCAAATTTGAGCTATCTAAACCTAAAAACCCAGATATTCTCAAACAAGTCACCAACCCTGTGGTTTGGAAAGATCGCTACGATTGGGATATATACAGCACTTACCTAAACATTGGTCTTTATAAAGGCGATCCTAGCCTTATTCAGCCCTATGTTGATTGGTCACTAGAGATCATAAAGAGTAAACCAAGACCAGCGTTTTACAGTAACTTGATCCTTGCTTATCAAGGTTTAGGGGAAGAGAGCAAAGCGGAACAGATCCGTAGCGAAGCCAAGTTTCTGTTTCCGGACAGAGACTTTTCACAGGTTCAGTACAAGAAAGTATCCCAAGCAGAAAACAATGTTTCATCCGCAGAGTAGCTAAGGACTAGCGAGATATGACTTTCGCATCTCACCTTTAGATCAAACACAAAAAAGCGCACGATCCTCGTGCGCTTTTCTTTAAAACTAACCTGATTTGACTATTTAAGTACGTCTTGCAGCGCTTTAAGACACAACGCGACATTCTCTTTGCGAGCACCGTAGCCCATCAAGCCAATACGCCATGCCTTACCAGCCAAAGAACCAAGGCCAGCACCAATCTCAAGGTTATACTCTTCTAAAAGCTGCGATCTGACTTTCGCTTCATCGATTCCTTCAGGGAAGTAAAGAGCATTAAGTTGTGGTAAACGGCTCTCCTCATCAACAACAAATTTCAGTCCTAATGCTTCCACGCCCTCTTTCAACTCTTGATGCATAGCGTGATGGCGAGACCAAGCATTATCTAAGCCTTCATTTTTCAATAGCACGAGAGACTCATGCAGCGCGTAAAGACTATTGACTGGTGCAGTATGGTGATAACTACGCTTACCTTCTCCGCTCCAGTAACCTAATACTAGGCTCTGATCCAAGAACCAGCTTTGTACCGGTGACTGACGCGCTTTCATTTTATCAACGGCACGCTGAGAGAAAGTCACTGGTGATAAACCAGGAACACAAGACAAGCACTTCTGACTCCCAGAATAAACCGCATCGAGCTGCCATTCGTCCACTAACAGTGGTACACCACCCAGTGAGGTCACAGCATCAACAATCGTCAATGCATCGAACTGTCGGGCAACCGCAGAGATAGCTTGAGCATCCGATAGCGCACCAGTAGAGGTCTCAGCATGCACAAACGCAACCGCGACAGCATCTGGGTTTTCTGATAATGCTTGTTGTACCTTTTCGACAGATACAGGCTTACCCCATTCGTCATCAACAAGAATTGCCTCGCCACCGCAGCGCACCACGTTTTCTCGCATACGTTCACCAAACACGCCATTTCGACAGACGATGACCTTTTCACCGGGTTCAATCAAGTTAACAAAACAAGTTTCCATACCGGCGCTGCCCGGCGCTGATACAGCAATCGTAAACTCATTATCTGTCTGAAATGCATACTTAAGAAGCTGTTTAACCTCATCCATCATTGCAATAAACAGCGGGTCTAGATGACCTATGGTTGGACGACTCAAAGCTTGCAGTACTTGAGGTGAGATATCAGAAGGCCCAGGCCCCATTAACGTTCGATGTGGTGGATAAAAACTATCGATAGTAGAAGTATTTGTTAAGTTAGACATGTAAATCCCTTACGTTAATGGTGTTGATATTCCACCCTAAAGCAAATCGAACATGTCAGCAATTAGCCTTAGGTCTTGAGGTCAAACCACTGTCACATAATTGTTAAAATTATTTTTAAATTATCTCAAGTTACCAATTGACATTGTGAGCGCAAACACGTTCAATGAAATGGCTATCTAGCAGAAGAGGAGCACTGCCCAGGCAGGTGTTTTGTGGAACCGCATTTCCGATACAAAGCATTTAGGGGGAGCAGTGCCGAGATAATAAAAGGATGCAGGACCTTTATTATCGGTTGAGCGGGCTGAATCCCGGCGACTGTCACCATTTCTATATGGTGAAGAGCTTCTGAGGTTACTATTCACATAATTCCTCTCTTTTTGCTCTAAAACTCTCTTCGAAAACAATGGACGTTGGATTACCCAACCGTAATTTTATTTAGGAAGTCGTGGGAGATATATCGTGAGTGCATCTAATGTAGCTGGTTCTTTTAATGTCGCTAAGTTTGGTGGTACAAGTGTTGCCAACTTTGAAGCAATGAGCCGTTGTGCTGCCATTATTGAAAACAACTCAAATACCAAGTTAGTCGTAAGTTCTGCGTGTTCAGGAGTAACTAATTTACTTGTTGAACTGGCAAACGGTGTTCAAGACAGAGCTCGTCGTCAAGAGGTGATGACCCAATTAACGGACATCCACAATGCAATTCTTGATCAACTTGCTGATCCAATCAGCGTCGAAAAAGAAGTTCACTCCATTCTTGATGACATTGCGAGCGCTGCCGAGGCTGCATCGTTTCAAACAAGCACTAAGTTAACCGATCACTTGGTCGCGTGCGGTGAATTGATGTCGACACACCTTCTTGCTCAAATCCTTCGCGAACGTGGTACATCCGCGGTTCGCTTCGATATAAGAGAAGTGATGCGCACCAATGATGATTTCGGCAAAGCTGAACCTCAGCTTGAAGAGATTTCAGTGCTAGCGAAAGAGAAACTGATTCCACTGTGCCAACAACAAGTTGTCGTCACACAAGGTTTTATTGGTGCAGACAATGACGGCAATACAACAACCTTAGGCCGTGGTGGTAGTGATTACTCAGCAGCGCTTATTGCAGAGTCAGTACAAGCGATTGGCTTAGAGATTTGGACAGATGTTCCAGGTATCTACACCACAGATCCTCGCATCGCACCTAAAGCTTCTCCAATCCCAGAAATCAGCTTCAGTGAAGCCTCTGAGATGGCAAACTTTGGAGCGAAGATCCTGCACCCATCGACTCTCGTGCCAGCACTACGTCACCAAATTCCGGTATTTGTCGGCTCTTCAAAAGCACCAGAATTGGGTGGAACTTGGATTCGCCAGCAGGTGGAAAGCTCTCCACTATTCAGAGCCCTTGCCCTTCGCTGCAACCAAACCATGGTTACGCTTCGTAGCGCTAATATGTTCCATGCTTACGGCTTTCTCGCGAAAGTATTCGAGATCCTTGCTAAACATAAGATCTCGGTCGATCTTATCACCACCTCAGAGATCAGTGTTTCACTCACCCTAGATCAAACTGATACATCTGGTGGTGCACCTGAGTTACCAGAAGCAGCACGTCTTGAGCTAGAAGAACTTTGTTCAGTCGATGTGGAACATGACCTGTGTTTAGTGGCATTGATTGGTAATAACATGAGTGAAAGCAAAGGCTACGCTAAGCAAGTATTCAGCACCCTTGAAGATTTCAACTTGCGCATGATTTGTTACGGAGCAAGCCCTCATAACTTATGCTTCCTGCTCAATGAGTCAGTCTCTAAACAGGCTATTCAAAAGCTGCATCAAGAGCTATTCGAATAAGGCGATAGTGAATTAATAAGAGTTCAACGCTCAAAGTACAGATACAAAAAGGGTTGCAATTAAGCAACCCTTTCTATTTTTACAAGTAACTCGCGGATTTAATAGCTAGTTAATATTTGGACCTAGCCACTTCTCAGCTTCCAACATATCCCAACCCTTACGGTCAGCATAGCTGTCTACTTGATCCTGTTGAATCTGAGCAATCGCAAAGTATCGAGAATCAGGGTGAGAGAAGTACATCCCAGAAACTGAAGCACCAGGCCACATCGCGTAGCTGGACGTCAGTGACATATCGATGCTCTTCTCAACATCCATCAACTCCCACAACGTGCCCTTCTCTGTATGCTCAGGGCAAGCAGGATAACCAGGAGCAGGACGAATACCTTGGTATTTCTCTCGAATCAGATCATCGTTAGATAAGTCTTCATCTGGAGCGTAACCCCAAATGTCCTTTCGCACCTCTTGGTGTAGGTATTCAGCAAACGCTTCAGCTAGTCGATCAGCCACAGCCTGAATCATGATGGCATTGTAGTCATCACCATTGGCCTTGTATTCATCCGCTAACTCACGCTCACCAATACCACCTGTCACTGCAAAGCCACCAATCCAGTCCGCTTTACCGCTTTCTTTTGGAGCAATGTAATCTGACAAACAGTAGTTAAAGCCTTTAGGCTTCTCAGTCTGTTGGCGAAGGTTATGTAGAACTTTGAGAACCTCGGTACGAGACTCATCGGTATACACCTCAATGTCATCACCAACACTGTTGGCTGGGAACATCGCACACATACCACGGGCTTCAAGTAGCTTCTCTTTCTCTAAACGATCCAGTAACTCGTTCGCATCTTTGAATAAACGTTTTGCCTCTTCACCCACTTCTTCATGGTCAAGAATAGCTGGGTACTTACCGACCAATGACCATGTCATGAAGAATGGTGTCCAGTCGATGTAGTTGCGCAGTGTTGCCACATCAAAATCATTGAATACATGCACACCCGGTTTAGCTGGTGCTGGCGGAGTATATGCGTCCCAATCAATCGCCACTTTATTTGCGCGAGCTTGCTCGAGTGTCACTGGCTTAGTGCGAGGCTTCTTACGATTATGCTGATCGCGAACGCGCTCGTAATCTAAGTCCAACTTCTCAACGAAGGCAGGTTTTAGCTCTTCAGAAAGTAATGAGGTACATACGCCAACTGCACGAGAAGCGTTATTAACGTAAACCACTGGTTCTGAGTAATTCTGTTCAATTTTAACAGCAGTATGCGCCTTGGATGTCGTCGCACCACCAATCAATAGTGGTAACTTAAAGCCTTGTCGTTCCATTTCTTTGGCAACATGCACCATTTCATCAAGGGATGGAGTAATCAGGCCAGAAAGACCAATAATATCGACGTTTTCTTCTTTCGCGACTTTGAGAATTTTTTCACATGAAACCATCACGCCTAGGTCGATGATGTCATAGTTATTACATTGAAGAACGACGCCAACAATGTTCTTACCAATATCATGAACATCGCCCTTAACTGTCGCGAGAAGGATCTTACCGTTACTCGCACCAACTTCTTTGGATGCATTAATGAACGGCTCCAAGTGGGCTACAGCTTGCTTCATTACACGGGCCGATTTAACAACTTGAGGGAGGAACATCTTACCTGCACCAAACAAATCGCCGACCACGTTCATGCCGTCCATTAACGGACCTTCAATTACCTCAATAGGACGAGTTGAATTGACACGCGCTTCTTCAGTATCTTCAACGATGAAGTCAGTAATACCTTTGACCAAAGAGTGCTCTAAACGCTTCTCTACAGGCCAAGTACGCCACTCGAGTGCTGATTTATCTTCAACTTTACCAACCGCTCGCTCTAGATACTCGGTTGCCATATCAAGCAAACGTTCCGTCGAATCATCACGACGGTTTAGTACGACATCTTCAACAGCATCGCGCAGATCTTCTGGCACGTTATCGTAAATTTCCAGCTGACCAGCGTTTACGATACCCATATCCATACCATTTTTAAAACAGTGGTATAAGAATACAGCGTGGATTGCCTCACGAACGTAGTTATTACCTCGGAATGAGAATGACACGTTCGAGACACCACCTGAGATCATCGCATGAGGTAGGTCGCGCTTGATATCGCCTACCGCTTCAATGAAATCAACCGCATAGTTGTTATGCTCTTCAATACCAGTCGCAACCGCGAAGATGTTTGGGTCAAAAATAATGTCTTCAGGTGGAAAGCCAACCTCATCAACAAGAATGTTGTAAGCATTGGTACAGATCTCGACTTTACGTTCACGTGTATCTGCCTGACCGACTTCATCGAACGCCATCACGATCACGGCTGCACCATAGCGACGAACCAACTTGGCTTGCTCGACGAACTTCTCTTTACCTTCTTTTAGAGAAATGGAGTTAACGATGCCTTTACCCTGAATACATTTCAGGCCGGCTTCAATAACCTCCCATTTTGATGAATCGACCATCACTGGGACTTTTGAAATCTCTGGCTCAGAGGCACATAGATTAAGGAATTTAACCATACACGCTTCAGCGTCTAGCATTCCTTCATCCATGTTGATATCGATGATCTGTGCACCATTTTCGACTTGCTCACGAGCAACACTCAATGCCTCATCGTAAAGCTCTTCTTTGATCAAACGTTTGAAGCGTGCAGAACCGGTCACGTTCGTTCGCTCACCCACGTTTACAAACAGAGACTCTTTAGCAATGGTCAGAGGTTCTAAACCGGATAAACGACACGACACAGGTAGGTCCGGCAATTGGCGAGGAGTTACATCTTCAACCGCTTCTGCCATTTGGCGAATATGTTCTGGCGTAGTACCACAACAGCCACCAATCAGGTTCAAGAAACCACTTTCAGCCCACTCTTTAACGTGTTCAGCCATGTCTTCCGGTGAAAGGTCATACTCGCCAAATGCGTTAGGTAAGCCAGCGTTAGGGTGAGCAGAAACATAACTCTCTGAGATACGAGACATCTCGCCAACATACTCACGCAGCTCATCAGGGCCTAATGCACAGTTCAAACCAAACGAGATAGGCTTAACATGACGAAGGGCGTTATAGAAAGCTTCGGTCGTCTGCCCTGAAAGCGTACGACCTGATGCATCAGTAATAGTGCCGGAGATCATGACCGGTAAAGTGATGCCTACTTCTTCGAAAACAGATTCAACTGCAAAAGCACACGCTTTAGCATTGAGTGTATCGAAGATGGTTTCGATAAGAATAAGGTCTGAGCCACCTTTGATCAGCGCGCGAGTCGATTCAGAGTAGGCCTCGACTAACTCATCAAAACTCACATTACGATAACCCGGATCATTAACATCTGGAGAGATAGAACAAGTGCGGTTTGTTGGGCCTAAGACGCCGGCAACGAAACGAGGTTTTTCAGGAGTCTTTGCAGTCCATTCGTCAGCGGCTTCTCGTGCTAACTTGGCTGCTGCAAAGTTAATTTCTTCACTAAGGCTTTCCATATCGTAGTCGGCCATAGCAATGGTTGTAGCGTTAAAAGTATTGGTTTCAAGGATGTCTGCCCCAGCTTCCAAATATTGCGAATGAATATCTTTGATAAGCTTAGGTTGTGTAAGTACCAAAAGGTCATTGTTACCCTTTAAGTCACTATGCCAATCCGCAAAGCGTTCACCACGATAGTCTTGCTCTTCCAATTTATAGTCCTGAATCATGGTACCCATGCCACCATCAATCAGTAAAATTCGTTGCTTCAACAGAGCATCAATCTTTTGCCTTACATTACTTCCCACGGTACAACCTCATTCCTTTAATTATGCTTCCATCCTATCACACATTAAAAAGGAGTCTAGACGTCTAAAAGAGGAAATTGATTACCGAGTCCTGACAAAAAGTGTTTGCTATTTGAGCATGAGACAACGAAAATTCATATTCATACTTTGTTACATGTTGGTACCCCAATGTCGGTCTATTACACCTTATGCTTCTTGTCTGCTGCAGCCATGCTCATTGCCTTTGTTAATAGCAAAATTGGTAAAATGCAAACAACCATCGCCATCACAGCAGGCTCAATGATGCTGTCTCTTTTAATTATCATTGCGGGCCAAAACAACTGGTTTCAATTAGCCGACATTGCTTCTGAAACGGTTGCCAGTATTAATTTTGAAGACTTCCTACTTAAAGGGATATTAGGCTTCCTACTATTTGCTGGCGGCTTAGGGATCAAACTCCCAAACCTTAAAGACCAAAAATGGGAAATCACAGTACTCGCACTCGGTGCGACTCTATTCTCGACCTTCTTTATTGGTTTTGTTCTTTATGGATTCTGTCAGTTCATCGGCATCCAATTCGATCTCATTTACTGCTTACTGTTCGGTTCTCTTATCTCACCAACCGATCCAATCGCTGTTTTAGCCATTGTAAAGAAACTCGATGCCCCAAAACGAATCTCGACTCAGATTGAAGGTGAGTCGCTATTTAACGATGGTTTTGGCTTGGTAATCTTCGTCACTCTATTCACCATTGCATTTGGTACAGAAGCACCGACAGTTGGCAGTGTGACTATGCTATTTGTCCAAGAGGCTATTGGCGGTATCGTTTATGGTTTTGCATTAGGTCTTATATTCCACTACCTAATCAGTAATACTGATGACCACTCAATGGAATTGCTACTAACTATTGGTGTCCCTACTGCGGGTTATGCTTTTGCTGAAGTCCTCCACGTATCAGGTCCATTAGCTATGGTGGTATCAGGCATCATGATTGGTAACTGGACTCGCTTTATAGGCTTCTCAAAAGAGAGTGAAGACCACTTAGACCACTTCTGGGAACTGATAGATGAGTTCTTAAATGGCGTGCTGTTCTTATTGATTGGTATGTCGATGCTGCTATTCAAATTCCACCAAGAAGACTGGATCTTAATGGCATTCGCAGTTCCTCTAGTATTGAGTGCACGCTACCTGAGTGTTTTCTTGTCCTACATTGGATTTAAGCGCTTTAGAACTTACAACCCATGGTCGATTAAGATTCTAACTTGGGGCGGCTTACGTGGAGGCTTAGCACTAGCAATGGCTCTATCAATCCCTTCCGGTATCTGGGTAATTGAAGACAAGGCAATAGATGTTAAAGAGATAATCCTTGTCATGACATACGCCGTAGTTGTGTTCTCTATTCTAGTTCAAGGCTCAACAATCACTCCTATGATAGAGAAAGCAAAACAAGCAGAGAAAGAGCTAGATTAACACCTAGATAGATTAACCAAGGCCACCTACTTTAGGTGGCCTTTTTTATACCTAATGAAAGTCAAACTCACCAATTCCCACACTGAAGCTATCGCTGAAAGGTATGCGTAGAACATAGAAGCTTATATAGATATTTGATACCACTATTATTGGAGTAATCGAAAGCCTTAATTGGGGGGAGTACTAAATTTGGCCGGAACTCTTTCAGGAAGTTAAGTAATACAGAGAACTCATTGTTCTGCACACTCACTAGCCTCCCCAGTAACCCACTCTCAAGTTATATTAGCTTCAATCGAAAGGCTTCAGCTTTCACCTGGAAACACAAAGAACGGGAATCAATGTCTCGCTAGAATAGCGTTAGTTATTAACTAGCAGAACTATAGAGCAAAATGAGTATTGAGTAGATAGAGATAACTTGGTGTCTCTAGCGTTACTTCTAAAAATGACAGGAATAATAAAGGCTCTAGCATTTTGCTGGGACGCGCAGTCTAAAGACTTAAATATGGCAGGAATGGAGAGATTAGACTGAGCTGGCGAGCTAGGGGAACGCGTAATTATTCCAACTTTGCTTCGCGAAAAAAACATCAGCATTTCTGCTGAGGCTTAGTATATAGCAAGAGTTGAGGCATAGACTCCCAACACGCACAGTTTTGGTAAGTAGGGGAATCCGCGGCTTTGCCAATAGAGTATTATTAGATTCAGAAAGCAAAAAGGCTCTAGCATTTCTGCTAGAGCCTTTTAATGTGGCAGGGGTGGAGAGATTCGAACTCCCAACACGCGGATTTGGAATCCGCTGCTCTGCCAATTGGAGCTACACCCCTAAAACTTTTTGTACTTTAGATTCGAAA